>CAZUZD010000035.1:0-28555 GCA_964624465.1 uncultured Isosphaeraceae bacterium
GTCGCCGCCCTGGTCCTCGGCAGCGTCCTGGCCGTGCGCCGGATGGCGATCGACGTCTTCCCCAACCTCAATCTGCCGGTTGTCTACGTCTGCCAGCCCTACGGCGGCATGGACCCCGCGCAGATGGAAGGGCTGCTGACCAACTACTACGAATATCACTTCCTGTACATCAACGGCATCCACCACGTCGAGAGCCGCAACGTCCAGGGCATGGCCCTGATGAAGCTGTTCTTCCACCCGGGTACGGACATGGCCCAGGCCATGGCCGAGACGATCGGCTACGTCACCCGCTCGCGCGCCTTCATGCCGCCGGGGACCGTCTCGCCGTTCATCACCCGGTTCGACGCGGGCAGCGTCCCGGTCGGCTACCTGGTCCTCTCCAGCGAGACGAAGTCGGTCGGCGAGATCCAGGACCAGGCGCTGTTCAAGGTGCGGCCGATGTTCGCCAGCCTACCGGGCGTCTCGGCCCCGCCGCCGTTCGGGGGCAGCCAGCGCACGGTCGTGGTCCGGCTCGATCCCGACCGGCTCCGCTCCTACGCCATCTCGCCCGACGAGGTCATCCAGGCGCTCTCGGCCGGCAACGTCATCAGCCCGTCGGGCACGATCCGGATCGAGGACGCGATGCCGATCGTGCCGATCAACGCGCTGGTCAAGGATGTGAATGAGCTGCTCACCATCCCGATCCGCCCTGGCGCCAGCCCGACGGTCTACCTCCGCGACGTCGCGACCGTGCAGGACAGCAGCGACATCCCGGTCGGCTACGCGCTGGTCAACGGGCGGCGGGCGGTGTACATCCTGGTGACGAAGCGGGCCGACGCCTCGACCCTGTCCGTGGTCGACAACGTGAAGCGGGCGCTGCCCGACATGCGGGCCGTGCTGCCCGACGACATCCGGGTGAGCTTCGAGTTCGACCAGTCGCCCACCGTCACCCGCTCGATCCGCAGCCTGGTCCTGGAGGGGGCGATGGGCGCCGGGCTGATCGGCCTGATGGTCCTCGTGTTCCTCCGCGACTGGCGGAGCGTGGTCATCATCGTCCTGAACATCCCGTTTGCCATCGGCGGCGCGCTGGTGGCGCTGTGGCTGACGGGCCAGTCGCTGAACCTCATGACCCTGGGCGGCCTGGCGCTGGCTGTCGGCATCCTGGTCGACGAGTCGACCGTCGAGCTGGAGAACATTCACGCCAGGCTGGAGGGGACCGACTCGGTGGCCCTGGCCGTGCGGCAGGGAAACCTCGACACAGCGGTACCCCGGCTGCTGGCGATGCTCTGCGTGCTGGCGGTGTTCATCCCGTCGTTCTTCATGCAGGGGGCGGCCCAGGCGCTCTTCGTGCCGCTGTCGCTGGCCGTCGGGTTCGCGATGATCAGCTCGTACCTGCTGTCGAGTACGTTCGTCCCCGTGCTGGCCACCTGGATGCTCCGGTCCCACTCGCTTGCCGGTAATGGGCACGCGCGGCGATCGGCGTTCGAGCGGTTCCGGGATCGATTCGCTGGGCTCTCAAGGCGCGTGGTGCAGGCGCGATGGCTGGTGGTCCCGGCCTACCTCGTCGCGGCCGGGCTCCTGGTCGTGCTCGTGGGGCGTGGGCTCGGCCTGGAGATCTTCCCGCAGGTGGACGCCGGGCGGTTCCAGCTGCGGCTCAAGGCGGCGGCTGGCACCCGGGTCGAACGCACCGAGGCGATCGTGCAGCAGGTGCTCGAGACGATCCGCGCCGAGACCGGGCCGGACGCCGTCGAGATCTCCGTCGGCTACGCCGGCCTGATCCCGTCGAGCTACCCGATCAACGCCATCTACCAGTGGACCGGTGGGCCCGAGGAGGCGGTGCTCCGGGTCGCCATGAAGGAGCAGGCCCACGTCGACATCGAGGCCCTCAAGCGGCGGCTCCGCGACCGGCTGGGGCAGGCAATGCCCATCGTCCAGTTCTCGTTCGAGCCGGCCGACATCGTCAGCGACGTGATGAGCTTCGGCTCGCCCACGCCCGTCGAGGTCGCCGTCAGCGGCCCGAACTTCGCCGAGAGCCGGGCCCACGCCGAGAAGATCCGCCAGCAGCTGGCGGCCGTGCCCACGCTCCGCGACGTGCGGTACGGCCAGACGCTCGACTACCCGACCGTCGGCGTGCGCATCGACCGCGAGCGGGCCGGGCTCAGCGGGGTCACGGTCGAGCAGATCGCCCGCTCGCTGGTCACCGCCACCTCGTCGAGCCGGTTCGTCGTGCCCAACTACTGGCCCGACCCCAAGACCGGCATCGGCTACCAGGTGCAGGTCGAGGTGCCGTATCAGGTCATGAAGTCGGTCGAGGACATCGCCACGCTCCCCGTCCAGCGCTCCGGTGGCCCGTCGCTCCTGCTCCGCGACGTGGCCGACGTGACCCCCGGCACGATGCCGGGCGAGTACGACCGCTACAACATGAAGCGGGCCCTGACGATCACCGCCAACGTGGTGGGCGAGGACCTGGGCCGCGCCGCCGATCGGGTCGCCGACGCCGTGGCTCGGGCCGGTGACCGGCCCAAGGGCCTCATGGTCGACATCCGCGGCCAGATCGCCCCGATGTGGGAGATTCTCCGCGGCCTGTCGATCGGGCTCGGCATGTCGGTGCTCGTGATCCTGCTGCTGCTGACGGCGAACTTCCAGTCGCTGAAGCTGGCGATCGTCGCCGTCGCCAGCGTGCCCGCCGTGCTCGGCGGCGTGGTGCTGGCGCTGGCTTTGAGCGGCACGACGATCAACCTCCAGTCGTTCATGGGCGCGATCATGGCGCTCGGGGTGGCGGTGGCCAACGCGATCCTGCTCGTCACCTTCGCCGAGCGGGCCCGGCTGGCCGGATCCACCGCCACGGAAGCCGCCGTGATCGGCGTGCGCGACCGGCTCCGGCCGATCCTCATGACCAGCCTGGCGATGATCGCCGGCATGGTGCCGCTGGCGCTCGGCCTGGGTGAGGGGGGCGAGCAGACGGCCCCGCTGGGCCGTGCCGTCATCGGCGGGC
This sequence comes from uncultured Isosphaeraceae bacterium, assembly GCA_964624465.1. Lineage (GTDB taxonomy): Bacteria > Planctomycetota > Planctomycetia > Isosphaerales > Isosphaeraceae > CAZUZD01. The sequence continues at coordinate 2,975 of CAZUZD010000035.1, forward strand.
TGCTGGCCTCGACGATCGCGACGCTGCTGGTGCTGCCCTCGGTGTTCGCCCTGGTCATGGGGTGGGCCGATCGGCGATCGGCCTCGCTGCACCCGTTCGACCCGCAGAGCAGCCGCTTCGTCGGCGAGAGACTGGCCGCGCTCGACGGCGCAGAGGGCGTCTCCGTCCCGACCCGACTGGGTCCGGACGCCGGCCCGACCTGTGCCGAATCTCCACGACCCTGAGGCAGGGAGAGCCGTTCCATGCAAACGATCGCGATGCCGTCACGCCCGGCGCCGGGGTTGATACTGGCGAGCCTGGTCCTGATGTGGAGCGGCCCTGGCTGCTCGCGGGCTCCTGAGGTTGGCACGGCGAACGCGTCGGAGGCCCCGACCGCCGCGCCGGTGGCCAGCGTCGTCACGGTCGCGCCGCGGCGGGAGTCGATCCGCAAGGTCACGCGCGAGCCCGGCCAGATCGAGGCGTTCGAGGTGACCGCCCTGGCCGCCCGGGTCGCCGGCTACGTCCAGTCGCTGGCCGTCGACACCGGCGACCCGGTCCGGGCCGGCCAGGTGATCGCGACCCTGTCCGTTCCCGAGCTGGAGTCGGCGGTGCAGCAGCAGCGGGCCCTGCTGGCCCAGACCGGGGCGGAGCGGAGGCAGGCGGAGGCGGCGCTGGGGGTGGCCCAGGCGGCCCTGGCCACCGCGGTAGCGAAGGTGACCCAGGCCCAGGCGTCGGTCCGCCGCAGCGAGGCCGATGTCGCCCGCTGGCAGGCCGAGTACGCCCGCACCGGACAGCTCGTGCGCGAGAGTGCCATCACGGCATCGGTGCTCGACGAGGCCCGCAGCAAGCTCGAGGCCGCCCAGGCTGCGCGTGAGGAATCGGCCGCACTGGTCGGGACCGCCCAGGCCGCGCAGGCCCAGGCGAAGGCCGAGGTGACGCAGGCCGACGCGGACCTGATCACCGCGTCCGCCCGGGTCGACGTGGCCCAGGCCAACCTGGCCGCCGCCGAGGCCCTGGCCGCCGACACCCGGATCGTCGCTCCCTTCGACGGCGTCATCAGCCGCCGTTTCGCCCACACCGGCCATTTGACGACGGCCGGCAAGACGGCCGAGCCGCTGTTCATCGCCGAGCGGATCGACCGGCTCCGGATCGTCGTCGGGGTGCCCGAGGTCGACGCCCCCTTCGTCCAGGCCGGCGACCGCGCCGAGGTCCGGCTCCAGGCGCTCGAGGGCCGCACCGTCAGCGGGACCGTCGCCCGCACCTCCTGGTCGCTCGACCGCGCCACCCGGACGCTCCGGGCCGAGGTGGACCTGGACAATCCCGATGGCAGCCTGCGACCGGGCCACTATGCCTACGTCACCATCATCGCCGAGGAACGCCCCGACGTGCTCACCCTGCCCGCAGCCGCGATCGTCCGGGAGGGGGCGACCGTGCACTGCGTTGTGGTCGAGGAGGCCAGGGCGGTCCATCGCGCGCTTGAGCTGGGCCTCAGCGACGGCAAGAGCGTCGAGATTCTCAAGGGTCTTCAGGGGGGCGAGGCCGTCGTCGCGGCCAACGCCGCCGCCATCACCGACGGCCAGCCGCTCCAGGGGGCGACGCCGGCCGCAAAGTGAATCCTGGTCCAGCGTTGGCGTCGCGGCCCCTGCCACGCCCTCCCCGCCGGAGCCCGCAGATCCGGCAGACTCTGTCGAGTCGTGTCGGCCCTGCAACCGATAAGTTGGGAGTGTTCGGTTCGGGGCCGGGGTGAGGTGGTGCCGGGTGGCACCGGGCCAGGGGGCGAAGAATGGGTCGCCAGGGATGGTCTCTCGCGACTCGGACGGTGGCCCTCGGGGTCCTCGGCATCGCGCTTGCGCCGCCACGCTGCCCGGGCCAGGTCGCGGCCCGCCCCGCGCCGGTCCAACCGGGAGAGGCACCGTCCGGAACCGCCCCGGTCCTGCCACCGTCCGCCGCCGTCAGCTCGCCACCAGTGCCAGCGGCCCTGCCGCCGGCGATCGGCGAGCCGGTCGAGGCACCGAGGCAGCCCCCAGGGTTGGAGCCTGCGGCCGCCGATCACCTGGCCGGCGTGGGCCTGCCGCTGGAGCCGGATCAGCCGATCTACCCGATCGACCTGGCCGGGGCGTTGCGGCTGGCCGGGGCCCGCGACCTGGACATCGCCATCGCGAAGGCGCGGGTGGCCCAGGCGGCGGCCGACCTGTCGCAGGCCCAGGCCCTGTGGCTGCCCAGCATCTTCATCGGCCCGAACTGGATCCGGCACGACGGCCAGGCGCAGGTCGTCGAGGGCCCGGTGCGGACCATCAGCAAGAGCTCGCTGTTCCTGGGCGGCACGGCGGCCGGTGGTTCGAGCATCAGCGGGCCGGTGCCGGCCGGTGGCCCGGCGCCCGCCTCGGGTCTCTCGACCGTGCTCCGCTTCTCGGACGCCATCTTCGAGCCGCTGGCCGCCCGCCAGGTGACCGAGGCCCGCCGCGCCCGGGTCACGGCGGCCACCAACGACGTGCTGCTGGGGGTGGCCGAGTCCTACCTCGACCTCCAGCGCGCCGCCGGCCGGCTCGCGATCGCTCGCGAGGCCATGAACCACGCCGATGGGCTCGCGAAGCTCACCGGCTCGTACGCCCGTTCGGGCGTCGGCCTCGAAGCCGACCATCGCCGAGCCCTGGCCGAGCGGAACCACCGCGAGACCCAGGTCGAGGCGGCCGTTGGCGAGCTGGAGGTGGCCTCGGCCGAGCTGGTCCGCCGCACCCGGCTGGATCCCCGGATCGTCGTCGCACCCGTCGAGCCGGCCGAGACGGTCCTCAGGCTCGTCAACCAGTCCTGCCCGGTCGACACGCTGATCATCACCGGCCTGCGGAACCGGCCCGAGCTGGTCGAGGCGCAGGCGCTGGTCGAGGCCACGCTGGTCCGGCTCCGGCAGGCGAAGCTGCGCCCGTTCGTGCCGAGCCTGGCGTTCCGCTACTCCGGCGGCGGCTTCGGCGGCGGCCGCAACGACTTCTTCGGCGACTTCGCCGGCCGCAGCGACGCCGACGTGAACCTGTACTGGGAACTCGCCAACCTCGGCTTCACCGACCGCGCCGTGAGACAGCGGCGGGCCGCCGAGAACCTGGAGAGCTGCCTGCAGCAGATCAAGCTCCAGGACCGCGTGGCCGCCGAGGTCGTGCGCGCCGAGAAGGCCCGCATTGCCGCCAGCCGCCAGATGGACCGGGCCAGCCTCGCGCTGCCCGAGGCCCTGCGATCGCTGGAGCTGAACTTCACCAACATTCGCCGCGGCGCCGGCTTGCCGGGCGCGACCCGCCCGATCGAGGTCCTGCAGCCCATCCAGGCGCTCGCCCAGGCCCGGTCCGACTACCTCGACGCCGTGCTCGCCTACAATCGTGCCCAGTTCCGTCTGTTCCACGCCATCGGCCGCCCGCCCCAGCTCGCCGCCGGCGCCGCCACGTCCGAGCCGCCCCCGACCCCATTCTCCCCGCCCACCATTCCAACGCGATGACGGTGTCCGTGCGCTTGACCCCGGGTCGCAGGGCCACCTGAAAATCATCCCCCACCAATGCGCGACGCCAGGCGCGCCTCTCGTTCGCATGGCTCGGGCGATGCCATTCGCGGTCCCACGGTGAGGCCGCACCGTCCACCAGTTTGTCCCCATTGCGGCCCCAGGCCCACCTCGCCGTCAGCGCAGAGGTTCACAGGCAGATCTGGAACGCACCGACGCTCGCCCGGATGAACCGCGTCGGCTGCTGGCACTCCGGACCACCTGCTTGCACTCACGAAGCGTGATCTCCAGCGAGAGCCGATCGGTTCCGGCCGTCATGATGTCTCCGACCGAGGCCGACGGGTCGGCCCAGAATTGTGGCCTTTCGCCAAGCCTGCCCGATGCGTGAGTCCTGGGCCGATCGCCTGATGGTCCTGATCCAGGAGGACCGCGATGACGAAGTTCGTGATGCGGAAACCACTGCAACCGCCTGAGCTTCGCCTCGCTCAAGCTCGCTTCCAGGCCTGACGGCTCCGCCGGCTGCCTGGACAAAGTTCTCACCGGCGCGCTGGGATCTCGCCGCTCGCCTGGCCCAGACGCATGGGCTCAGCCACGGCGCTCGAGCTGGATCACTACACAATGTAGCGCCAATCACAGCCGACCGGTGATCCTACAGGCCCGCTCCCCTGGTCGCCGGCGTTCGTCGAGCTGACGCTCGCGTCGCTGACCCCGATCTTCCATCGCCCGGCTTGTACTGGAGCCGGGCGATGGGGCCAGCCTGCGGATCCAACGATTGCACGCCTGCTGGAAAGCCACGCCCATCCCCTGCAGCAAGGACCGCCGGCCGAGAGGATCACTGGGGCGGAGGCTGGACCGTGACATCGTCGCTGGCGCAGACTCCGCTCGGGCGACGCCCGCTTCCGGTGGAGTCGGCAAGTCGTTCTAATTGCGGCACAACAGCACGAGTTTGGCCCGAAATCGAGGAGACACCCCATGCATCTCCGCGACGGGCGCGATCGGAGCAGGCGATGACCCACTCGACGGTTCGTAGAGTCGCTGTCGCCGCACAGAAGCCCGCGGCTGCGCTGGCCTGCCTGGCCCTCGTCGTCGCGTCGGGCCTGGTGGCCGGCGGGCAGACCGACGAGGCCGCAGCTCGGCCCCGGGCAAAGGCCGCAGGGCAGGATCGGGCCGTGGCCAAGGCAACGACCCAGGGGTCCCCGGCGGGCGAGCTCCGCGGCGAGTACGACTGGCATCGCGCGAACAACGACCTGCTCTCCTATCACCTCGACCTCCGCGTCGACCCCGAGCAGCAGTCGTTCGGCGGCAAGAACACGATCCGGTTCCGCATGCTCAAGAGCGATTGCCGGATCCACCTGGACCTCGATCGTCGTCTCGCAATCGACAAGATCCTCCTCGGCGACAAGGTGCTGAGATACGAGCGCGACGCCCGCTCGGTCTTCGTCGAATTCCCCGAGATCCTCGAACGGGGGAAAGTCTACTCCATCGACTTCCACTACTCCGGCACAGGCAGCTCGGGTGGCCCCTGGGATGGGATCACCTTCGGCAAGGACCCGGTGGGCCGGCCCTGGGTCACGACGGCCTGCGAGGGGCCGGGCGCCAGCACGTGGTGGCCGAACAAGGACCAGTGGCGCGACGAGGTCGAATCGATGGACCTCTCGGTCACGATCCCCAGCGACCTCGTCGATGTCTCCAACGGCCGCCTGGTCGCCACGACGGACCTGGGCGATGGCTGGACGCGTTACGACTGGCACGTCAGCTACCCGATCAACAATTACAGCGTCTCGCTCAATATCGGGAAGTATGAGCACTTCGATGACCGACTCGGCGACCTGACACTCGACTTCTATTGCCTGCCGGAGAACCTCGAAAAGGCCCGGACACAGTTCGCCCAGGCCAGGGGAATGCTCGAGGCCTTCCAGCATTACTTCGGCGAGTACCCGTTTCAGCGGGATGGCTACAAGTTGATCGAGGTGCCTTACTCGGGCATGGAGCACCAGAGCGCCGTCACCTACGGCAATCGCTTCAAGAACGGCTACCTGGAGCGCGACTGGACGGGCGTGGGGATTAGCCCGAGGTTCGACTTCATCATCATCCACGAGAGCGGCCACGAGTGGTTCGGCAACAGCGTGAGCGCGGCCGATCGCTCGGACATGTGGATCCACGAGGGCTGGACGACCTACCTCGAGGGCCTCTACGTCGAATACCACCATGGCAAGGCTGACGCCCTGAGGTACCTCAACGGGTACAAGAAGATGGTCCGGAACCGCCGGCCGATCGTGGGCGTGCGCGGCACCGCCGCCACCCACGACAATGACCAGTATTTCAAGGGCGCCCTGTTCCTGAACACCCTGCGCAGCGTGGTCGATGACGACGAGCGCTGGCGGAAGATCCTGCGCGCCATGCACGACAGGTTCAAGTACCAGAGCATCATGACCGAGGACGTCGTCGAGTTCTTCAACGAGCAGACCGGCGAGGCCCTCACGCCGATCTTCGACCAGTACCTCCGGCACGCCGCGCTCCCGGTGCTGGAACTCGAGTTCGACGCAGCGGCGGGGACCGTGGCGTACCGGTGGCGCTCCGAGGAGAAGGACTTCGCGATGCCCGTGAAGGTCGGAACGCCCGACAAGTGGGAGCGGATCCGGCCGACCACCGCGTGGGCGACGATGAAGACCTCGATCGCCAGGGATGAGTTCGCGGTCGCGGAGGATCTCTACTACATCGCCGTCGAACGACGCTGATGCGCCCCACCCGGGGCCCTCATGGGGCATGTCTGGCGAGGCCGCAGGCAATCTGCGAGTCGGGGACTCCGCCCTGCCGTGCCCCGTTGAGCGGCTTCGCCAGTGGCTCGACAGCCTGGGACCCCACAAGCGGTTCCCACACCTGAGCCGCCTGTACGGAAGCTGCGGACCGATTTCGAACGGCTCTGGCCGCTGGTGGCCCCGGAGTGCCCGCTCGTCAGCTCGTACGGCTCGACCGAGGCGAGCCAGATGAGTCTGCCCACTCGACGCCGCCGGGGCGGTGTGCGTCGACGAGACCGGCTGGCGGCAGGGCCGTCGGCGGGCCGGGCTCTGGACGGCCGTCAGCCCCTGGGCGACCGCCTTCCGGATCGACGCCTCGCGCGGGGCCGATGCCCTGCACGCCCTGGTCGGCAAGCCGATCGGCCCGGTGATCGTCAGCGACCGGTTCCCCACCTACGCTCGGGCTCCGAACCGGCGGATTCGCTCGGCCCACCTGATGCGGAACCTGCCGGCGCTCATCCCCCGGGCCGAGTCGACGGCCCGATCGACGGTGCGGGGAGAGGGGCGCCCACTCGCGCCGCCCAGGAGTGCCAGAGCCGGGTCAGGTTCGCGAGGCGCTCAGGCTCGCTGGCCGACATGTTGCGGGTTTCGGTGGCGTCGACGGCGAGATGATACAGCTCCCAGGGCTGCCCGGCGCGGGCGACGGCCTTCCAGTCGTCGGCGATGACGGCGCGGCCGCCTTCGTGCTCGAAGTAGAGGGCGCCGGCTCGGACTCCGGGGTTCCCCCGCAGTGCGGGGACGAGGCTCGTGCCCTCCAGCGGCAAGAGCGCGTGGTCGGCGAACCGGTCAGGGTAGGTCACACCGGCCAGGTCCAGGCAGGTCGGAAGCACGTCGATGACGTGGCCGAGGTGAGGGCGCAGCGAGCCGCGATCGGCGATCGGACCGTCGGGCCAGCGCACGATCATGGGGGTGTGGATGCCGCCCTCGAACGATTCGGCCTTGGCAAAGCGGTACGGGGTGTTCGAGGCGCTGGCCCAGCTCGGACCGAGATAGCCCCAGGTCGCCTCGGCGCCGGGCTCGAAGCGGCCCTGGTACTGGATCGGCCGGCCGTCACGCGTCGTCGACGGTCGGTCGAATCCGGGGTCCAGGTAACGTTCCGGCGAAGCTCCATTGTCCGCGAGGACGAAGATGGCGGTGTTCCGGTCGCGACCCGTCTCGCGGAGCGCTTGCAGGATCTGGCCCACGCCCTGATCGACGCGGTGGACCATGGCGGCGTGCGTCGCCATGACCGCGGCTTCCTGCTGCTGGCTCGACTCGTCGAGGGTCGCCCAGTCCGGCCCAGGTCCGGTCAGGGGCGGCAGCGGGTGCGTGGCCCGGTCAATCAGGCCCAGGGACTGGAGGCGTCGATACCGGGATTCACGGATCGCCTGCCAGCCCTCGCGGTAAGTCTCCCGGTACTGGGCAATGTCCTCCGCCCTCGCATGCAGCGGCCAGTGCGGGGCGCAGTGGGCGATGTAGAGGAAGAAGGGGCGATCGTCGCGGGCCAGATCGCGGATGTCCGCCACCGAGCGGCTCGTGATGGCGTCCGTCAGGTAGTAGCCCGGTGGTACCGAGCGGACCGGCTCGGTGCCGTCGACCAGGGAAAATGGATCGAAGTAGTCGACCACTCCCCAGATCGGTCCATAGTGCCGTTCGAAGCCCCGCCGCACCGGATAGCTGGCGAGGTCGGCGAAGGGCCGCTCGGGATCCGCCTGGTGATTGAGCCACGCCATGTGAGCCGGTCCGTTGGCGCGACCGCCGAGGGGCCGGGTCTCGGAGAGATGCCACTTGCCGACCATGGCGGTCCGGTAGCCGGCCGATCCCAGCAGCTCGGCAATCGTGGCGCCCTGATGGTTCAGGCTGCGGCCGTTGCGGCCCAGGCCGACCTGATGCGCGTACAGGCCGGTCAGCAGCGAGGCTCGGGTGGGGCAACATCGAGCCGCGTTCGTGAATCGGGTGAACCGCACCCCTTCGGCCGCCAGCCGGTCAATGTTCGGGGTCTGGATCTCGCCGCCGTAACAGCCCAGATCGCTGAAGCCGAGGTCATCGAGCACGATCAGGACGATGTTCGGTCGCGCCGGCTCGGCCGCCTGGCCGGTGGCGAAGCGACCGGGGCCGGGACCATGCCAGGCCGTGGCCAGCAGGACGATCGAGGCGACCCATCGCATCCTCGGACCTCCACGCGGGTGACGAACTCCGACCGAGGGCGTCTCGCGGCCACGGTCGGCGGAGTGAGACTGATCCTACGCCTGGTCGGGGTCGATTCGAAGGTGGTCCCGATCCGGGTCTGCGTCCTGAGGCGCCCCGATGGGTCTGGGCCTGGGAACGGTTCCTGGGGGGGGCACCCGGCTGCCTGGAATGCTGGGCAAAGGAGTTCTCGGACTGGACAAGGCCCTCTCCGAGGTGCAACCTGATGAAGTGACAACGGACCCGATGAGCTCGTGATGTAACGGTGCCCAGTCGAATCGAGCGGTCATGACTGCAACGAAGCCGGTCATCCCCCTCCTCCGGCATCAAGTGGTTGGAGATCCAACCGCAGCCAGGACGATCGTGTTCGTCAACGGCTTCGGTTGCGACCAGTCCGTCTGGGATGCAATCGTCCCGGCGTTCAAGCGCGATTTCCGGATCATCCTGTTCGACCACACCGGGTCGGACTACTTCGTCGACGAGGAGTTCACCGAGCACCGCTACGGCCGGGTCCAGGCATTCGTCGACGACCTCCTCCAGCTCTGCGAGCAACTCCAGGTCCGGGCCGCCACCCTGGTGGGCCACTCGTTCGGGGGACTGCTCTCGATCGTGGCGGCCAATCAGGGGCGCGAGTTGTTTGCCAGGCTCGTCCTGCTCTGCGCCTCGGCTCGCTATCTGGACGCTCCCGAGGATCAGTACATCGGTGGATTCAGCCGGGCGGATCTGGCCCAGATCTACCATGCGATGAATCGCGAGTACCTGGCCTGGGCGAGTGGATTCGCGCGGCTCGCGATGGCCAATCCTGATCGGCCCGAACTGGGAGATCGGTTCGTGGTCCAGTTGCAGGCGCTCCGGCCGGACATCGCTCGGGTCGTGTTCCGGCTGTTCGCCGAGTACGATGGCCGTCCCGAGCTGTCCCGGATCCAGCAGCCCACGCTGATCCTGCATTCCCGCGATGATCTGGCCGTCCCGCCGCAAACCGCCGTGTACCTGGCCGAGCACATTGCCGGGAGCCAGCTGGTCTTTCTGGACGCGGATGGCCATCTGCCCCACGTCAGCCACCCCGAACCGGTGATTGCCGCGCTGCTCGACTTCATCCGGAGCAGCTCGGCCGACGGCCGCCCCGACCGGGCCCCCGAGGATTGATGCCGATTGCGACTCTGACTGCCCGGGATCGGATGGACTCCAGGGGGCGCGATGCGGAACCCGCCGTCGCGGTCCGGGGACGACCGCCGGGGTCCGGCTCCCGACAGTCGCGAGGCGAGGGTAAGCTCGAATGAACGGCCTCCACGGTCGATACCTGCGCATCGATGTCGAAACTGGCCAGGCCGATGGGGTCGCGCTGGCGGAGTCGGTCCTGCGTCAGTGGCTCGGCGGCGTCGGGCTGGGGACCTGGCTGCTCGCCCGGGAAACTCCCCGTGGCCTCGATCCGCTCGGGCCCGAGTCGGCCATCGCGTTCGTGTTCAGCCCGCTGGTGGGGAGCCCGCTGACGACCTCGGCGAAGTTCGCGATCGTCGGGTTCAGCCCGCTCACGGGCCGGGTCTGCGACGCGCTGTGCTCCTCCACGTTCGCACTCTCCGGCAAGCGCACGGGCTTCGATGCCCTGGTGCTGACCGGGCGAGCCCACGAGCCCTCGGTCGTCTTCGTGGATGGCACCGCCGACGGAGGGCCCCGGGTGCAGATCCGGCCGGCCGGCCCGCTCTGGGGACGATCGGCGGCCGAGGCCGAGGCCGAGATCCGGAGGGAGTCGGGCGGGTCGTGGCAGGTGGCGGCGATCGGGACCGCCGGGGAGCGGCAGATCCCGTTCGCGACCATCAGCCACGACGGCCGACACGCGGGGCGCGGAGGCCTGGGCGCGGTCCTCGGTGCCAAGGGGATCAAGGCCCTGGCCGTCCGTGGCGAAGGCCGCCCTCCCCTGGCCGATCCGGAGTCGGCCGTCCGGCTGGCCCGCGACCTCTCATCGCGGTCCTTCGGGCCGGCCACCGAGAAGTACCGCGAGCTGGGCACCGTGGCCAACCTCCTGGTCTTCAACCGGCTGGACGCTCTCCCGACCCGGAACTTCCAGTCGGGCCGGTTTGCGACCGCTGACCGCCTGGCCCCCGCCGATCTCGGGCCGGCCAGGACGCTCACGCGGAACTCCTGCGCCGCCTGCACGATCGGCTGCGAGCACATCTATGCGGTCTCGCCCCGACCGGGTCGGGCCCACGACCCGGCCGCCCCAGCGGCGGGACTGCGCCTGGAGTATGAGAGCCTGTTCGCGCTCGGGCCGTTGTGTGGAGTGGACGACTCCCAGGCGGTCCTCCGGGCCGCGGCGCTCTGCGACCGGCATGGACTCGACACGATCTCCACCGGGGGTACGCTGGCGTTCGCCATGGAGTGTGTGGAGCGAGGGTGGCTCGACGGCCGCCTTCCCGGTTCGGGCCGCAGGCTCCAGTTTGGCGATGGCGAGGCTCTGGTCGAGGCGGTGGACGTGCTGGCCGAGCGGCGGGGAACCCTGGGGTCGCTCCTGGCCCTGGGCAGTCGCGCGGCCGCCGCGAGGCTCGGGGGCGAGGCGCCGGCCCTGGCCCCCCACGTGAAGGGGGTGGAGCTGCCGGGCTACCATCCGGGCCGGCTGCCGGCGATGGCCCTGGGGCTGGCCGTCGGAACCCGGGGCGCCGATCACAACCGCTCGGGGGCGTATGAGGCGGATTTCTCGGAGCGGCTCGGTGTCGACCCCGGCCCTGACGCGCTTGCCGCCGCCGTGGTGGAGACCGAGGACCGCGCGGCGGTTCTGGACGCCCTGATTCTCTGCAGGTTCATCCGGGGGGCCCTGCGCGACCTGCATGCCGAGGGAGCGGCCATGCTCCGGGCCGTCACCGGCTGGTCGGTCACCGCCGATGAGCTTCGCATCGTGGCGCGGCGGATCGTGACTGCCCGCAAGTGTCTGAACCTCCGCGAGGGCTGGACCCGCGTCGAAGACACCCTGCCCGACCGGCTGTTCCACCCGTCCGGACCGGGGGACCCGGCCCGACTGACGCGATCGGGTCTCGATGCCCAGGTGACCGCGTACTATCGGGCCCGAGGCTGGGACCCCGACGAGGGGACCGTGCCGTCGTCGCTGCGTCAGGCTCTGGGCCTGGCAGATCCGGCGTTCGGACCCTGACCGGGATCGGAACGATTCCGGATGGCAGGACACGCGCTCGACTCGGTTAGAATCGAGCCCCGGGGCGACCGCGTCCAGGTGCGGCGGCGCTCCGGACCGGGAGGGCCGGCGGGTCCTGACGTTGCGCGAGGTGCGGTTGTGAGCCAGGGGCCGTCAGACCGAGCCTATGTTGATCCCCGGATGCGCGGCTTCCGGGTCCGGGCCGACGTGTCTGAGGTGCTCGCGCTCATCGACGCCCGGGTGCGACCGCTCGGGACCGAGGAGATCCCTCTGGCCGAGGCCTGGGGGCGGGTGCTGGCGGACGAGGTCGTGGCAACGGCGGCCGTGCCGGCCTTCGATCGTGCGGCCATGGATGGGTATGCCGTGCGTGGCACGGAGTCGTTTGGTGCCGACCTTTATGCCCCCGCCCTCTTTCGCCTGATCGGCGTGGCCCGGCCCGGTCGTGCGTATCAGGGCGTGCTGGGGCCCGGAGAGGCGGTCGAGATCGCCACCGGGGCGTCGATCCCGGCCGGGGCTGACACCGTGGTGCCGGTGGAGTTCACCGTCCGCTCAGGGGATGAGGTCCGGGTTACCGAGGCCGTCCCGGTCGGCCGTCACGTCGGGCGGACGGCCGAGGATCTGGCGCCCGGCACGGTCGCGCTCAGCACCGGACGCGTGCTGCGGCCGCAGGATCTTGGGGTGCTGAGCGGGCTGGGATCCCGGGCGGTTCCGGTGGTCCGGCGACCCCGGGTTGCCATCCTCGTGACGGGCGCGGAACTCCTCCCCGCGGGTTCGCCGGCCGCGGGTGACCGGTTTGCCGATATGAACTCGCCGATGCTCACCGCCCTGGTCGCCCGCGACGGCGGGGTGGCCCGCGTGATTGGCCCTCTGCCCGACGACCGCGCGACTTTGGGCCAGGCCATCGTCGAGGCGACGGCCGATTCGGACGTGCTGCTCATCTCCGGCGGCAGCTCGACCGGGCCCGAGGATCAGGCGCCCGGTCTGGTGGCCGAGCTGGGCGAGCTGGCGATCCACGGGGTGGCGATCCGGCCCGCGAGCCCGTCCGGGATCGGGTTCCTCGGAGCCCGGCCTGTGCTCCTGTTACCCGGCAACCCCGTCAGCTGCCTGTGCGCCTACGACTTCTTCGCAGGCCGCGTGATCCGCCGGCTGGCGGGCCGGCCGTCGGAGTGGCCCTACCGGCCGGTGAGCCTGCCGCTGGCCACCAAGCTGGTCTCGGCCGTGGGACGGGTGGACTACGCCCGGGTGCGGGTCCGCGATGGCCGCGTCGAGCCGCTCGCGATCGGCGGGGCGTCGATCCTGAGCAGCACCACCCGGGCCGACGGCTTTGTCGTCATCCCGGCCGGCCTGGAGGGGTACCCGGCGGGTGCCGAGGTGTGTGTCTGGCGGTACGATGATGCGTGAATCGGGTCCGGGTGGTCTCGATCCCGACCCGCAGCCGTACCGGACGACCCAGCCCATGGCACGCGAGCAGGAGCAGTTCCTCGACGTTCTGGGCCGTGATGCGGCCTGGAACCGCTGGTATGACGTGATCCGGCCGGCGATGCTCGGTTCCGAACTGATTCCCCTGGCAATGGCGCTGGGGCGAGTCCTCGCCGAGGATGTCTGCACCGAGGTCGACGTCCCCGGCTTTGATCGGTCGAACGTCGACGGGTTCGCCGTGCGGAGCCAGGAAACCTTCGGCGCGTCCGAGGAGGGCACGGTCACGCTGGGCCTCCTTGCGGAGGAGATCCCTACCGGTGTGGTGCCCCGGGCAGAGGTGGCCTCCGGGACCGCTGCGGTCATCGCCACCGGCGGCATGCTCCCCCGCGGTGCGGACGCCGTGCTCATGATCGAGCACGCGGAGGTCACCGGATCGAGCGTGCGGGTGCTGCGGCCGGTCGCTCCGGGTCAGAACGTGAGCTTCACCGGCACCGATATGGCCCTGGGCGAGCTGGTGCTGCGCCGCGGCACCCGGCTCTCGGCGCGCGACACGGGCGTTCTGGCCGCGATCGGGCGGGCCACGGTCCCGATGGTCCGGCAGCCTCGGGTCGCGATCCTCTCGACCGGTGATGAGATCCTGGCGCCCGGCGAGCCGGTGCGGCCGGCGTCGGTCTATGACGCCAATGCCACCCTCATCGCCGACGCTGTGCGCGAGCTGGGCGGCCTGCCGATCCCGCTCGGGATCGTCCCCGATGACGAGGCCCGACTCGACGCCGCGTTCGACCAGGCGCTGGCTGCGGCCGACCTGGTCGTGCTCAGTGGCGGCACGAGCAAGGGCGGCGGCGACGTGTCGTACCGGGTGCTGGCGCGGAGGATTCCCGGGGTGCTCGTGCACGGCGTGGCCCTCAAGCCCGGGAAGCCCGTGTGCCTGGGCGCGGTGGGATCGACGCCGGTCGCGATCCTGCCGGGGTTCCCGACCTCGGCGATCTTCACGTTCCACGAGTTCGTGGCGCCCGTGCTGCGCACCTTGGGCGGCCTGCACCCGGACACCCGAGAGGCCGTGCCCGCCGAGCTGGCCGTGCGATGCAACAGCGAGCGCGGCCGGACCGAATATCTGCTGGTCAACCTCGTCGCCGGTCACGGGGGCTGGACCGCCTACCCGCTTGGCAAGGGCTCCGGCTCGGTGACGACGTTCAGCCGTGCCGATGGCTTCGTCGTGATCGCCAGGGATCGGGAATACCTGGAGGCAGGGGACGCGATTCAGGTCACCCTGCTGGGCCGTGGCGTCCAGCCGGCCGACCTGATCGCGATCGGCTCGCATTGCATCGGTCTGGACGCCCTGCTCGGCCTGCTGGCCGCCCGTGGCCAGCGTGCGAAGACCTTCTGGGTGGGATCTCAGGGCGGGCTGACCGCCGCCGCTCGCGGCGAGTGCGACCTGGCGGGAATTCACCTGCTCGACCCGAACTCGGAACGCTACAACGTGCCATTCCTCCCCGACGGCGTCCGGCTCCTGCGCGGCTACGACCGGATGCAGGGCCTGGTCTACCGACCCGGCGATGCGAGGTTCGAAGGCCGTTCGCTGGCGTCGGCGCTGGTGGAAGCCCTCGGCGATCGCTCGTGCGTGCTGGTTGGCCGCAACCGTGGCAGTGGCACCCGGGTGCTGCTCGACCATCTCCTGTCAGGTCGCCAGCCGGCCGGCCTGGCGGTCGAGGTGCGGTCGCACAACGCCGTGGCCGCGAGCGTGGCCCAGGGCCGTGCCGATTGGGGCCTCGCGATCGATCCGGTCGCGCGGGCCTATGGGCTCGGCTTCACGCCGGTGCGGGTCGAGCAATACGACTTCGCCGTCCCGATGGCGCGCTGGGATCGTCCGGCCGTCGCCGGGTTCCGGGCCCTGCTCCGTGAGCCGGCCACCCGTCAGGCCCTGGAGGCTCTCGGGTTTCGCCCGCCCGCCGAGCCCGCGTGATCGCGCGCGTGAGCCGTGGCCCGGGCGGCCCTGCCATCGCAGTCGAGAACCCGATCCCGCGGCAATCGTCCCTCCGGGACGCGACTCGGTTCGGTGGCTCCCGGATCGGCGATGTCGCCTCGGAGTGACTGGCGGTTGGCAATCCGAGGGCTGCCGAGATGACGAAGAGTCAATCACTGCAAGTCTCTATGGCGATGGGGTCCGGGCCCGGGTCGAATTCGGAACACGGGTTGATTGCCGGGATGTCGCGCAGTGGTCACAATACGGATGCTTGTCTCCAGATCATAAGGATGACGGCCCGTCCCGAGAGCGACGACAGATGTCTGCCCCGAAGCCGTTGGTGCTGATCGCCGACGATGATCCCGCGATCATCAAGGCGCTCGAATTCCGGCTCAAGGGCTGGGGTTACTCGGTCGCGTCGGCACTGGACAAAGGCCAACTGCTTCGCAGCCTGCAGGATCAACGTCCGGCCGTGGTGCTGCTCGACGTTCGCTTCGGGGAGCACGACGGAGTCGAGTTGCTCCAGGAAGTCCTGGCTGCGCCCAGCTCGCCGACCGTGATCATCATGACGGCGTTCGGCACGATCGCCGGCGCCGTGGCCGCGATGCGACTGGGGGCCCAGGACTATCTGACCAAGCCGCCCGACCTGCCCCGATTGAAGTTCCTCGTCGACGACGCCGTCGAGGCCCGCGAAGAGGCCAGTCTGGATTCGGGGAGTCCGGCCCCGCCGACCCGCGCCGAGACTCAGGCGGCCGCGCGCATGATCGGGGAAAGCCCGCCGGTCCAGCGGCTCCGTGAGCTGATCGCGGCGGTGGCTCCGACCGACGCCACGGTCCTGATCCTGGGCGAGAGCGGCACCGGCAAGGAGGTCACCGCGCGGGCCATCCACGCCCAGTCGAATCGCGCGGCCCGTCCGTTCCTGCCGCTGAACATGGCGGCCCTGCCGCGGGAACTGGTCGAGAGCACCCTCTTCGGTCACGAGCGCGGCGCCTTCACCGGTGCCGATCAGGCGCAGCAAGGCGCCGTCGAGGCCGCCGACGGCGGCACGTTGTTCCTCGACGAGATCGGCGAGATGGACATCGACCTGCAGGCCAAGCTCCTGCGGTTCCTCCAGGAACGCACGGTCCAGCGGGTCGGCTCCAGCAAGCTGAAGTCGGTCGACGTGCGGTTCATCGCCGCAACCAACCGCGACCCGGTCGAGCAGGTGCGTAACGGCCGGCTGCGCGAGGACCTGTACTACCGCCTCAACGTGGTACCGATCCACATGCCGCCGCTCCGGGAGCGCCGCGAGGACATCCCAGGCCTGGTCCGACACTTCATCCATCGGGTGGCTGGCCGCTATGGCAAGACCATCGAGGGTGTGAGCCCGGAGGCCATGGCCCGGTTGATCGAATACCGCTGGCCCGGCAACATCCGGCAGCTCGAGAATCTGGCCGAGCGCCTGGTGATCTTCAGCCGTGGCCCGGAGATCGGCCTGGCCGACCTCCCCGGCGAGGTGCTGGCCGACTCCCCCCTGCCCTCCAGCGCGGTGCCCCCTGCCTCGCCCGCCTTCGGCAGCGGCCCCGGGGAGTCGACCCCCGACCAGGAATCGGACTCCGGGGAGATCCTGAGGCCGATTGACCAGATCGAGAAGCAGGCGATCATCGACGCCCTCCGCCGCAGTGGCGGCAATGTGCGTGCGGCGGCCAAGCTGATCGGGCTGGGTCAGGCCACCGTCTACCGCAAGATCAAGCGGTACGGGATCCAGACCGACTGATCGGCGATCCGCCCGGCGTCGGAAACCGGTCTGGCTCGCGACTCCGGCGCGGCCTCGACGGCGGGACTGCACCACACCGTCCGGAAATCGCGGTTGTGAGGATCGTGCCCCACCAGCCCACCCGAGCCCCCGACTTTTTCCCGGCCGAGTCTTGCCCTCAGGCACCCCCCGGCGGTATAGTCTTAGCTCACACGCACGCCCTCCTAGCTCAATTGGCAGAGCAGCTGACTCTTAATCAGCGGGTTGTAGGTTCGAGTCCTACGGGGGGCACTTGTCAGCAAAGGACTTAGGACGAGTCCTCATTGTCTGGCAGTGTCTGTCAGAGAATTCGGTCAGAGAAGTCTCGCCTCCCGGACCGCCATCCGGGGTGAGACTGCGGATCTTCCGGCCCACCCGTGAACCGGGAGGCTCCGCACTTGGCTCACTTTCCGAAACCATTCTTCCGCGGTGCGCGCGGACTCTGGTACGTCCAGGTCGCCGGCCGGCAGGTCAATCTCGGCCCCGACCGGGATGCTGCCTTCCGCGTGTACCATGAACTCATGGCCCGACCCCCCGAGGCGAGGAAGCCTCCGGCAGGCGACGCGGTCGTGGTCATCCTGGATTCCTATCTCGACTGGTGCCAGAAGCACCGGGCCGTCCGGACCTTCGACTGGTATCGCGACTACTTGCAGTCGTTCGCCGAGTCGATCCCGCGCGATCTCACGGTCGATGGACTGAAGCCGTTCCACGTCCAGCAGTGGGTCGACGCGCAGCCCGGCTGGCGTCGCGGTAAACGTGGGGCCATCACCGCCGTCCAGCGGGCGTTCAACTGGGCAACGAAAATGGGGCTGATCGCGAGCAGCCCGATTCGTCACATCGAGAAGCCCGCACCGGGACGTCGTGACGTCGTGATCAGCCCGGAGGAATTCGGCTGGATCCTCGGTCACGTGAAGGACCGGGAGTTCCGTGATCTGCTCGTCGTCTGCTGGGAGACCGGCTGTCGGCCCCAGGAGATCCTGACCGTCGAGGCCCGCCATGCCGACTTGGCCGGCGGCCGCTGGGTGTTCAAGCCCGCGGAAGCCAAGGGCAAGAAGCGGCATCGGGTGGTCTACCTGAACGAACGCGCGGCCGAGATCACCCGTGAACTTACGACCAGACATACCGCGGGCCCGCTCTTCCGGAACACCGACGGCCGAGTTTGGCACCCCTACGCGCTGAACTGCCGCTTCGCCCGGCTTCGCCTGGCCCATGGCCGGATGCGAATCGAGCAACTTGGTCTGTTGCCGCCGAAGCTCAAACGTCTCGATGCAGCCGGTCGCCTGGTCCCCGAAACGCGGGCCGCCCACGAGCAAGCGGTTCGCCTCCGTCGCGAGCGGATCGAGGAACTCGCCCGTGAGCACGGCACGCGCTGGTGCCTGTACCATTTCCGCCACAGCTTCGCGACCCGGCTGCTGGAGTCCGGGACCGACGCCCTGACCGTCAGCGCACTCCTGGGCCACACGGACGGGACCATGCTGGCGAAGGTCTACTGTCACGTGTCGAAGAATGAGGCTTACCTGCGGGATGCGGTCCGGGAAGCAAGCGTTCCAATCGGCACGGGCCGGAAGCACTCAGAGGGTCCGCCAACTACCGTCTCACCCCGAGTGACCTCAATTCGGGTCTGGCCCGGCGACCAGCCGGCTAGCCGAAGCGAGTGCGACATATAATTTATGACATTAAAAAATTTGGATAGCTGATCCGTACCGGCCGCACCAGCGATTGTTGGCAAAGGTGCAGGCCGCTGCAGGGGGCTCTCTACGTCGCCGGCCGATGCCGGCCATCAGTCGTTTTGGTGTCGGGAATTCCGTAAGCCATTCGGCCACAATCAATTAAGCCAACCGTTTTCGTGTCCCATAGCTAGAGTATAAGTTGCGGTGGCGTTGACGTTGAGGCGGCGGGAATTGCACCCGCGATCAAAACGACGCAAGTTCTTTTTTAGAAAGCATTTGTGAAACGTGCCGTGTCGCCTTGTCGGAAGGGTGTCGGGATGACGCGGCACTTTGCGAACTCGTCGTGAACTGGCACCGTCAGTCGCCGTCCGTCAGGGTCGCGATCCTGGACCTCGCCCGGGCGGGCCTGCCACGGTAAAGGTGAATCGTAACTACACCGGTCGCCGAAGGAATTTCGTTCAATAGTCTGGCGTACGAACCTCAAAGTTTAGGGTGCGTCGCCACTCCTAGCATCGCTTTCGCCTCGAGCCAGTCGGCCAACGGATCTCCCCAGGGTCTCCCCCGTTGTTCCCACAACTCGTATGCTGTCTCGCGCAAGCGTCTCTTCATTGAATCAATCTGTTCGCGGACCGCGGCCTCGGGCTCCATCAACTGAAACGGCGGGGGCAGCGGGACCGATTCGACCGCCCTGAGAAAGGCGTTTAGGGCAGGGCCGCCCCCCGTGGGGCCGAGCATTCTAGCCCCAATGTACTCCGCCAAGGGAACTGGCCCCACGTACCGTCGAAGCCCCGGTGCGACCAGATAGGCATCGCCATCGTCGCTGACTCGGCCCCGCCAATACTCTGGGGTCTCGGTAATCTGGATTGCGGCCGAGAGCTGTCCGTAAAAAATGGGGATCACAAGCAGCGCTCGCCGGATGGGCTTCACTACCACCACATGACCTCCGGTCCAGCCAAGTGCCCTTCGGAGACTAGCGTCCCCAGACAGGAAGTCTCTTCCGTGGATAGCGATTCTAGCTCGAGCTGCCCGATCCCTCTCCCACATAGCACTCCTGAGAGTTACAGCTTCGGCACTCCGGACGAAGTCGGGATCGAGCGTGAGGGCGCCAATCCCAAGCGCGAACTTGGCCAGAAACCGGTGGCCGAGGTCCGGAGCGAGCGGGATTTCGACTGGGTGAGGTGTGCCTTGGAGATTCCGGAGACGGTCTTGAAGATCGTGCAACCGTGGCGGGATATCCGAGAAAGCGCCGCCAGGAGGCGTTGGTCCATTGCCGAGATAAAAAACCGCATCGTCGAAATAGTCGATCATTGAGTGGACGGTCACCCTCTGCCAATCCGGGTTCGTCGCGGCGACGAAGATGAAGACAAATCCAGGGTCGATCGCCACACCGCCCAGATTTAGCGGAGGTCCGACGGCGCCGGGGACGGCGTCGGGGTAAGGGTCGTGGAAGAAGTAAATTGAGTCACCGCTCGGACCGATCCAGAGCTCGCCGATCTTGTCGGTGCCCAGATCGACCTGCAGCCGCCCCCCGTACATAAGCGGAAGGGTCGGATTTTGGGCGAGGTCGACGAAGCGATCAGAGTGAGAGGCCCTCAGAATGCTCGTGAACCAGGACTTAATGAACGGAAGATCGATGTGCCTGCCCGCGGCGGAATTGCATCGGCGGCACACATCCCGCAGCAGGAACGGATTCCGTGGAGTCACGTTGCCACCAATGGCTCGCGGCAAGACATGCTCGTCCGACGCTTCGGTATCGGGCATCTCTCGCCCGCAGTAGACACAGAACATCTGGGCCCTCGATGGAAAATAAGAAGACTAATCCATGCAAGTGCGACCCGCCCCGGTTAGCACCGCCGGGTCTCGGCTATCGCAGCCTCGACCTCCTTCCGATTTGCCAACACAAGCTCCCGACGATTGGGATCCGCCTCTCGAACGAGGTCGAGTTGGAAAATGAAGTAGTAGGCCAGACAGACACGCATGCTGACCTCGATGAGTCCATTGGTCATGCCGAAGTCGAGCTCCACGGCTCGACGGTTGCCGCCCTTAAGCCCTGGATGCGGCGCTAGCTGCAGGGTGACCTCTCGCTGCCAGCCGACGTCCCCGCCCGGATCGATGTGATCTGGACGGGCCTCGCCGATCTCTAGGATACGAGTGAGGACGAAATCCAGAAACTCCTTTCGGTGATCGCACCAGGCTCGGGCGTGCCAGCGAAAGCCGTCGAAGCCGAGCGCATGCGGCGCGATCCATCTCCATTTGGGTTGGGGACTGGACTTCGACTGGTAGTGTACGTGGATCGAAGCTCCCGTGCGGATCGCGTCTAGAATGCGTCGTAGAGTTGTCGGATCCAGGCGACAGCGGGGGATCGGCACGATGGAATAGGAAGGTAGCCTTACTGCCCAGGCTTCGTCGTCGGACAGCAGATCAGCTTGGATCAACTGTAATTGCGAGAGGTACTCGTCGGCCGAGGGCTCAAAAAAAACGGGCTTGAACCGCGGGCCCGCGACGTAGGTCTTCTGAGTCTTGTCATAGACCGTGTTGTTCTTGGCAGCCTCCTGATATTGGGCCAGGTCGGCCGAGGCCTGTGGCACGCTTACTCCGAAATGATCGATCAGATCGCCCCGATTCACCCGTCCTTCCCAGAATAGGCGGAAATCGATGAACTCGAGGCGCTGCTCAACGGGCCATCGCCCCCTCTTGCGTTTCTTCTCCACTGGACTTGTCCCTGACGCTGAGTGTGCGTATGCTTTCTAGATGGGAATAGTTTCCCGATCCAGCCATTTTGTATTCGCTCTACCCCCGAGGTCAACCCTCATTGGGCCGTATTATGACTACGGGTTTGGCCGCCCCCCGATGAGGATTACGCGGCGAGCGATAACTCTTTCGGGGGACCGCCCGTGACAACTGCAGTCGTGGCTCGCCAACATGGAGACGATTACCAGGCCCGTATCTTCTGGCTCGAGGCCTGCCGTCTCTTCAGCAGGTACTCGAAAGTCGCGCGCGTCGCCTACGAGTTCAAAGGCATCAAGGCCTTCGACGACGTAGCAGTCATTTACTCCTCGCCTATCCCCGACGAGCGAGGAGGAAAGATCGTCGCGGATTACTACCAAGCGAAGTACCACGTCGACTTGAAGGGTAGTCTCACCTGGGAGTCCTTGATCGATCCCAAGGCGATCAGCGCAACCTCCGTCTCCTTGTTGGAGCGATTGCGCGACGCGGCAGCGGGATGTGGCGATGTCGGCGTTCGCTTCAACCTAATATCAGCATGGCCGATCCACCCCGACGACCACCTAGCCGAGATTGTGAGCAGGAGGAACGGCGAACTACGGTTGGAGAAACTCTTCGACGGGACCGGGGACACCAGTGCGAAGGGCAAGGTCCGCAAGGCATGGCGGGAAAAGCTCACGCTGAAGAGCGACGAAGAGTTGAGGAAGGTCTTAAGTGGCTTCCGCATCCACGCTCCGTACCGGACGCTTGACGAGTTGCGCACGGAACTAAACTTCCGCCTCGAATTCGCGGGACTCAAGCCGGTCGACGATGGGCACGTCGGGCACCTCTACGACGACCTTATCCGCAAGCTCCACGGGAACGGTACGCATGAGTTCGACCGAGACGGGCTACGGTCGTGCTGCGAAGACGAAGGACTTTGGATCGGACGGGAGCCGGAGTCGTCGGACCGCAAACCGATCGGGATTCGAAGTTTCCTTCGGTTCGCGGAGCATTTGGAGGACGAAACCGCTCACCTGTTGTGTCTCCTCCAGTACTTCGACGTGCGGCACATCCGGGATGCCTCCAATTGGCAAGCGCAGATTGGGCCGCAGGTGAAGGCATTCTTATCCTCGCACACCGGGAGGAACGGTGGTTATTTGCTGCACCTGGATGCCCATTCCTCCATCGCCCTCCTCTCCGGTCATGTGCTGGACATGAAGTCGGGGGTTGACGTAGCCCTTGTTCAACGGGGTGCAGGCAAGACCGCGATCTGGGAGTTCAATCCCGTCTCGTCACCGTCCTCCGCCGCAGCGTCAGGCCGCGTGGAAGCTGGAAGCGATGGCGGGACCGACGTCGCTGTTGCGTTGTCGGTGAGTAACGAGATCTCGCCGGAGGTTATCGAGTACGTCAGGAAGTGTCTGCCGGCAGTGGGCAAGATCCTCCTGATTTCGGTCACCCCCGCCCCTAGTCAGTTCGCTGTCCGCGACGCCGCGCATGCGTTCCAGATCGCGGAAGCCGCTGTGAGCCTCGTCAGGGCGAACCGAGCTGCCGGAGGAGGAACGTTGCACTTGTTCACCTCGGCGCCGAACTCCGTGTCGTTTTTCTTCGGGAGAATGACCACGGGGCTGGGCCGGATCCAAGCCTACGAGTACCTGTTCGAGTCCGGAATCCCCTCTGATTATGTGCCCTCGATCACACTGCCTGTGGCCTGAGCCACGACCAACATGGAGCGAACGCGATGGAGTTGCCCAGCTATTTCGGCAAATTCTTGACAGAGATTCGGCTCACCAGCAGCCAGGTCGGCGACTGTCGGACGGGGCACACCACTCTCCGTAGTCGGCTCCTCAATGACGAAAAGTTGTCGAAGGTCATCGTAAACACGTTCCTCCAAGGGAGCTATCGACGCGCCACTGCCGTACGCCCGAAGGGCGACAGCCGAGCAGACGTGGACGTCATTGTCGTGACCAAGCTGCATAAGGACGAATTCACCCCGGCACGAGCGCTCGAACAATTCGTGCCCTTCCTCGAAAAGCACTACAAGGGGAAGTACACGCCCCAGGGGCGATCGTTCGCCATCGAGTTGGCCTACGTCGATCTGGACGTCGTGCTGACAGCCGCGCCGTCCGAGAGCGAGATCGGCGTTCTCAAAGAGGAGGCCATCAGCGACGACGAAACGCCTGATGGCGCCACCGCCTCACGAAGCTTGCCTTGGTGGTTGGCGTTAGATGAGGGCCGGGTGATTCAGTTCTCACGGGCTTTCGAAAAGGCCCGCCAAGACCCGTCATGGAAGACGGAGCCCCTCCTAATTCCTGACCTCGACGTCCAACTTTGGACGCCCACGCACCCGCTCGAGCAGATCCGCTGGACCTGGCAGAAGAATCGGGCGTGCAATGGCCACTATGTCAACGTCGTGAAGGCAATCAAGTGGTGGCGTCGGTTGAACCCGGAACCGAAGTACCCAAAGGGATACCCAGTCGAGCACCTGATCGGGCTACATTGCCCCGATGGGATCAATTCGGTAGCCGAGGGCGTGACCCTAACGCTGGAGAACATCGCGAAAGCGTACTCGGCATACGCGCAGTTGAAGTTGACGCCGAGCCTACCCGACCACGGTGTTCCGGAGCACAACGTGCTGAAGCGGGTCTCTGGCGAGGATTTCGCAGCGTTCCACAAGCTGGTGACTAACGCCGCCGCTATTGCCCGCGAGGCGCTCGATGCCACGACCGTGGCGAGCAGTGCGAAAAAGTGGCGGGAGCTTTTTCTAAACAAGTTTCCCGACGGCGGCGAGGAGGCGATTAGTACGGCGCCAGCAGGGAGCATCCCGGCGGCCATCGCCGCGGCCCGCGGTTCCGCCGAGCCTCCTCAAACTCGCGTGGGATTTGGACGATGAGCCTCACCCAGGGGCAGCGGCGTGGGCTGGAACAGCTGCGAGATGTCGAGGCCGCGGGGGGCGGCCTCTTCACAGTCGACGACATCCATGAACCGGCTGTACCGGGCGACTACCTCGAGACGGAGGTCACCCTTCTTTGCGCGGATTTGGAACGGGTTGAAGGTGGTCTGCCTCTTGAGGAGCGCGAGAAGGTTCTAATCCTGATTCCGCCGAACTTCCCATTCGAACATCCCCGCGTGAGGGTAATGCACGACCGATTCGCGGGCTTCCCCCACGTTCAGTGGAAGCACTCTTTGTGCCTGTACCAGGCACCTTCAACCGAGTGGAACCCACACGATGGGATCTTCGGATTCCTCGACCGCCTGCATCTTTGGTTGAGACGGGGCGCACTCGACCAGCTCGACCCAGCGGGCGTGGCACTCCATCCGCCCGTAGCATACCTCAGCGACGGTCCCCCACGAATCGTTGTACCCCGCGTTGACACCCCGCCCATTACGGATAACGCGTGGTTCGGTACGGCTCACCTCCGAATAGTCTCGGACGTCCGAGTGGACATCGTCGGGTGGTCACCGTTTCTTGACCAGGTCACCCCGAATGGTGTCGCGGCGACGGTGCTGCTACCGTCGGTCTTTCCGTTTGAGTTCCCGACAAACGTCGGCGAATTGATCAGTACTCTCTCCGAGCGGGGTGTATCGCGCGAGAAACTACTTCTGACATTGCAATGGGCGGTGATGCACAACGAAGAAGGCGCACCGCTCTTCGTCGTGATTGGCACCCCGATGCGGGGTATTCGCGGCGGCGAACTGCGCCAACACCTGTCCGCCTGGTACATCGAGCCGTCCTGCGCATGGGGACTAAGGAAGGCCTTTGACAAGCACGCGGAAGACGAGCAAACGCGTGCCTATGGCGAGAAGATCGAAGGACTGCTGTTGGAGTGGGCACAGGTGGCGCCGGTGGCCTGGTGCTCAGTGCGAGAGGACCGCCCCGAGATCGTGACCAGACGCGATTGCAGAGCACCGCTGGCTTGGTTCGCAGGCCGCGCTGTAGCCATCTGGGGATGCGGAGCCCTCGGCGCCCATACGGCCGAGTATCTGACCCGCGCTGGCGTCGCTAAGCTGGTCCTTAGAGACAACGGAATCGTCACGCCCGGTGTGTTGGTGCGCCAACCATTCGACGACGCCGACATCGGACGGTGCAAGGCTTACGCCTTACGCGACCGGCTCCAGCGCATCCGTCCCGACCTGGAGGTCGAGGTTTCTGTTAAGAGCATACTGGATGACCCGCTTGAAAGTGCGACCTGGGCTGCCGGGTCGGACCTCGTCGTCGACACTACGGCGTCAGGGGCTGTGATGGGCCTGATCGAGAGGCGTTGGTGGACGTCGGCTGATAGCCGAGTTCCCGTGATATCGATGGCTATTGATCGGAACGCCGCCCGTGGGATGGTCGTGCTAGCACGCCGGACGCACTCGGGTGGCCCGCTCGATATCACTCGTCGTCTGAAACTGGAGGCGAGCACAAGATCAGACCTTGCAAAATTCCTGAGACTTCTCGCTGAACCCGCCTGGAGGCTCGTCGCCTCAAGGGGCTCTTGAC
>CAZUZD010000036.1:0-28354 GCA_964624465.1 uncultured Isosphaeraceae bacterium
GTGGCGATCCCGGCGGCCGACGCCTACGAGGAATCCGAGGTCATCTGCCAGCTCATCCTCGACGGCGTCGACCAGGGCGTGCCGCTGGCCGACCAGGCGGTCCTCTACCGCAACCACTACGACAGCGTCCTGCTCCAGGGCGAGCTGCTCCAGCGCAAGATCCCCTACACGGTGCGCAGCGGCCTGCGATTCTTCGAGCAGGCGCATGTGAAGGACGTGCTGGCCTACCTGCGGGTGCAGGTGAACCCGCGCGACGAGGCCGCCTGGCGCCGGCTGCTGTTGCTCCTGCCCGGGGTCGGGCCGGCGAAGGCGGCGGCGGTGTTCGCGAAGATCGCCGCCGCCGGCGAGCCGCTCAAGGCGATCGCCACGGCCGAGGTCATGGCCGCCGTGCCGACCAAGAGCCGGGGGTTCTTCGCCGGGTTCGTCGCCGACCTGCGCAAGATCCAGGCCGCCGACCCGAAGGCGAATCCCGCCGCGGCCATCGGCGCCGTGCTCCAGGGGGGGTATCCGGCCGTGGTCCGCACCCGCTACGACCGCGCCGACAACCGCGTGGCCGACCTGGAGCAGCTGGCCGTGCTGGCGGCCCGTTACGACAGCCTGGAGCGGCTGGTCTCCGACCTGCTCCTGGCCGGCGATGTTTACGGCATGGACAGCCTGGGCACCACCGACTCCACCGACGTGCTGGTCCTCTCCACGATCCACCAGTCCAAGGGCCTGGAGTGGAGCCGCGTCTACATTCCCCGGCTCATCGAGGACAGCTTCCCGGGCGCCCGCTCGCTCGACGAGCCCGGCGGCGAGGAGGAGGAGCGGCGGGTCTTCTACGTCGCCGTCACCCGCGCCAGGGATGAGCTGTACCTCGTACACCCCCTGCTCGTGAGCCGTGGCGGTCGGGGCCCGAACCTGATCGCCCGGCCCAGCCGGTTCCTCACCGAGATCGATCCAGAGCTGTACGAGCCGGCGGTCGTCGAGAACGAGGTCGACCTCGCCTGGACCAGCAGCCTCCGCCCGCCCCCGCCCGAGCCGGAATCGGACCTGAATTCGGCTCTCGAACCCGAACCCGGACCGGGTCTCGACGCCTGAGCGCGTCGTACCCACGGACCGGATGCTGGCCCCAGGTTGGCCCCACTTCGCCCAAGACGGACGGACCGATGAACGACGAGCTGCCCACGGTGCCCGACCCGGTCGGCGGCCGACCGGGCCCGGATCACTGGCTCGATGCGCTCTGCCAGCATCCCGAGTGGGACGAGTCGCGCCGCGACGCGGCCTTCGATGCGCTGGTGGCCCGATTCGACCCCGAGACCCTGGCCGCGGCGGCTCGGGCGCGGCTGAACGCCCTGGACGGGGGTGACGGCGAGGCCATCCTGCGGCTTCTGGAGGCCTTCGGCACGCCCGAGGACTTCCGGGCCCTGGCCGACGCCCTCGCCCGCCAGCCCGACCTGGCGCCCGAGCGGGCCTGGGAGGCCCTGACGGTCCTGGACGCGGCCGGCTGCCTCGATGAGGTGCCCGAGCTGGCCGAGCGCTACGAGGAGCTGCTGGAGCTGATGGACGAGGGGGACGCCTTCGACGAGCTGGCGCGGCACCTGGACGTCGACCCGGACTCGCTGACCCTGGCGCTCCAGACGCTCGACCGGGTCGAGCCGGCCGAGCGGGTCGAGCTGATCGCCGGCCTCGCCGGCCGTCCGGCGACGGTCGGGCTGGTCGAGTTCCTTCGCCTGCTGGCCTTCGCCCCCGAGCTCAGCACGCGCCGTGCGGCCCTGACGAGCCTGGCGACGCTCGACCCGACCGACCCGGGTGTGCTTGGCGCCTGGACGGTGCTCGCCGCCGAGCATCCGGACCCGGCCGTGGTGGCCCAGGCGCGCGAGCGACTGCCGCAGGCCCCCGGGGGCCCCGGTGAGGCCCAGGTGCCGGCGACCACGAACGGCCCGTGGGTGGTGGAGGGGCGCGTGGGCGGGATCGACCGCGCGGGCCGGGGCCGGATCGTGCTCGTGGCCCAGACGGCCGAGGCCTGGACGATCGCCGCGTTCGACTGTGACCTGCTCCGGGGCGTCGTCGGCGTCGATGGCCAGGACTGCGACGATCCGGATCGCCTGGGCACGCTCCTCGACGAGTGGACCGGCGGCCCCGGGGCCGAGGTGGTCGTCGGCGTGCCCGAGGTGGCGGTGGCCCTGCTGGCCGGCGTCCTGACCCTCAACCGCGCGCAGGCTCCGCTGGCCCTGCGGCTCTGGCTGGAGCGGACGGTGGGACGCGGGTTCCGCCCGCGCCCGCTGGCCGCCGCCGTCGAGGGGGCCGACCCGGCCGGGCTGCCCGCCGGGACGGTGGCCGCGCAGAGCGAGCAGGTGCTGGCCGCCCTGCCCGACTGGCGGGACGAATCGGACCTCTGCCGCGAGCTGGCCGCCGAGGTCGTGCTCCGTGGCGATGATCCTCGTCGCGATGCCGGCGCCGTGCGGCTGCTCTTCGAGCGCCGGCTCCGCGACCGGCTCGATGCCTACGGGCGTCGGCTGCTCTGGATGTCGGCCGTCTGGCGGGCCGGCGGATCCGAGGCGCTGGCGGACGCCGCCGCCAGCCTGGCCTGCGGGCTGGCCGATCCGCAGCACGCGGTTCCCGGCCACCCGCTGATCGCCGGCCTGGCCACCCGCAGCCTGGCCGCGGCCGCCGAGGCGCTCGCCCGCGACGGCCTGGGCCGCATCCCGGGCCGCATCGGCGGCTCGGGCGCCTGAATTCCGGACCGAGCTACCGGAAACGGCCACGGCCGCACCGCGGAGCATCTGGGCTCCGGGGCGCGGCCGTGGCCGATTGCGTTCGAGGCGGTCGACGATCCGGTCAGATCGGCTCGTGGCAGGTGCGGCCGCTCTGGCAGCACCCCTCGCGGTCGACCAGGTCGTCGTCGGGCCCGAAGCTCTTCATGGTCTTCAGGCACCAGTAGATCGTATTGTCGTAGTCGCCGTGCGAGCCGCCGGAGAGGCCGTCGGTGTAGACGTACATCCCCTTGTGGCGGAGGTGGCGGCAGGGCTCACCCGAGGGGGCCTCGGGCGTGGGCTCCGGGGCCGGGCTGTTCTGGTCCATGGGCTCAGGCCTCCTCCCAGTACCGGTTGCCGGCGGCGGCCAGCAGCGCCCGCTTCACCACGGTCTTGGTGAGCGGCAGCTTGTACGCGTTCATCGAGAGCGGCTTGGCCCCCTGCACCGCGGCGGCGCCGGCCGCCTCGGCCGTCTCGGTCGAGATGGCGCGGCCGACCAGGGCCTCCTCGGCGGCCTTGCTCCGCCAGGGGATCGGCGCCACGCCGTAGATCACGACGCGGGCCGACTTGACCTTCTCGCCGTCCAGCTCGCAGCAGACCGAGGCCGAGACCAGCGGCCAGTCGTGCGACTGCTTCCAGCGCACCACGTACGTCGCGCTCTTCCCCTTGGGGACGGGCACGACGACCTTCGTCAGGATCTCGCCGGGCTCGATGGCCAGCTCGCGGTCGGCCGGCCGCTTGGGGACCCGGTACAGGTCCTCGATCGGCACGGCGCGCTCGCCGTTGGGGCCCACGATGGTGGCCTTGGCGCCGTACGCGATCAGCGGGATGGCCAGGCTCGACGGGCTCACATAGAGCGCGTCGCCGTCGGTCAGGAAGATGGCGCCGTAGCGGTTGTCGCCGTCACGCAGCAGGTGCGTGTCGTCGTCGACCGGCAGCGGGGCGTATTCCCCTTCGAGCTGGCGGACGAGCTTGTTCTCGCCGCCGTTGCCCGAGGCCCCGCCGAGCAGGCCGAAGCCGCTGCGGAAGTACCAGTCGCGGGGGCGCTGGAGCAGGTTGCCGCCCAGAGTCGCCATGTTGCGGATCTGGGGCGTGCCGATCTCCAGGGCGGCCTGCTTGAGCGCCGGGTAGTCGCGCCCGATGGCCTCGTGCTTGACGAGGTCGACCAGGCGGGCGTTGGCGCCCAGGGTCAGGCCGGTGGCGCCGGCCTCGATGCCGCCGAGGGTCTTGAGCCCCTTGAGGCTCACGACCCGGCTGGGGCTGGTGACGTATTCCTTCATCCGGTCGAGCAGGTCGGTCCCGCCCGCCAGGGCCACGCTGCCGTCCGCCGCGAGCGCCTTCAGGGCGTCCTCGACGGAGGTCGGGCTGGCAAACTCGAATGCCTTCATGGTCTGCGGCCCTCCCTCAGGCTTTGGACGCCAGTGCGTTCAGGACGTTCATGGGGGACATCGGCCAGTTGGGGACCCGGACCCCGATGGCGTTGGTGACGGCGTTGCCGATGGCGGCCGCCGTGCTGATCGTCGGGGGCTCGCCCACGCCGATCACGCCGCGCTTCCGCATCTCGGGCGTGTGGTAGGCCTCGACAATGATCTCGGGCATGTCGCTGGCGCCGGCGAGCTTGTACAGCTCCATGTCGGCGTTCAGGAACAGGCCCGTGGTCGGGTCCATCACCCGCTCCTCGAAGAGGGCGTAGTTCAGGCCGCCGATCACACCGCCGGAGACCTGGCTCTTCCAGGTCATCATATCGATGATCAGGCCGGTGTCCTGCACCGCGACGATCTTCTGGAGCCGCACGACGCCGGTCTCGACGTCGACGGTGACCTCGGCGAACTGGCAGCCGCCCACGCCGTTGGAGGTCAGACCCTCGACGAAGTCCCCGCGAGCGGTGACCGGCATCATGCCGAGCTTGCGGCAGGCGTCCTTCCAGCTCATCGCCTTCTCGCCCTTGACCAGCAACTGGCCACCGGCCAGCGACAGGTCCTTGGCGTCGGCGTTGATCGCCTTCGCGACCCGGCCGAACAGCTCGTCACGCGCCTTGGTGGCGGCGTCGAACGTGGGCGGGGCCATCGATGGCGTGGTCGTCGAGCCGCCCGAGGCCTGTCCCGGCGGGAAGGTCGAGTTGCCGATGTTGGAGTTGATGTCGGTCACCTCCAGGCCCAGCACCTCGGCGGTGATGATGGCCAGGACGGTGCGGGCGCCGGTGCCGATGTCCTGCGTGGCGCTGCGGACCTCGACGGAGCCGTCGGGGTTGATGATGCAGTCGACCTTCTTGTCCTGGGCGCCGCCGCCACCCCAGGTGTGCAGGGCCATGCCGTAGCCGCGCTTGATCGGCCCCTTGCCGTTCTGGCCGCGGGCCTTGCGCTTCTCCCAGCCGATGAGCTTCGCCCCGATGGCGACTTCCTCGCGGTAGATCGGCGTCTTGAAGTCCCCGTCGGGGAGGTTCTTGAGCCGCATCTCCAGCGGGTCGATGCCCAGCTTGTCGGCCAGGTCGTCGACGGCGGCCTCCATCAGGCAGCAGCCCTCGGGGTGGCCCGGGGCCCGCATGGCGCGGGCGTTGCCGCCGTTGAGGAAGACGTCGGAGTGCTCGCGGCGGACGTTGGGCACCTCGTAGACGTACGGCAGCGGGAAGCCGGCGCCGCGGGCGATGCCGCCGGTGCCGAACGTCTCGGCCGTCAGGGCCACGAGCTTGCCGTCCTTGTTGCCGGCGATCTTGACCTTGCCGGTCGCACTCGGGCGATTGCCGCCGGCCATGTGCTCCTGGGCCCGGTCGAGGAACAGCCGGACCGGCTTGCCGGCCTTCTTGGCCAGCTCGGCCGCGGCCACGCCCCAGCTGTCGGCCGAGAACTTCGAGCCGAAGCCACCGCCCATGACCTCGGTCAGGGTGGTCACGTTCGTCGGCGGGATCCCGAAGGCGCCGCCGAGCTCCTGCGAGACGCCGATGACGTTCTGGGTGCTGGCCCAGGCGGTGATCGTCTTGTCGCTGTCCCAGCGCACCGTCAGGCCGTGGGTCTCGAGGCAGACGTGGGTGATGACGGGCACGCTGTACGTGGCCTCGACGACCGCGTCGGCCTTCTCGAAGGCGGCGTCGGGCTCGCCGTTGACCTGGGCGCGACCCTTCTGGACGTTGCCGCGGGGGTTGACCTTGGGGGCCCCCTCGGCCATCGCCTGCTCCTCGGTCACCACGTGGTCGAGCAGCTCGTACTCGATCTCGATGGCGCGAGCGCCGTCGCGGGCCAGCTCCTCGGTGTCGGCGGCCACGGCGGCGATGTCATCGCCCTGGTAGCGGAGGGTCTTGCCCGCGCCGGCCAGCACGTGCACGGCGCGGACACCCGGCAGCTTCTCGGCCTTGGAGGTGTCGAGCTTGGTGATCTTGGCGTGGGCGTGCGGGCTGTACAGCATCACGGCGAAGAGCATGCCCTCGGGACGCAGGTCCGAGGGGTACTTCGTCTTGCCGGTCGCCTTGCCCAGGCCGTCGAGCCGGGGGACGTCGGTGCTGATCAGCCGGGGATTCTCGGGCCAGTTCGCCATGGCTCAGGCCTCCGCCTTCTTGAGGGCCTTGGCCGCGTCGAGCGCCGCCTTGAAGACGCCCATGTACGTGCCGCAGCGGCAGATGTTGCCGTCGAGGGCGTGCTTGACCTCGTCGAGCGTCGGGTTCGGATTCGTGTCCAGCAGCGCCTTGCAGGCGGTGACGAAGCCCGGCGTGCAGTAGCCGCACATCAGGCCGTCGTTGCGCTTGAAGGCGGCGGGCACGCCGGCCTCGTCGAAGCTCTCGACGGTCTCGATCTTGTGGCCCTCGCACGTGATGGCCAGGGTCGTGCACGAGTAGACCGGCTCGCCGTCGAGGATCACCGTGCAGGCACCGCAGCTGGCGCGATCGCAGACCCGCTTCGGGCCGGTCACGTCCAGGCGGTTGCGGAGGGTGTCCAGCAGCGTGCTGCGGGGCTCGATCGTCGTCGGCAGGTCCTTGCCGTTGACGTTCAGCGTGATCGGGACGTTGCCGCTGAGGACCTTGGGCGCGTCCTGAAGGGCCTCGGACTCGGCCTTGGCCGCGTCGAGGGCCTCGACCGCCGGCGCGGTCAGGACCGCCGAGGCGGCCGCCAGCCCCGACCCCCGCAGGAAGTCGCGGCGGCTGTGGCTCGCCCTGGCCTGAGGATCGTGTTCTGCCATCGCAACGGGCTCCCGGAACTTGGGCGCAGGAGAGAGCGGAACCGGTCGGCCCGCGGAGTGGCGGTCCGATCAACGTGCACTATGTCGGCTCCCACGCCCCTTGGCAAGACGCTGCCCGCGCCAACGGGAACCGCGAGATCCGCGACCCCGCCGACTTTGCCGGTGGGGTGGTCGGGCCGGTCCGGATCAGGCCTCGATCGGCAGGTCGAGCCGCTCGCCCCACTCGTTCCACGAGCCGTCATAGTTCGTCAGGTGCCGGAACCCCAGCCGGTGCAGGTGGAACAGCGGCACCGTCGCCGCCACCCCGCCGTTGCAGTAGGCGATCACCGGCCGCTCGGGGTCGAGGCCCGCCGCCTCGATCCGGCGCGCCAGTTCCTCCAGCGGCACGAATCCACCCCCCTCGGCGAAGAACAGCTCGCGGGGCACGCTCTGCGCCCCCGGGATCCGCCCGCCGCGCGGCCCCCGGCGCTTCGCCGCGCTGAACTGGCCGGCGTCGCGGGCATCGAGCAACTGCAGCCCGGGTTCTCCCAGCCGGCCCCGCACCTGCTCGGCCGTCGCCCGCCACTCCGGCCGGACCCGGGGCGTGAACACCGCCGGCGCCACCGTCACCGGGCCCGACTCGAGCGGCCGGTCCTCGGCCATCCAACGCGCCATGCCTCCATCCAGCACGCTCACGGCGTCGTGGCCGTAATACTGCAAGGCCCACCAGAGCCGGGTGGCGAACTGGCCGCCGAGGTGGTCGACGGCGACGACCCGGGTCCGATCGCCGATGCCCCGCTCGGCCATGGCCCGGGCAAACCGCTCGGGGCCGGCCACCTGGGCGGGCACGGGGTCGTCGAGGTCGACGATGTCGCGGGTCCAGTCGATGTAGACGGCGCCCGGGATGTGGCCGGCGAGGTATTCGTCCGGGGCGCCCCGGTAGGTGGCCTCCTCGACGCCGGGGGCCAGCGGCCGGGTGCTGACCGACCCGCGCATGTCGACGATGCGGAGGTCGGGGTCGTGCAGATGCGCGGCCAGCCAGTCGGTCGTCACGAGTGCATCGATGCCCATGGTCGGTCCGTCTCCTTGGCTTGCGGACCGCCCCGGCCCGCGCCTATAAGATAGCGACCTGCCGCCCGAAACCCACGGGTCTCGGCCCGCCCCCCCCCGCGTCGAGGCTCCCCCTGCCCTGGAACCGGATGCTGCCATGACCCCGACCCTCCTGCTGCTGGGGCTGCTGGCGTCCGTCGCCCAGGCGCCGGCACCGCCGGGCCCCTCGGCCCCCGATGCCGCGGTGGCCGGCATGCTCGAGGCCATCTCCCCGGAGCGGATCCAGGCGCGGGTCGAGACCCTGGCCGGCTTCGGCACCCGCCACACGCTCTCCGACACCGAGGACCCGAAGCGCGGCATCGGCGCCGCCAGGCGCTGGATCGAGGCCGAGTTCCGCGCCATCTCCGCCGCCAATGGCGGCCGGCTCCAGGTCACGCTCGACTCGTACAAGCAAGCGCCCCGGCGCCGGGTGGCCGTCGAGACGGAGATCGTCAACGTGGTGGCGACCCTGCCGGGTCGCGACCCGGGCCGGATCGTGCTGGTCTCGGGGCACTACGACTCGATCCCCTCCGACGTCAACGACGCCCGCTCCGATGCGCCCGGGGCCAACGACGACGCCAGCGGCACGGCCGCGGTGCTCGAGCTGGCGCAGGTGATGGCCGGCCACGAGTTCGACGCCACGATCGTCTTCGTCGCTTTCGCCGGCGAGGAGCAGGGCCTGCTCGGCTCGACCCACTTCGCCCGCGCCGCCCGCGCCGAGGGCCAGCGGATCGAGGCCATGCTGACCAACGACATCGTCGGCAACACCCAGGGCGGTAGCGGCGTCCGCGACAACCGGACCGTGCGGGTCTTCTCCGAGGGGATGCCGGCGCCCGACTCGCCGCTGGCCGCCCGGCTCCGCGCCGTCGGCGGCGAGAACGACTCGCCGTCGCGGCAGCTGGCCCGCTACATCGAGGAGACGGCGCGGGCGTACCTGCTCGACTTCGAGGCCCGGCTCGTGTTCCGCTCCGACCGATACCTGCGCGGCGGCGACCACATGCCGTTCCTGGCCGAGGGCTATCCGGCCGTGCGGCTCACCGAGCCCAACGAGGCCTACACCCGGCAGCATCAGGACCCCCGCGCCTCGAAGGACGGGGAGGAGTTCGGCGACATCCCCGCGCGGGTCGACTTCCCGTACGTCGCGCAGGTGGCGCGGGTCAACGCCGCGGCCGTGGCCTCGCTGGCCCTGGCGCCCCCCGCGCCCGGGGACGTGGCCATCGAGACCGCCCGCCTGGAGAACGACACGACCCTGAGCTGGTCGGCGTCCCTGGCCGGCGACGTCGCGGGGTACGAGGTCGTCTGGCGCGACACGACCGCACCCCGCTGGGAGCGGGCCCGGTTCGTCGGCGACGTCAAGCGCGTGACCCTGCCCGGGCTCTCGAAGGACAATTACCACTTCGGCGTCCGGGCCGTCGACCGCGACGGGCACCGCAGCCCGGTCAGCTTCCCCCTGCCCCCGGCCCCCCGCCGCGACGCCGAGCCCCGCCCGGGCGCCGCCCGGCCCGCCTCGAACAACTGAGCCGAGACCCCCCGACCATGAAGGCTGTCGTCTTCGAACGCTTCGGTGAGCCGTCCGAGGTCCTCACGGTCCGCGACGTGCCGATCCCGGAACCCGGCCCCGGCCAGGTCCGGGTCCGCATGATCGCCAGCCCGGTCAATCCCTCCGACCTGCTGGTCGTGCGCGGGCTCTACGGCGTGCTGCCCACCCTGCCGGCGACCCCCGGCTTCGAGGGCGTGGGCGTGGTCGACAAGGTCGGGCCGGGGCTGAACCTGATCGGCCGCCTGGCGCTGGGCAAGCGGGTGACGGTGATCAACGACCGGGGCGGCAACTGGGCCGAGTACGCCGTGATCAACGCCCGCCAGGCCCGGCCCGTGCCGGCCGACCTGCCCGACGAGCAGGTGGCGTCGTTCTTCGTGAACCCGGCGACCGTGCTGGCCATGGTCCGCAAGGTGCTTCAGGTGCCCCGGGGCGGCTGGCTGTTGCAGTCGGCGGCCGGCTCCGAGCTGGGCCGGATGATCATCCGGCTGGGCCAGCAGGACGGCTTCCGCACCATCAACCTGGTCCGCCGCCCCGAGGCCGTCGCCGAGCTCAAGGCGCTCGGGGCCGACGAGGTGCTCTCGACCTCCGACGGACCGATCGTCGAGCGGGTGAAGGCCATCGTCGGCGGCCAGGGAGTTGGCTACGCCCTCGACCCGGTCGGCGGCGAGACCGGCTCGCAGGTCTTCCGCTGCCTGGCGCCCGAGGGCCGCATGGTGGTCTACGGCACGCTGTCCGGCGATCCGATCCAGATCGAGCCCCGGCTGATGATCTCGGGCAAGCGGGTGCTCCAGGGGTTCTGGCTGGGCCACTGGATGCGCGAGCAGAGCATCCCGACGGCCCTGGGCCTCTTCGGCGAGATCGGCCGGCTGATCCGCTCCGGGGTCCTGGCCACCCAGGTCGGGAACGCCTATCCCCTGGAGCAGGTCGCCGAGGCCGCCCGCGAGGCCGAGCGTCCGGGTCGGCCTGGGAAGGTGCTCTTGAAGGTTTCGTCCTGATTTGAAAACTTCCAGGCGCCTCCCGATCGCAAGGGCGCGGACCTGAGGGGAATGAGGGCTGGGAGGGGGCGACAAACGCTTGATTCTCCCGGAATTTTTTCGTTTTCCATTCGCGGCTGCTGGGCTGAGCCTGTAGAATCCGATGGTCCTGGTGGTGGTCGGCGCGGCCCGCCTCCCGTGGGCCGTTGACGGCTGCGATCGCCTGTGGTTCGGATCCGTCCCGCCGGCAGCTGTGCCCCAACTTCCCGCCCCCTGCGTCGCCGGCGGACCGGACTGGCCCGACTCCTCCGAGTCCCGGCCGCCCGGTTGCCTGCCCCGGTCCCGCGGCGTATGGTGAAGAGTCCGATCCACAGATCGGTCACTCTTGCGGTTGTCTGTTTGACCGGGCGATCCACGGGCGGTTTCACCACC
Source organism: uncultured Isosphaeraceae bacterium (assembly GCA_964624465.1). GTDB lineage: Bacteria > Planctomycetota > Planctomycetia > Isosphaerales > Isosphaeraceae > CAZUZD01. Next base: position 10,917 of record CAZUZD010000036.1, read on the forward strand.
GCGCGATCTTCTTGGCTTCTCGAGCCCCGACGGGCCGTCTGATTGCACTGGGTGTCCCCGCGGCCGACGGTCGCGGGGCGTGGCCCGGAGGGTAAGGAAAAACTCACGATGATGAACGGCAACGAAACGCCGACTTCGGCTCAGGACTGGCGCGCGGTCGCCTGCCTCGCCCCCGGTGGCGAGCGCCTGCTCTGCATCGGTGGCAGCTCGGCCCAGGTCCGGGCCGCCTACACCGGCGCCTGGACCGAGGTGATCCGCGACGAGGATCGCCCGACCGTCCGGGCCATCTCGCTCCAGAAGTGGGCCGGTCAGGCGTGGTCGGGCCAGTGGGAGCACCAGCAGTACCTGGCGCTGCCGACGGCCCGCAACGGCAAGGCCGGCGAGCCCACCGAGGCCGCCACCACCTGATCCCCAACGGGATGCCCGTCCTCGGGGCCTCCGCCAGAACTGCCCCGCCCTCCGGCGGGACTCCTCCCCACCCCCGGCTCGACCGGGGGTTCTTTTTTGCGCCCGGACGGCCCGCGCGCGGGCCGGCTCAGGCGACTGCCGGGCCGATCGGCCGCAGGGGGTCGCGCTCGCGGCGGGCGGGCCAGACCGTGAGGGCGGGGAAGGCGGCGGCCAGCCGGCCGGCCAGGGCCTCGACCCCCGGTCGCTCGGTGGCGTGGTGGCCGGCGACGAGCAGGCCCAGACCCAGCGACTCGGCCTCGAGCGCCCGGTGGAACCGCGCCTCGCCGACCAGCATGGCGTCGGCCCCGGCGCGGTGGGCGTCGGGAACCATCTCGTCAGCCGCGCCGCAGGCGATCGCCAGCCGGCCGATCCGACGGCCCGGGTCGCCCACCACCTGCAGCCCGGGCGCCGGCAGTGTCGTGGCCACCCGCGCCGCCAGCTCGCCCAGCGTGAGGGCGGGCTCGAGGGTCCCGATCCGACCGACCCCCGGTCCGACCGGAAGGCCCTCGACGGGGTACACGTCCAGCGCCGGCTCCTCATACGAGTGCGTACCGCGGATGGCGGCCAGGACCGCCGGCAGGCGGCCGGGCGGGCAGACGAGCTCGACCCGCCACTCGCGGACCGACTCGCGACGCCCTGCTAGGCCCACGGCCGGGCTGGTGGTCGCATCGCCGTGGAACGTCCCGACGCCCGGCGAGGCGTACGAGCATTCGGCATAGGCCCCGATCTGACCGGCCCCGGCCGCGAACGCCGCCGCCAGCACCGGCTCGCGATCGGTCCGGGTGCAGAACACGACGACCTTGTGCGCGGGGCTCCGCGCGGGCGGCTTCAGCGGGCCGACGGCGACCAGTCCGAGCAGGCTCGCCAGGCCGTCGTTGATGCCGCCCTCGGTGTTGTCGAACGCGGTGTGCGGGCTGTACACGGCGATCCCGGCGCGGGCCAGCCGCCAGAGGAACCCGGTCTCGGGCCGGTCGGCGCGGACCGATTTGACGCCCCGGAACAGGATCGGGTGGTGGCTCACGATCAGGTCGGCGCCGGCCGCGATCGCCTCATCGGCGGTGGCGTCGGTGACCGTCAGGCAGGTCAGCACCGACCGGCAGGCGCTGGCCGGGTCGCCCCAGAGCAGCCCGACGTTGTCCCACGACTCGGCCAGCGCCGGCGGCGCGAAGCGGTCGAGCCAGGCGATCACCTCGGAAACCTGCATCGCGGACGCGCCTCCGGTACGGGCTCGATCGGGTTCGCTGCGGCTCGATCAGGGGGCTCAGGCCCCCGGCCGCAGCCAGGCGTCCAGGGCCCGCCGCAACCGGGTCGTGACCGGTCCGGGGGCCGGCTTGTCCGTGTCCCGCACCGCGGCCACGGGCAGGATACCCCGCAGGGCGTTGGTGAGGAACGCCTCGTCGGCCCGTCGCAGGTCGTCCAGGCCGATGCCGCGCTCCACGACAGTCAGCCCCAGCTCGCCGGCCCGTTCCAGCAGCAGGCCGCGGAGGATGCCCGGCAGGAGCGGGCCCGAGGCCGGCGGGGTGACCAGCGTGCCGGCCTCGACGGCGAACAGGTTCGTGCGGCTGCCCTCCCAGAGCGAGCCGTCGGGCGTCCGGGAGAGCGATTCGGTATTGCCGAGCGCCTCGGCGGCGTCGTGAGCCAGCCGCTTGGACCAGTAGTTCAGGGTCTTGTGCCGGGCCAGGCGGTCGTCGGGGTCGACCAGCCAGGTGGCGGCCTCCGGGGTCGGGCCGCGCAGGAGGATCTGGCCGCGATCGGGGGTGGACGCCGGCAGCGGCCCGGCCTCCAGCCAGAGGCACCCGGGGAGATCGGGGCCGGCACCGCCGCTGAGGGTCAGCCGCAGCCGGGCGACTCCGGTGAGGCCGCACGCCCGCACCAGGGCGGCGACGTCGGCCGGCGTGGGCCGGCCATTGGTGGGCACGGCGAGGCCGAGGGCGGCGGCCGAGCCGACCAGCCGGGCCCAGTGGCGGTCGAGCAGCGGGGCCCGACCGTCCTGGACGCGGAGGGTCTCGAACAGGCCCAGGCCGTGCTGCAGGGCGCGGTCGTTGCGGGCGAGGGCGGGCGCGTCGGCGCGGACGATCCGGCCGTCGGTCCAGATCAAGCCGGGGGTGTCCATCCGTCGAGGACCTCCCGGAGTCCGCGGCCCTTGTGGAGCGTCTCCTCGAACTCGGCGGCCGGCTGGCTGTCGGCGACGATGCCGCCGCCGACCTGGTAGCAGACGCGGTCCCCCTCGACGACCAGGGTGCGGATGGCGATGTTGAACGCCGAGGCCCCGGCGGTGAAGTAGCCGATCATGCCGGTGTAGACGCCGCGGCGGGTCGGCTCCAACTCGTCGATGATCTGCATGGCCCGGATCTTGGGGGCGCCGGTGATCGAGCCGCCGGGGAACATGGCCCGCAGCACCTCGACCGGCCCGGCATCGGCGCGGAGCCGGCCGGCGACGGTGGCCACCATGTGGTGCACCTGGGCGAACGACTCGACGACCGGCGGCCCGGTGACCTGCACGGTGCCGAACTCGCAGACCCGGCCCAGGTCGTTGCGCTCCAGGTCGATGATCATCGTCAGCTCGGCCCGGTCCTTGAGGCTCTGGCGCAGCTCGTCGGCCAGCGCGGCGTCCTGCGCAGGGTCGGAGCCCCGGGGCCGGGTGCCCTTGATCGGCCGGGTCACGATCTCGCGGCCCTGGACCCGGTAGAACCACTCGGGGCTCGCCGAGACGACGGCGCCCGTGCGGCCCCCCAGGTAGGCGGCGAACGGGGCCGGGCTGCGGTCGCGAAGGCGGAGGTACAGGTCCAGGGGATCGACGGTGCCTCGGGCCTCGAACCGCTGCGAGAGATTGACCTGGAAGATGTCGCCGGCGGCGATGTACTCCAGGGCCCGGTCGACGGCGGCCTCGTAGCCCGTTCGGGAGAAGTTCGACCGGATCGGGCCGAGCCGCGCCGGGCGCGGGGCCGCCGTCGGACGCTCCAGGTCGGCCCGCCAGGTCTGGAGCCGGGCCCCGGCCGAGCCCTCGGGCAGGCCGGGCAGGTCGACGGCCCAGAGGGTGCTGGTGCCGGTCTGGTGGTCGTGGGCCACGAAGGTGTCGTAGAGCCCGAGCCGGATGTCGGGCAGCGCCGAGTCACGCGGGGCCCGGCGCGGGAGCTGCTCCAGCTGCGGGGCCAGGTCGTAGCCGACGTGCCCGATCAGCCCGCCCCGGAACGGTGGCAGGCCGGGGTCGAGCGCGGCGTCGGACTCGGGGCCGGCCAGGCCGTGGCGCTCGAGCAGGCGCGTGAGCGCGGCCAGGGTGCCGGTGCCCGAGCGGCGGGGACCCTCGCCGGCGAGGGTCCAGGCGTCGTCGGTGGCCTCGAAGACCAGCCGGGGCCGGGCGGCGTAGAGGCTCCAGCGCCCGGCGGCTCCGAAGCCCGGCGCACTCTCGAGCAGGGCGGCGTCGGGCAGGCGGCCGACCAGGTCGGCGAGCCGGGTCGGGGGCAGGTCGAGGGAGAGACGCCGCAGGTCAGCCACGGGCGATGCCACAATTCCCCCTGGTCGGTCGGGCCCGGAACCGGTTCCAATTGGGGCGGTGGGCGCCCCTGCCGGCTCTCCGGGTCGGCGGCCTCGCCAACCCGCTCCATTTCATCCGATCGGCCCGCCGGCGCCAACCGAACGCGACCCGCCGCGGCCCGCTCGCCAGCCTCCGACATCGGTCGATTCAGGACGGTCCCGCCATGCTGCGACTCCCGCTCGGGCTCCGGATCCAGCCCGGCCCCCGCGTCTCGCCCCGCGATCAGATCCACGAGGCCGCCACCCTGGGCGCCAGGGGCGTCATCTTCGACGCCGCCGGTGACCTGGCCCCCGACCGCCTGGGGGAGACCGGCCGCCGCGACCTGCGGCACGCGCTCCGCAACCGCGAGCTGTCGCTGATCGCCCTGCACCTGCCCACCCGCCGGCCCTTCGACACCGAGGACCAGCTCGACGACCGCCTCGACCGCGCCGACCGCGCCTTCGCCCTGGCCTTCGACCTGGGCGCCCGGCTGGTCCTGGCCCAGGTCGGCCCGATCCCCGACTCGACCGACCCCGAGAACCCCGCGCGGCTGGCCTTCAACCTGGCCCTGGGGGAGCTGGCCCGGCGCGCCGAGCACCGCGGCATCCGGTTCGCCCTCGAGGCCGGCGCCCAGCCGGGCGCCACCGTCCGCGACTTCCTGCTGGCCCAGGGCACGCCGAGCCTGGCGGCGAGCGTCGATCCGGCGACGGCGATCTCGGGCGGCCACGACCCGGCCGCGATGGTCGTGGCGCTCGGCGATCGCCTGGCGCATGCCTACGCCAGCCGGCCGCCGGAGCCGGGGCGGGCGGCCCGCCCCGGGCTGATCCAGCCCCGCGGCTTCGGCCACGCGCTGGCCGGCTTCGACTGGGAGTCGTACCTGGGGGCCCTGGAGGAGGTCGACTACCGCGGCTTCCTGACCATCTGGCCCGACGCCACCCAGGGCGACCCGGCCGCTCAGTATCGGAGCCTGGCGGGCCTGCTCGCCCAGTTCTGAGGCCGTGGCGGGTCCCCGCTCGCCGGGCGGCGGGGGCCCTTGCCCCGGCTTGTGAGGGCCGGGGGCGCCGGCTACCATGACGCAGCCGGAGGCCTGGCCGCGGGCCGCCGGATGCCGATGGCCCCCCCTTGGTCCCTGGTGACGATCGTCCCCATGAGTATGTCGAACCCGGAGCGCCCCTGGGCCCCTCTCTCGGCCCGCGAGCGCCGCGTGCTGGGTGTGCTGATCGAGAAGCAGAAGACGACGCCCGAATACTACCCGATGACCGTCAACGCCCTGGTCACCGGCTGCAACCAGAAGTCGGCCCGCGACCCGGTGACGAACTACGACGCCGACGACGTCGAGGAGACGCTCCAGGAGCTGCGGCACAAGGGCGTCGCGATCATGGTCGAGGGCGGCGGTCGCGCCGTGAAGTGGAAGCACAGCGCCTACGAGTGGCTCGGCCTCAAGGGCCGCGCCGCCGAGATGGCCGTCCTGGCCGAGCTGCTGCTCCGCGGCCCGCAGACCGAGGGCGAGCTCCGCCAGCGCGCCGGCCGCATGGACCCGATCGCCGACCTGCCCGCGTTGCAGACGCTGCTGGCCGGCCTGCAGGAGCTGGGTCTGGTCGTGCAGCTCACTCCCGGCGGCCAGCGTCGGGGGGTGGTCGTGACCCACACGCTGTACCCGCCGAAGGAGCTGGATGCGCTGCGGCAATCGGCGTTGCAGGGGCATCACGCCGCCGAGGCCGCCGAGGCCGCCGAGCCGGCGGCCCCCCGCAGCGGTGGCGGCGATCGCGGTGCTGGCTGGGCCGCCGAGGCGCAGGCGCTCCGGGCCGAGGTCCAGGCGCTCCGCGAGCAGGTCGAGGCCCTGGCCGCCGAGCTGAACGCCCTCAAGCAGTCTCTGGGGGCATGACGATGGCCACCGGCCCCGATCCCGGCGAACCGACCGAGACCCCCGCCGCCGCGCCCGATCCCGAGGCGGCCGTCGCCGAGCCCACGGGGCCGCGGGTCATCACCCTGCGGCCCCACGAGGCCCAGGAGCCGCCCGCCACCTGGCCGGACTCCGAGGCGCAGGCCGTCTGGGTCGCCGTCTCCGCCCCCTGGCACCCGGCGCTGCTGGCGCGGGTCGCCGGGCTCCCGGGCGTCGAGCCGATCGACTCGCCCGGCGGCGCGGAGGTCGCCGAGATCCGGCTCGTGCCGCAGGGGTTGCTCGGCCGGCTGCCCTCGGGGCTGGCGACCCAGGCGCACGACGCCGGCAGCCCGATGATCGAGGCCGACGCCGACCGCCACGCGACGGCCGCGGCGCTGGCGGCCCGGCTGGGAACCGACATCGACCTCGGCGATCCCGGCGATCCGCTGGTGGCCGACTTCTTCGCGCTCGGCACCGTGCGATGGATGCTCCGCGACCTGACCCTGGGCATGTCGCACGCCGACTGCCTGGACCTGAACCTGCTGACCCGCGAGGCGCTCGAGGCCGCGCGGGCGTGGGCCGCCGGCGATCGCAACGGCGCCACCAACCGGCTCCGCGCGGCGTTCGAGCTGCTGACGCAGGCCCGCGAGCGGTTCTACTCGGTCGACGCCTACCTGCTCGACCTCGCCCTGCTCGACCCCAGCACGCCGGCCGGCGGGCTCGCCGGGGCGCTCGGCACCCGGACCGCGTTCACCGTCATGGCCCCCGCTCGCACGGTCGCGGCGTTCGCCGGGACCGATCCCGAGGGCATGGCCGCCCTGCGGACGGCGATCGAGGAGGGCTGGGCCGACGTGATCGGCGGCCCTTACGAGGAGCGCGACGAATCGCTGCGGCCGTTCGAGTCGATCCTCTGGCAGTATCGCCACGGCGCCGAGGTGTATCGCCAGCACCTCGATGACCGCACCGTCGAGAGCCTGGCGCACCGCCGGTTCGGCCTGTACCCGCTGCTGCCGCAGATCGCCCGCCGGTTCGCGATCCGGTTCGGCCTGCACGTGGGCCTCGACGCTGGCACGTTTCCGGTGCCGCCCGAGGTCAAGCGGCTCTGGGAGTCGCCCGATGGCTCGGCCGTCGAGGCGCTGACCCGGCCGCCCATCGCCGCCGACCGCGCCACGGAGGGGGCCCGGCTGCCCTGGATCCTGGCGCGCTCGATGAAGGACGACCACACGGCCACCGTGCCGATGGTCCACTGGCCCGAGCGGGTCGCCGGCTGGTTCACCGACCTGCGCCGGGTCGGCACGTACTCGCCGGTGCTCGCCCGCTGGGTGACGGTCGGAGACTACTTCCACCTGACCGACCGCCCGTGGGACACCCTGCGGCCGACGCCCGACGAGTACGTGACCCCGTACCTCGATCAGGCGGTGCGCCAGGCCGACCCCGCACCGATCGGGGCGCGAGCCCGTCATGTGCGGCTCCGCGGCCGGCTCGATGGCCTGCTCTGGGCCGACGCGGTCACCCACGCCCTGGCGCTCGGCCGCGCGGCCGCCGCCGCGGCTACGGCGCCCGCGATCGAGGAGCCCGGCAGCCCGCCGCCGCCGGCCCCCGAGCCGGCCCCGACCCTCGCCGTGCCCGAGCGGCCCCCCCACGACGACGTGGAGGAGCAACTCGAGACCGACCAGTTCGATGCCGTCGAGGCCGAGCTCGCTCGCCGACTCGACGATCGTGGCCGGGCCCTGGCCGGCTCGGTGCGGAGCCTGCCGGAGGCGGCCCGCCCCGGGTTCCTGATCTTCAACCCGCTGGCCCACCCGCGCCGGGTCGCGGTCACGCTGCCCGACGCCGATCTGGACCTCGCCCCGGCCGGCCCGCTGCGGGTGGCCCAGTTCACCGACGAGGGGGTGCGCGGGATCGTCGACGTGGCCGCGTCCGGGTTTGCCTGGGTGCCGCGGCACAACACGCCCGAGACCGTCCGCACCGAGCTGCCGCTGAATCGCCGCGTCTACACCCCGCGCGGGACGGCCATCCAGAACGAGTTCGTCGAGGTCGACATCGACCCGGCCTCCGGTGGCCTGCGGTCGGTCAAGCTCGTCGGCGAGCGCGAGCCACGCGTCGGGCAGCAGCTCGCGATCGTCGGCCTGACCTCGCCGGACGGCCAGCCGGCGACCAGCCGCATGGTGGCCGACGCGTTGGTCACCGAGTACGGCGGCCCCGCGCTCGGGGAGATCGTCACGCGGGGCCGGCTGCTGGAGAGCCACGCCGACCGGCCGATCGCGAGCTTCCGGCAGCGGATCCGCCTCTGGGCCGGCCGGCCGGTCCTCGATCTGCGGATCGAGCTGTCGGACCTCGACCCGGGCTGGTTCGCCGGCCTGGCCCGGTCCGACCCGTGGGCCCGGCACCTCGCCTGTCGCTGGGCGTGGCCCGATGCCGGCTCGACCCTGCGGCGGCTGGCCCAGCTCGGCCCCGAGGTCACCACCGCCGACCGGCCCGAGACCGCCGAGGCGTTCGAGATCGCCGCCGGCCGGCACCACACCGCCCTGCTCTTCGGCGGCCTGGCGCACCATCGCCGCCAGGGCACCCGCATGCTCGACACGCTGCTGATCGCCGGCCGCGAGACGACCCGCACCTTCGACGTGGCCATCGGACTCGACCTGGAGTTCCCGTTCCAGGCCCACCAGGACCTCGTCACCCCGCCGCTCGTGATCCCGACCGAGGCCGGCCCGCCGAAGGTCGGCACCGCCGGCTGGTTCTTCCACGTGGATCGCCCGTCGGTTGCGGTCACCCGGGTCGAGCCCGTCTGGCAGACCGGCGAGGACCGTGGACCCGGCCTGGCGTTCCACCTGCTGGAGACGGCCAACCGCTCCACCCGCTGCCGGCTGCGGCTCTACCGCTCGCCGACCTGGGCGCGACAGACCGACCTGCAGGGGGACCTGATCGTGGACCTGGCCCGGGACGGCGACGCGATCCTGATCGACCTGACCCCGCACGAGATCGCCCGCGTCGAGGTGACCCTGGCCTGATGGGCATGGGGCCGATCAGCGACCGGCAGGCTCCGGGAGCTGGAGCCGGGTGCCGTCGATGGGCGCCAGCGCGGGCAGGTCCTCGTCGGTGTTGGCGACCGGGACCCACCAGTTGTTGGGGCCAAACTCGGTGGCGCCGGGGCCCTTGGGCAGGCGCTCCAGCAGCCACTTCTGGTAGCCGAACTGGTTGTTGCCCCAGGCCGCCGGGGTGATCGGGTGGGGCGTGCCCCGCAGGTCGGGGAACCGCCACCAGGTCCAGGCGTACGACAGCACCGACCGCTTGTTGTTGTAGTCGTAGCCCGACTGGCCGTTGGGCGGCAGGTGGCAATTGCCGACGTGCGCCGGCTCGCCGGGTCGCTCCTGCTCGGCGCGCGAGAACAGGTTCCAGGGGTCGTCACGCTTCTTGACGTCCCAGACGCCGTTGCCGAAGGCCAGCGCGGCCATGCTCTCGACGCGGTGGCTGTAGCTGTGGATCGCGTTGTCGACGCCGACCTCGATGTTGAAGCCCATGACCCAGGTCGTGCGGCCGATCTCGGGCGGGATGTCATAGGGCCGGTAGAACCAGGGGTTGTCGGTCGGCCCGTAGCGGGCGTAGCGGTTCGGGATATAGCCGGCGAACTCATCGATATGGAACCCGTCGGCACCCCAGATCCAGACCTCGCGAACCTCGCCCGTTTTGCACCGTTTGACCAGGCCATTCTCCTCGAAGACCCGGCGGTACGACGTGGGGGCCTCGTACCACTGCTTGGTGCGGCGGACCTCCAGGTAGCTGGCCTCGTCGTAGCGCGTGCCGTCGGTCCGGGGCGGGTAACCGTCGATGCGCCGGATCTCGACCAGGTCGTAGTTGAGGTACCCCCAGCTCGCCTGGCGCACCACGTCGGCCAGGATCCTCGAACCCTGCTCGGGATCGGTCCCCTTGAGCCAGTCAGTCAGCCGCACATTCCCCTGCGACTTCAGCACCGGGTCGTAGATCAGGACCACCACGCCCGCCTGCTTCTGGCCGGTGGCCGCCTGCTCGTTGTGCGGCAGGTTGGGCCGGGTCCAGGTGGCGGCCGCGCGATCCTTCACGACGAACGAGCCGGTGTGCGCCTTCGTGCCGGCGGGCTCGACCACGGGCAGCGACTTCCAGGCGGGCGCCTGGGCGAGGGCGAGGGTTACGAGCAGGGCGAACATGGTGGGGAGTTCCTCTGGCGGGAACGGCGAGCGTCGAGGGCAGGGGCCGGGGCGAGGCCCCCACTTTAACGGCTCAGTAGATCCCGTGCAGCGGACCGCCGGGGGCGGCCAGGGCATCGACCCGGCGCTCGATCTCGGGGTCATCCTCCAGCGGCGGGGCGTGGTGCGGCTTGATCCGGGCGTCGATGACCAGCGGCCCGGTGCAGCCCCAGTGCTTCTGGTCGGTGAATGCCCCGATGCCGTCGATGTCGGCCGCCGGGTTCGAGCGGGTGAACGTGACCCAGAGGAAGTTGCGAGCCGAGCGCGCGGTGAACTCGGCGTCATCAGCCAGCACGATCAGCGGGAACGCCTCGATCGGCGGATGCTCGGCCATCGTCTCGCAGAACCGGCGGAGCATCGGGTCCTGGCCCCGCTCGTCGGGCCGGAACGGAGGGGCCTGCACGATCAGCACCCCGGGCAGGGCGACCTTCGGGTGATCGAAGCCGAGCGACGTGGGCAGCCTCAGGATCGAGGGGACCTCGGTCGGCAGCGACCGCCGGGCCGGTCCGGCGGCGGCGATGACGACCTTGGAGCCCTGGTTGAAGCCGTGCCCCGAGTAATCGAGCGTGTCCATCGTCGTGCGGGTCTGGAAGTGCAGGTCGGTCGTCCAGTCGACCCGCTCCAGCACGTGCTTCAGGAACGGCGGCACGTCGTGCAGGTCCAGCTCGGGGGCGTCTTCCTGGGCGGAGATGATCAGGTACTTCGCCAGCGACATCTGCCCCTGGCCCAGGATCGCGTTCGCCTGGGTGAGCAGCTCCTGAGGCCTTCGAACCCGCGCGTACGGGACGTAGCGCTCGCTGCCGATGGCCAGCAGCAGCGGGTGTACCCCGGCGGCGTCGACGGCGTGCACCTCCTTGATGCCGGGCAGGACGGTCGGGATCAGCGGGCCGGTCAGCTCGTGGATCAGCTCTCCGAACGAGGTGTCCTCCTGCGGCGGGCGGCCGACCGAGGTGAACGGCCAGATGGCGTCGGGGCGGTGGTAGACGCGGTCGACCTTCAGGACGGGGAAGTCGTGGACCAGGGCGTAGTAGCCCAGGTGGTCGCCGAAGGGCCCCTCGGGCTTGGTCCCGCTCGGGTCGATGGTGCCGCTGATGACGAAGTCGGACTCGGCGGGCATGGCCAGGCCGTTGGCGGCGCGGACCATGCGGAGGCGGTGGCCGCCCAGGGCGCCGGCGAAGCTCAGCTCGGGCAGGCCCTCGGGCAACGGCATCACGGCGGCGACGGCCAGCGAGGGCGGGCCGCCGACGCAGATGTTCACCCGCAGCGGCTCCCCGCGCCGGATCGCGGCCGAGTGGTGGACGCCGATGCCGCGGTGGAGCTGGTAGTGCAGGCCAACCTCGCGGTCGGGCTCATAGGCGTTGCCGCCGAGCTGGACGCGGTACATGCCCAGGTTCGACTTCGCCAGGCCGGGCTTGTCGGGGTCCTCGCTGTACACCTGCGGCAGGGTGACGAACGGGCCGCCGTCGCGGGGCCAGGAGATCAACTGAGGCAGGGCCGAGACCTGGGTCTGGTGGGCCAGGATCGGGCCCGTGCGCACTCGCCTGGGCAGCAGGCTCAGGGCGGTCAGCGGCACGTCGCGATAGCGCCAGGGCCGCTTGAATCCGGCCGGCGGGCTCACCTTCAGCTCGACCAGGTGGCGCACCGCCTCCAGTCGGTCGCGGAACAGGTAGCGGGTCCGCTCCATCGTGCCGTAGAGGTTGCCGAGCATCGGGAACCGGCAGCCGACGACGTTCGAGAACAGCAGGGCGGGCCCTTGCGCCTCATACACCCGGCGCTGGATGGCGGCGGCCTCCAGGCGGGCGTCGACCGGCCGGTCGATCTCGACGACCATGCGGTTCCGGCGGAGGTCGTCGAGGCACTGGCGAAGGTTGCGATATCCCATGGCGGGTCGGTCGATCCGTTCGGGGCGGCGGAGGCAGAGGCGGAGGCGGGCCGGCCTGGCGGCGGCTGGGCCGACGTTAGCATAGGAGTCCGCGGCCGGTCGACCAGCCCGCGCCGGGTTGGCGGCGTGGTCGCGATCTGGGATCATGGACGAACCGGCGGCCCCTGCCTACACCAGGGATCTCGACTTCCCGGCCCCATGCCCCGCCCGGCGTGATGGCCCCCAGACCCCGCGGGACCTGCCCGACGTGCCGACGACGACCCAGGATCCGCCGATCGCCCCCGTGGACAAGTCGGGCCAGCGCGTCCGCCGCATGTTCGCGTCGATCGCCGGCCGGTACGACCTGCTCAACCACCTGCTGAGCCTGAACATCGACAAGCGGTGGCGGCGGTTCACCACCCGCACCGTGCCCCCCCAGGCGGGCGTGCCCGTGCTCGACTGCTGCACCGGCACCGCCGACCTGGCCCTCGAATACTTCAAGGTCGGCAAGGGCCAGAGCCCGATCGTCGGCAGCGACTTCTGCCGCGAGATGCTGCTCGTCGGCCAGCACAAGCTCGAGAAGCTCCAGGCCCAGGGCCGGGTGCAGCTCGTCGAGGGGGACACCCAGAAGCTGCCGCTGCCGAGCGACCACTTCGGCGTGGTCACCGTCGCCTTCGGGCTCCGCAATGTCGCCGACACCGCGCTCGGGATCGACGAGATGACCCGGGTGGCCCGCCCCGGCGGCCAGGTGGCGATCCTGGAGTTTTCTCGCCCGCGCGGGGCGATCCTGGGCCGGCTCTACCTGACCTTCTTCAAACGCGTGCTTCCCCGGGTCGGCCAGGCGCTGGCGCCGAACGCCGACAACGCGTACCACTACCTGCCCAACAGCGTGCTGCAGTTCCCCGACGGCCAGGACATGCTCGACCTGATGGCCGCCCGCGGCCTGACCGGCGTGAAGCAGTACCCGCTGACGTTCGGGATCGCCACGCTGTACGTGGGCACCAAGCCGCTGGCCTGACCCCTCGGAACCGCCGATGCCAGGCCCCCTGCCCGCCCCCGCCGCCAGCCCCGGCCCGCCGATCGTGCTCGGGATGACCGGCGCCAGCGGCGCCCCGTTCGCCGTCCGGCTGATCCAGGTCCTCACCGCCGCCGGCCGCACGGTGCACCTGACGATCAGCGAGGCGGCCGCCCTGGTGCTCCGCACCGAGATGGACCTGCCCGTCGCCCTGAACCGGTTCGACCCGGCGGTCTTCGGCGACCTCGGTCCCGGTCAGCTCATCTACCACCACCGCTCCGACTTCAAGGCCGGCATCGCCAGCGGCTCGTTCCTCACGGCCGGCATGGTCGTGTGCCCGTGCAGCATGGGGACGCTGGCGGCCATCGCCCACGGCGTGACCACGAACCTGATCACCAGGGCCGCCGACGTGCACCTGAAGGAGCGCCGCAAGCTCATCCTCGTGCCCCGCGAGACCCCCTTGAGCCTGATCCACCTGGAGAACATGGCCAGCGTGACCCGCGCCGGCGCGGTCGTCCTGCCCGCCATGCCCGGCTGGTACCACCGGCCTCAGACGCTCGACGACCTGGTCGACTTCGTCGTCGCCCGCATCTGCGACCAGCTCGGCCTGCCCAACGCGCTCATGTCCCGCTGGGGCACTGATGAGGCCCCGCCCGAAGGGATCGACGAGTGAGCGCGCCGCGGTCAGCTACGGATGCCTCCCGCGTGGCGCTCGTCACCGGGGCCTCGGCGGGACTCGGTCGCGCGGTGGCCGAGGCCCTGGCCCGGCGCGGCCTGCGGCTGGTCGTCACCGGCCGGAGGCTCGACCGCCTGGAGGAACTCGCCGACCGGCTCGGGGCCCAGGGCGCCGAGGTGCATGCGGTGGCGGCCGACCTGGCCGACGCGGAGACGCCCCGCCGGCTAGTCGAGGCGGCCATCGAGCGGTTCGGGCGGCTCGACGTGGTCGTGAACAATGCCGGCTTCGGCCTGCCCGGCCTGTTCCACGACGAGGCGACGGCCGACCTGCGGACCCAGTTGCTCGTGAACCTGGCGGCCCCGGTGCTGATCGTCCGCGAGGCCCTGCCGCACCTGATCGCCGCGCGCGGCGTGGTCATCAACGTGGGCTCGGCGATCACGGCGGTGGCGAACCCCTCGCTGGGGGCGTATGGCACGACCAAGGCCGGCCTGGCGTACTTCTCGGCCGCCCTGCGTCGGGAACTCTGGCACCAGGGGGTGCGGGTCTGCCTGGTCGAGCCCGGCCCGGTCGAGACCGAGTTCTTCGACGCCGTGATCGCCCGCTCCCGGCCCGGCGAGCGGGCCCTCGGCGTGCTGCCGCCGACCGACTGGCTCTACAACCCGCTCCGCGATCGGCCGTTGCGGCTGATGGAGGCCGCCCTGCCCGATGCCGCCGAGCGGATCGCCGCGCTGGTTGACCGCCCGCGCCGGCGGCTCTCGTTCCTGCGGCGGATGGTCTGGCCCTGGCGGGTGGTGGGGGCGCTGCTGAACACCTGCCCGCCGCTGATCGACCGGGCCGTCTCGTCGATGGTCGTGCGGATCGAGCGTGAGCGGGCCCGGTCGGCGGGCCCAGGTCCTGGCGATCGCGGCCGATCCTGACCCTGGTGGCGGTTCCGGTCGTCTCCGGACCCGGCGACGATTACAATTCTGAGCCTGCGACGGTGCCCGGCGCGGCCCGTCCGACCCTTCGACGTGGTGCACGATGAGCGAGGTCCAGGCCCCCCGGCGCCGTCTGCTGGGGGAGGTCCGCGAGTTCGGTGGCCTGATCCGGTTCAGCCACACGCTGTTCGCCCTGCCGTTCGCGCTGGCGGGTGCGGCGCTGGCCGCCTGGTCGCCCACCGGCTGGCGGGGTCGGCCGCAGGACTGGCTGGGCATCCTGCTCTGCATGGCCACGGCCCGCTCGGCGGCGATGGCGTTCAACCGCCTGGTCGACCGCCGCTTCGACGCCGGCAACCCCCGCACCGCCGGCCGGCACCTGCCCGCCGGCCGGCTCTCGGTGGCGGCCGTCACCTGGTTCACGGTCCTGAGCGGGGCGCTCTTCGTCGCCAGCACGCTGCTGTTCCTGCCCAACCGGTGGCCCCTGCTCCTGTCCCTGCCGGTGCTGGCCTGGCTGCTGGGGTACTCGCTGGCCAAGCGGTTCACCAGCCTGGCCCATTACTGGCTGGGCGTGGCGCTGATGCTGGCGCCGATCGCCGCCTGGATTGCCCTGCGGGGCGACCTGGCGTGGCCTCCGGTCTGGCTCGGGCTGGCGGTCTGCTTCTGGTCGGGCGGATTCGACATCATCTACGCCTGCCAGGACGCCGACTTCGACCGTGCTACCGGCCTGCGGAGCATCCCCGCCCGGTTCGGCGTCCGGGGCGCGTTGCGGCTGGCCGCCGCCTCGCACGCGGTCATGGTCCTGGCGCTGATCGCCCTGGGCCGCTCCGACTCGCCCCCCCTGGGCCTGATCTACTTCGCCGGGGTCGCCGTGGTCGCCCTCCTGTTGCTGGTCGAGCACGCCCTGGTGAAGCCCGACGACCTGACCCGGGTCAATATCGCCTTCTTCCAGGTCAACGTGGGCATCAGCATGGGCCTGCTGGCCGTGATCCTGATCGACCTCTGGGTCTGAGCCGATTTCGCCCGACCCCCGACCCGGGCGCCGGACCCCCTCTCGAGGACGCCACCGATGGACCGCACCACGACCCGACGACCGGCCGCCGGCCTGCTCGCCCTGATCGGACTGGCCACGCTGGCGGCCGCCACGGCCCGCGCCGACGGGCTCGATCCCGATGCGCTGCGGGCTACGCAGCTGGCGGTGACCCTGGGCGAGGATGACCGGGTCGTGAAGTTCCGGGCCACGGCGCTGACCAAGGCGCCCGGCGAGCTCCTGATCCTGACCGCCGCCCACTGCATGAGCGCCGACGACCAGGGCCGCGAGCTGGAGCTGCGGCAGGGCGACCGGACCCTGCGGGCGAAGGTGCTCGAGGTCGTCCGCAACCCCGCCTACCGCAAGGGACCTGACGGCGAGATCCCCGGCTGCGACAACGCCTTCGCCCGCCTGAGCGTCGACCCCGACACCGCCGCCCCGTTCCTGGCCAAGCTGGCCACGGCGATCCTGATCCTCGAGGCTGTGCCGCACGCCGACGGTCAGATCGTGCCGATCCACTCCATCGACCAGTTCGACCGGCACCAGACCGTGCGCGCGGGCAACTTCTCCAACCCCAAGTGGCTGGAGTGGGGCCCGACCTACCGGCCGATCCCCGGCGACTCCGGCAGCGGCGTCTTCATCCTCCGCGCCGCCGGCGACGGCTCGACCCGGCCGATCCTGATCGGCGTCGTCACCGATCGCAGCGCCCGCGGCGGCGGGGCCTCGATCCTCTGCCGCCGCCATCCCTGGGTCGCCGGGGCCCTGCCCGCCCCGGTCCGGCGCTGAGCCGCCCAGGCGCCCCCATCGGCCCCCCCGGACCGCTTTTCGACCGGGTCGCCCGGCCGCGGTTGCCGGAGCGTTCAATTCGGACTAAAATTTCCGCAAGACGAGCCCGGGCGGCTCCTGGACATTGGTTGGGGATGGTGACATGGCGAAGACGAGTGCCGACCTGGGACCGATCCGCGAGAAGGTGCTGGCCGGTCAGCGGCTGAGCTTCGAGGACGGCCTGACCCTGGAGGCCTCCAACGACCTGCTCGCCATCGGTGAGCTGGCCAACCACGTCCGCGAGCGGCTCAACGGCAACGCGGGCTACTACAACGTCAACACCCACATCAACCCGACCAACGTCTGCGTCTACCGCTGCGACTTCTGCGCCTTCCGGGCCGACCTGGGCGAGGATCGCGCCTACACGATGACGGAAGACCAGGTCCGCGAGCGGGCCAGGCAGGCGCATGACCGGGGCGCGACCGAGCTGCACATCGTCGGCGGCCTGCACAACAAGCTGCCGTTCTCGTGGTATGTGGACATCGTGCGCTGGGTCAAGGAGGCCGCGCCCGAGATCCACGTCAAGGCGTACACGGCCGTCGAGTTCGAGTGGTTCGCCAAGATCAGCAAGCTCTCCTACAAGGAAATTCTCCAGCAGCTCATCGACGCCGGCCTGGGCAGCCTGCCCGGCGGCGGGGCCGAGATCTTCCACCCCGAGGTCCGTGAGCAGGTCTGCGGCGCCAAGGCGACCAGCGACACCTGGCTGGAGGTGCATCGCACGGCCCACCAGCTCGGGCTGCACTCCAACGCCACCATGCTCTACGGCCACATCGACCAGGCGAAGCACCGGATCGACCACATGATCCGCCTGCGCGAGCTCCAGGACGAGACCGGCGGGTTCCAGACCTTCATCCCGCTGGCGTTCCACCCGGACAACTCGCGGATGGACGAGATCCCCAAGCCCTCGGGCGTGATGGACCTCAAGACGATGGCCATCAGCCGCCTGATGCTCGACAACTTCCCGCACATCAAGGCCTACTGGGTGATGCTCGGCATCAAGACGGCCCAGGTCGCGCTGAGCTTTGGCGCCGACGACATCGACGGCACGGTG
>CAZUZD010000037.1:0-27991 GCA_964624465.1 uncultured Isosphaeraceae bacterium
GCACCGCCCCCGGCACCGCGACCAGCCGCACCCGGGGGGGCACGCTCGCCTGGCCGGTCCGGACCGCCGCCAGCAGCAGTTGCAGGCCGGCGGCGTCGCAGGGGCCGGCCCCGCTCAGGTCCAGCACCACCGGGCCACCCCCGTCGACGGCCGCGCGCACCGTAGCGTGCAGGCCCGCGACCGTCGCCAGGGTCAGCGGGCCCGAGATCGCCAGCCGCGTGGCACCGTCGGTCGTGGATCCCATGGGAACGGGGCGCCCCCTGGAGGCTCGAATCCAGCGCGATTGATCCGGAACGGGTGAAGCACTTTCTTCACCAGTCCCTCCAGCTTAGCACGGCGGACCGCTCAGGCGGAAGCGTACTGGGCCAGCACCAGGTTGATGTCGTCGTGCGGCTTGCCGCCGGCGACGTGCTTCGCCACCGCCTCCTCGATCCGGGTCAGGATCTCGTCGGGCGTGGCCTTGCTGTGGGCGCGGAGCACCTCACAGATCTTCTCGGTGCCGAACGAGGTCCCCGAGGGGTCCATCACGTCGGGCAGGCCGTCGGTGTAGGTCAGGATCGATTCGCCGGGGGCGAGCGTGTCGTGGTGCACCGGCAGCTCGTCGAGCATGCTCATGCCGATCAGGCCCACGTCGCTCTCCAGCTCGCGGGTGCCATTGGGGCCCACGATCAGGGCCGGCGGGTGCCCGGCGCCGCAGTAGGTGAACGCGCCGGTCCGCTCATCGATCAGGATGTAGAAGCCGGTGCAGTAGTAATCCTCGGGGAAGAACTTGCTCAGGCCCACGTCCAGGTCGTTGAGGAACTGGTTCGGCGGCATGCCGGCGGCGCTCAGGGGGGCGGCGGTGGTCTTGATCACGCCCGAGAGCATGGCCGTGTTCACGCCGTGGCCGCAGATGTCGGCGATCATGATCCCGAGCCGGCCGTCGTCCAGGCGGGTGAAGTCGTAGATGTCGCCACCCAGGGCCGACGCCGGCTGGTACCGCACCGCCAGGTCGAGCACCCCGCGGCGCTTCGGCGGCTTCGGCATCAGGGCGAACTGCACCTTGCGGGCCAGCTCCAGCTCCTTGCGGAGCTTGGTCTGGGCGGCCTCGAGCTGCGCGTTCCGCTCCGAGAGCTCCTGGCGGAGGTCGGCGATCCGGAGCTGGGCCCGGATCCGCGCGAACACCTCCTGGACCTCGGACGGGCTCTGCGGCTTCTGGATGTAGTCGTCGGCGCCGGCGTCCAGCCCGATGACCTTGCTCTCGGTCGCGCCCAGGCTGGTGAGCATGATCACCGGGATCGACCGCAAGGCCGGGTCCGACTTCAGGGCGGCGCAGAGCGTCGGCCCGTCCATCTCGGGCATCTCGTAGTCGCTGAGGATCAGCTCGGGCTTGAGCTCGCCGGCGCGGGCCAGGCCCTCGCGACCGTCGTTGGCCATGTCGACGTGGTATCCCTCGTCGATCAGCATGGCCGAGATCATGCGGCGCATGATCGGGCTGTCCTCGACGAGCAGCAAACGACGGCTCATGGCCCGCTCCCTTAACCTCGGCGACGACCGTGCCGGCCCCGGAATTCCGCAGGAGTCCGGCCCGCGCGGGCCCAGCGGCACCGCCCTGCCTGAACGACACGGGGGCCCCATCGCCCCCGCATTCCCGCCCCACAGTCTACCGCAACCCCCACCCCGCCCGCGAGTCCCTGCGGCCGCCGCCGGCGCGACGGGGCCGGCTTCAGGACGACGCCGGCGGCCCCGGCCGGGCGGGACGGGCCGGCGGCAGGCAGCAGTTGACCGGGCAGACGTCGTGGTTGGCCGGATACTGGCCGATCGCCCGCTTCTCGGGCGCCTGGGCCATCCGCTCGACGATCAGCTCGCGCATCATGCCCACGAACTTCGGGTCGGTGCCCGCCGTGCCGGCACGCTCCAGGTGCATGCCCAGGCCGTCGGCCTTCAGCTTCGCCTCCTCGTCGAGGTCGAACATCACCTCCATGTGGTCGGACAGGAACCCGACCGGCTGGACGATCAGGTCGTGCACCCCCTGGCCGTGCAGGGCGCCGATATGATCCAGGATGTCGGGCTCCAGCCAGGGGTCCTGCGGCCGGCCGCTGCGGCTCTGGTAGACGAGCTTCCACTGCCCCTCGGGCACGCCGCTGGCCTCGGCCACCAGCCGGCAGGTCTCGGTGAGCTGCCGCTCGTAGTTGCAGTTGGCCGCCATCGAGGACGGGATGCTGTGCGCGGTGAAGGCGACGTGGACCCCGGCCCGCTGCTCGGCCGGGAACCGGTCCAGGGCCTCGCGGACGCGGTCGGCGTTGACGCTGACGAAGTCGGGGTGGTTGTAGAAGACCCGCATCTTGTCGAACTCGGGCGCCCCCGGGCCGACCTCGTCACGGGCCTTCTGGACATCCTCGCGGTACTGTCGGCAGCTCGAATAGGAACTGTAGGCCGCGAGCACCACGGCCAGGGCCTTCTTGACCCCCGCGGCAGTCATCTCCCGCATCGTGTCGGCGAGCATCGGCGTCCAGTTGCGGTTGCCCCAGTAGATGGGCAGATCGACCCCCGCCCGCCGGAGCTCGGGCTCCAGGGCCGCGATCAAGTCCCGCACCTGGCCGTTGATCGGGCTGACGCCCCCGAAGTGCATGTAGTGCTCGGAAACCTCCAGCAGCCGCTCGCGCGGCACACCACGCCCCCGGGTCACGTTCTCCAGGAACGGCATCACGTCGTCCGGCTGCTCCGGCCCGCCGAAGCCGACGATCAGGATGGCATCGTAACCGGCGCGATTGACAGCCGGGGCAGCGTCAGGTTGGACGTTGGTGCTCATGGCGGATCCGCTTCGTCATCCAGGAGAGAACCGCGCCACCCGGGCCGTCGTGGCGACTCGCAGGCGGCGGGACCACGGTCAATCCGTCGATTGTAGCCAGCTCCCGCCGTCCGACGAGCCCGCCCCCGCCTGAATCCGCT
This sequence comes from uncultured Isosphaeraceae bacterium, assembly GCA_964624465.1. GTDB lineage: Bacteria > Planctomycetota > Planctomycetia > Isosphaerales > Isosphaeraceae > CAZUZD01. The sequence continues at coordinate 2,932 of CAZUZD010000037.1, forward strand.
CCGGGCCGGGGCGTGGGCCGCATCGGCCAATGGCGCATCGGAACCGGCCCGCAGGCTCCGGCAACCGACCACGCCCGGCCGCCCGGCGACCCGGACCGACCGGTCTGGACCCGCGCCCGGGTGCCCGGCACCGCAGCCGTTCCGGGTCGCCCGGATCTCACAATTCCGTCCAGATCCCACGAATCACTCGATTACAATGAACCACAAAATCGCGTGAAGAATCGTTGGACTCTATTCGACGAGGGGGAAGTCGAAGATGAAGCGTCGCACCTTGCTGAAGACCGCCGCGGGCGCTGCAGTCGCCGGCGCCGGGGCGTTCACGATTCTGACGGACTCGTCGCGGGCCGGAGTCCCCCGGAGCCGGTTCGATGGCATGAACCTGGTGATCTTCATCACCGATCAGGAGCGGGCGCTCCAGCATTTCCCCGAGGGCTGGGCGGCCCGGCGGATGCCGGGTTTGACCTGGCTGACGAACAATGGCCTGACCTTCACCCGGGCGTTCACCAATTCCTGCATGTGCTCGCCGGCCCGGGCCTCGCTGCTGACGGGCTTCTTCCCGGCCCAGCACGAGGTGAAGTACACGCTCGAGCAGGACATGCAGTGGCCACAGAATCCGCAGGTGCCCCTGTCGGACCGGCTCCGGAACATCGCCACGGTCATGGCGTCCAGGGGCTACGAGACGGTCTACAAGGGGAAATTCCACCTGACCAAGCCGGCCAACGGCACGACGTACCAGCCCTCGGACATGACGCCGTTCGGATTCTCCCGCTGGAATCCGCCCGATGCGGGCGCCGATCAGTCGGCGGGCGAGGCCGGTGGCGGTACGGCGGACAACGACGGCCGATTCATGCAGTGTGACGGCCCGGTCGAGCTCGGCGAGGAAGGGGTGCTGGCGTACCTCAATCAGGTCGCCTCGCCGTCGCGACCCTTCTGCCTGATCGTCTCGCTGGTCAACCCGCACGACGTCCTGTTCTATCCGCGTAACTACGACAACCCCGACTATGGCTATGACGACACCTGGCTGCGCGGCGGGATCGGCCTGCCGGCGACCTTCGCCGAGGACCTGAGCACCAAGCCCCAGGCCCAGAGCGATTTCCTGCGGCTGTTCAACCTGAACGGGGTGCTGCCGACGCCGCAGATGAAGCGCGATTATCTGAACTTCTACGGCAACCTGATGGCGGCCTCCGACCAGTCCCTCGTGCAGGTGATCCAGGCGCTGCGAAATCGTCGGCTGCTGGACAACACCCTGATCGTGAAGACGAGCGACCACGGCGAGATGGGGATGGCCCACGGCGGCATGCGGCAGAAGTGCTTCAACTTCTACGAGGAATCGATCCGCGTGCCGCTGGTGTTCGCCAACCCCCAGATCTACAAGACGCCTCACACCAACCATTCCCTGGTGTCGCACGCCGACTTCCTGCCCACGCTCGCGGGGCTCTTCGACGCGCCCGCCTCGGCCCGTGCCAACTGGGCCGGCGTCGACTATTCCCGTCTGATCACGAACCCGGGCGGACCACCGGTGCAGGACTACACCGTGTTCACCTACGACGACTGGCAGGCCGGTCAGGCCACCGGGCCCTACGTCCAGGGCGCCAATCGCGTCGTGTCCTTCCGCGAGGCCCGCCTCAAGCTGGCCGAGTATTACGATCCGACCGGTGCCGTGGCCCCGCAATACGAAATGTACGATCTGGCGCAGGACCCGCTGGAACGCAACAACCTCGCCTTCCGGATCGAGGCCCGGCCCCGGCCCGTGCAGCGTGAGTTTTCCCGCATGCGCACGAAGCTGGAATTCATCAAGCAGACCCGGCTCCAGCCCCTGTTTTGAACGGACCAGCACGACGTGGGCGGTCCCCCGGTTCGAGGGCAGCCAGGCGCTGGCGCCTGCCTCGTGCCGGGATCCGTCCGACGAGCGCTCGGGGTGGCCGCCCCCGGTCGATCCGTCCCCGGCCGTGTGGCTCCCGCCGATCACGATGCAGCGCCCGGCGGTCCGCCGCGGACGCAGATCGCGCCGAAACGTGACCGGGGCCGGGCCACGGGCTCATCGCCCGCCGCCCGGCCCCGACCCGTTGCGCTCGACGATTGGAACCGTCCCGGGTGCCACTCAGCGGCCAGCGGCCCCCTCGGGGGTCACCCAGGCCTCGGCCAGCGGCCACCACTCCAGGGCGTCGATCGTGGCGCCGTCGCCGCCCTCGGCACGGGCGGCCAGGCCGAGGCCGTCGATGGTGTAGTCGGCGACCTGGGTGAGCCAGACGGAGCCGTCGGCGGTGCGGGCCTCGATGACGGAGTGGTCGACGATCAGGTGCAGCGTCAGCACCCCGTCGGCGCCGGCGGGCGGGGTCACGGCCAGGCTCGCCTTGCCCAGGCTGAGGGTCTGGCCGTCGTAGCGGAGCGGAACCGAATGGGCGCCATCCTTCGTCCGCAGCAGGTCGAGGGTCACCGTGCGGCCGGCGGGGCAGCGGAGGGAGAGGGTCAGCTCGGCGGCCAGGCCGGCCGGAGGTTCGAGCGGGGTCGCGGTGGCGGTCAGCTTCAGGGGGATCGGGGCCAGGTGCTTCGGCTGGCCGCGGAGGATTTGCAGCTCGGGGGCGGGCTGCTGGCGGAGGCGGCCGTCGGGGCCGATCGAGAGCACGCGCGGGATGGTCAGGCAGTGCCGCCACCCGCGGCCGCCGGGCACGCCGTCGATCCAGCCCCAGAGGAGGGCGCGATCCTTCGGGTCCCTCGCCAGCACGCTGGGGGCGTAGACCTGGCCCTCGTCGACGTGACCCCGGGCCGTGGCGGTGAACGTGCCGGCCTGGCGGTCGAAGTCGCCGACGAACCAGTCGACGGGCTTGCCCTGCGCGGTGATCAGGACCCAGCGACCGCCGAGCGGGAAGAAGATCGGGCACTCGACGTTCTTGACCGCCGCGTCGGGGTGGCGGAACAGGATGCCGCGGTACGTCCACTTCGCCAGCGAGTCGTCCTGCGCCTCGTACAGGAACACCGCGCCCCCGCCGCCCCTGGTTTCGTTGGTGTTGCCGCCGCAGACCATCCACGTCGTGTCGCCGTCGTGGATGACGTACGGGTCGCGCCACTCGCTCACCTTCGTGTCGCCGTGCACGGCGTTGGCGACGACGGGGTTGGCGGGGTGCTTCTGCCAGTGTGCGAGGTCGTCGGTCTCGGGGATCGCCGCCCACTGCTCGGGGAAGCGGGCGCCGATGCTGGTGTAGAAGATCATCGGCGTGCCGTCCTTGCGGAGGATGGCCGAGCCGGAGAAGACGTGATCCTCGCCCTTCGACTTCGACGGCCAGAGCGCGATCGGCTGCCGCTCCCAGTGCGCCAGGTCCTTGCTGCGCACATGGGCCCAGTGCATGTTCCCCCAGTCGTCTCCATACGGATTGTGCTGAAAGAAGACGTGGTAGTAGCCCTTGTAGTACATCAGGCCGTTCGGGTCGTTGATCCAGTTGGCCGCGGCCAGCACGTGCATGCCCGGCCGGTTCGGATCGGCCGCGGCGCGGGGGGCGGCAGCGGCGACACTCGCCTCGGCGCGGGAGAGCAGGGTCTCGCGCTCGGGAACGATTTTCGGGACGGCGTCGCTCTGCACGATCTGGTCGACGTTCAGGTGGCCCCAGCCGCCGGTGGCGTGGTCGACGATCTCGATCGTCCCCATCTGGCCGGCGAACTCGGTCACGTCCCAGGACTCGGGCTGCAGGAACTCCGACTCGGCGCCGGTGGCCGTCCGCACGACCTTGCCGCCGACGATCAGCCGCACGGCGAGCTTCTCGGCGTCGCGACCGCCGCCGATGAGCAGGTTGATCCGGGTTCGCTCGATCGGGAACGCGGGCGAGGTGAGGGTCCCTTCGGACTTGTCGCCGCCGGCGAACGAGTTGACCAGGCCGGTGCCGGCGTAGCCCGCCACCGTCATCTGGTTCGGCAGGGCGCCCTTGGCCGGGCCGGCGCCGAAGGCGGTGCCGGTGACGGTCCAGGCGCCGTAGTCGGCCCCCTCGAAGTCGGCGATCACGCGGTCGGGCCGGTCGTCGGACGCCGTGGAGAGGACGGGACCGGCCCCGAGAGCCAGGGCGAGCGCCAGCAGGGAAGCGTGCGGCAGCATCATTGATTCACCCGGGGCCATCAGGGGCGGTTCAGGGGTTGCGGGGGCGACGTCATCGGCCAGTTCAGGTGCCGGTGCAGGAACTCGAACGTGCCGACGCCGTGGATCGTGTGCGGGCCGACGAACCATTCGATCTGGCAGGCCTCGGGCGGCAGCTTCAGCCGGGCGGCGTAAAGGTGGCGGACCTTGGCGAACTCGTACGCCACGTCCTGGTCGGAGCCGACGCCGTCGAAGTGCCCGCGCTCGACCATGAACGGCCGGGGGGCGATCAGGGCGGCCATCTCGGCGTAGTTGAAGGTGGTGCCCAGGTCCCACTCGAAGATCTCGTACTCGTTGGTCCAGACGTAGCTGTACGGGCTGCGGGTGCTGGCGTTCTTGCCGACCCATTCGTTGAAGTCGGCCGAGCAGATCGACAGGCAGTAGTTCGCCACCAGCGGCGGAATCCGCATGGCTGACTTGCCGCCGTAGCTCAGGCCGTAGAAGGCGATCCGGTTCGGGTCGACGAACGGCAGCGTCTTGAGCCAGTCGGTGATCTGCTGGTGCTGGGGCACGATGATCGAGAAGAGCGTCTTGCCCAGCGGGTTCGCCTTCCGCTGGAGGGTCCGGAATCTGTCCTCGCCGATGTACAGGTTCTGGGGCGAGAAGGTGACAAAACCGCGCTCGGCCAGCCGCAGGGCGTACTGGTTGTACGCGGGGTTGTTGATCGTCGGATCGGCCAGGTCGCGGGGTCGGCCCTCCAGCCCGTGCTGGCAGACGACCACCGGGCGCTTCTCGCCGGGCTTCAGGTCCTTGGGCACGACCAGGGTGCCGAACGCCGGCACGTCGGGCCAGACGTCGAGCATCACCTCGTAGCCGACGAGCTTGTCCGTCTCGAAGAGCTTCCGCGAGCGCGGGGCGGGCGGGAGCATCGGCTCGTCGATCCGGCCGATCACCTCGTCGCGGAAGATCCGGCGGTACTCCTCGACCGTCTGCGCATACGCCTCGGGCGACTTCGTGTCGAGCTTCTTGAGGAACTCGGCGCGGACGTAGGGGCTCTCCAGCAGCAGGTGCTGGGTGTGGCGGTCGAGGGCGTGCACCAGCCGCGCCTGGCGGGCGGCGGCCTCGGCCGCGATCGCCTCGCGGTCGACACCGCTGGGCTGCGGGCCCATGCTCAGCTCGACGAGCAGCAGCGGCGGATTCAGGGCCTTCAGGAAGGCCGCCAGCGCGGGCTCCGAGCCGCGCGGTCCGGCGCCGTCACCGCCGCTGGCGATCAGGTCGATGCGGGGCTCGGGCTTGAGGCCGGCCGTGAGCGTGCGGGCCCGCTCGACCTCGGCCTGGACGGCGGCGAGCGGCGGCGTGGCCAGCCGGCCGGGGGCGGCGCCGGTCCCGGTCGGGATCGTGACCTCGGGCCAGGCGGTGGCCTCGATGACGAGCGGACGGGGGGCGACCAGGCTCGCCAGCTCGGCGCCGCCGAACTGATCGAGCAGGCCGAAGACGTTCCGCTCCAGCGGCTCACGCCAGGTGTCGAGCCGGCCGTCGAAGGCGCCCGAGACGAGGGTCGCGTCGATGCGAGGATCGAGCGCCGCCGCGTCGAGCGCGATCAGCCCCCCCTCCCCCAGGCCGACGACGCCGATCGCCGCATCGGCACCGGCCGACCCGGCGGCCAGGCGGTCGACCAGGGCGAGCACCAGATTGACCTCGTAGCCTGGGACCGTGCGACCCAGCTCGAAGGCCGGGCGCTGGAGGAACTCGCGGCTGGTCAGCTTCGTGCGCCCGTTGCGGGCCGCGACCGTGCGGTCGACCAGGGTCGGCACGATCACGCGGCAGCCCGACTCGGCTAGCCGGCGGGCGACCTGGCGCTCGGGCGGCAGCCCCTCGATCAGGCCGGCGAGTTGCTCGGGGGTCTGGTCGGCGTCGGGGACGACGATCACGTGGGCCAGAGTCGGGCGGTCGACGGGCGTCAGCAGCAGGCCCTCGCCGGCCACGTCGCCGAAGGCCGGCCAGCGGACGGTGGCGATCGTGACCGCGCCGCTGCGCCCGATGATCGGGTCCCGCTCGGTGGTGCCGACGCGCTCGATGGCCCCGTCCTTGGGCCGCGCATCACGGACGCCCAGGATGTGGGCCAGCCGCTCGCGGTTGGGGCGGATGGACGCCTCGTACGCCTGGGCCGAGGACAGGTCGCGGTTCCAGTGCCGCGCCCGGCCGGTGACCGAGCGCCCGGTCTGGCGGAGCAGGAAGCGGTCGACGCCCTCGACGAGCTGGGCGGCCAGGTCTCCCTCGGCGGTGAGGGGCCGGGTGCCGGGCAGGTTCGCGGGGGCCTCCTGCGCCCTGGCGGCACCGGGGGCCAGGGCCAGCAGGCCGAGCAATAGCCGTGGCGCGATCGGGACGAGGCGCATCGCGGACCTCCCTCGGGGTCTGGGGCCGCAGGCGGGCGGGCGCGGGGGGAGTACGGTTGGCGATCGGGGCGGGCGGCGGGCCGGCGCGAGCCTCGGGAGGCGCCGGCAGGGTCGCCGTGGTGCCCGAGGCTAGCCGAGCCGCCGACGGCTCGCAAGCCGCCGCCGGCGCCGCGGAGGTATAGCGGTTTTAGCGGTCGCGCTGGCCGGCGCGCCAAATCAGCGAATCCACGGCGCACCGCGACTTGACCGCTGCGACAAGTCGGCCTGATAACTACATGCCGGAGCGTGCGAGATCCGGTGCGTCACGCTCCCACTGCGAGTCCCGACCCAGGGGTCCCGATCCGATGGCAGCGACCAAGAAGGGTACGACCGCGCAGCCGGCCCGCCAGCCGGCCGCCCCCGCCGCGAAGGCTCCGGCCTCGGCCACCCCGAAGGCCAAGTCCCCCGCCCGCACCAAGGCCGACGCCAGGGTGTCTCCGAAGGCCGCCCCGACCGCCGCGAAGCCGGCCCCGGTGAAGCTCACCGGCAAGCAGGCCGAGTTCCTGGCCCGCGTCCAGGCCGCCGGCGAGCCCGGCTACCTGCCGACCAGGGCCGAGTCCCGCAGCCTCGACAGCCTGCTGACCAAGAAGGTGCTCAAGAAGGGGGCCAAGGACAAGACCAGCGGCCTGTTCCGGGTGTTCGTCACCAGGGCCGGCGCGAAGCACCTGCCGGCCCCCTCGGGGTCATCCCAGGCCATCCCGGCGCCGCCGGCGGCCGACTGAACGACGCCCACGCTCGCCCAGCGCCGAGTGGTCCCCGGCACCAGCCGTCCCGCCATTCAGGCGGGGCGGCTGGTGGCTCAGGGCCGGCGCTTACGACGGGTCGCGATGCACGGTGTCGGGATGGAACGCCGGCAGGCAGATGGCGACGTACTCGCAGCCCTCGGGCTCGGGCGTGCTGTAGCGGACCCACTCGCCGGCGTGGGTCACAATCGCCTGGCCGGGCCGGACGTCGATCGTGCCGCCCTCGTGCTCGATCCGCATCAGGCCCTTGAGCACCAGCGTGTACTCGTCGAACTCGGGCCGCTGGCCCGGCTCGACCCAGCCCTCCGGGCTCCGCATGTGCGCCACGCTCAGGGCAGTGGTGCCCGAGTTCACGCGGCCGATGTACTCGTCGATCAGCTTCGGCTTGTTGCCGGCCGCCTCGATGCGGGTCGGCCGGGCGATCAGGGTCGGCATGCGGGTCGGTTCCTGCGCGGGAAGGTCGGGCGGTGTGGCGGATGCGGGATCATCCCGGTCACTTGTTCGTCTCGACGCCCTCGGCCACCGGGGTGGCGTCGGCGTTGCCCCAGTCGGACCAGCCCAGGTAGTAGTTGCGGGTCGGGTGCCCGAGGCGCTCGAGCACGAAGGCGTCGACCGAGGCGCGGCCGCCGCCCTGGCAGTGGGTGATGACGGCCCCGCCGGGCTTGAGGCCGGCGGCGTCGAGCCGGGCCTGGAGCTTGCCGGGGTCGAGGAACCGGCCCTGCGCGTCGACGAAGTCCTTCCACTCGGCATGGCAGGCGGTCGGGATGTGCCCGCCGCGCTTCGACATCTTCGCCGAGCCGGCGTGCTCGTCGGCGCTGCGGGCGTCGAGGATCTGGGCGTCGCCGGCCTTGAGGGTCGCCAGCACCGCGGCGCGGTCGGCGTGACGGTCGTCGCGGAACCGGACGGCGACCGACCCGGGCGCGACCTTCGTCGGCTCCGCCGTGACCGGCCGGTCCTGCTCGGCCCAGAGCGGGAAATTGCCGTTGACCAGGCCCACGTCGGGCAGCCCCAGGTACGTGAGCAGCCACCAGACCCGCGCGGCCACGAGCTGCCGGTTCGAGTCGTAGACGAGCACCGACATCCCGGGCTCCAGCCCCATCGGCTTGAGCCAGGCGTCCCAGGCGGCGCGGTCGGTGAGCCCGCCGGGCCGGGCGGCGAGGGCCTCGGCCACCTTCACGTCGACCCAGACGGCGCCGGGGAGGTGCCCCTTGTCGTACTCGGTGCGGGTGCGGGCGTCGAGCAGCCGCAGGCCGGGCTCATCGAGCCGCTTCTGAAGGGCGTCGAAGTCGACCAGCCGGGCGGTGGGCGGCGCGGGGCGATCGGCCGGCGCCGGGTCGTCGGCCGGGGCCCCCAGCAGGCTGGCGGCGAGCAGGACGGTCAGCGGGGACAGGATCATCGCGCGGGCTCCTTCGGGGTCGCGGCAGTCGGACGCGGGGGCCCATCCTCCGGACGGCGCCGCCGGTTCAGGGTACCAGACCGGGCCGTCGGCGCTGAGGCCGGAGAGACGGGGCGACGGGGCCGGTCCGCGCGGCCATAATGGCGGCACGACGGTCGGACGCGCTGCGCGGTCCGGGGGTCACCACGACGAGAGGGCGCCCCGTGTTCGGTTACTTCAAGCGCCGGCGTCGCGAGCGGCTCCGCGTCGGACCGTTCCCCCCCGAATGGGACACGATCCTCCGGCGCCTGGTGCCGCGCTACGGCCGCCTGGGCGAGGCCGGCCGCCGCGAGTTGCTCGGGCACGTCGCGGTCCTGCTGGCCGAGAAGCACTTCGAGGGCTGCAACGGCCTGGTCGTCACCGACGAGATGAAGGTGACGATCGCCGGCCACGCCGGCTCGTTGCTCCTGAGGCGGCCGATCGAGCCGTTCCGCCGGCTGATCACGATCCTGATCTACCCGACCGCCTACGTGGGCCGCGACGTGGAGCCGCTGGGCGACCACTTCGTGCTCGAAGGCGAGGAGGATCGGCTCGGCGAGGCCTACGGGGGCGACGTGGTCGTGCTCGCCTGGGACGAGGTGCGGGCGATCGCGAAGGGCCGCGCCGAGAGCCTCAACGTCGTGCTCCACGAGTTCGCCCACCTGCTCGACATGGAGGACGGCCTGACCGACGGCGCCCCGGCCCTGGCCGACCGCGAGCAGGCCGAGGAGTGGGCCCGCGTGCTGGGCGCCGAGTACAACCGCCTGCGCCGCGGCCGGGGCCGCACCGCCCTGGACGAGTACGGCGGCACCGACCCGGCCGAGTTCTTCGCCGTCGCCACCGAGACCTTCTTCGAGCGCCCCGCCCGCCTCCAGCGCCTGCACCCCGAGCTCTACGACCAGTTGAAGGCCTACTACCGCCAGGACCCTGCCGCCGACGCCGAGCCCGCCGCCCCGGGCTGAGCCCGGACCACAACACGATCCGCCCCGTACCGCCCCCTCGCCCCGGAGCCGCGCCGTGAATCTGCCCGCCCTGCTGCTGTCGATCGCCCTGACCGGTGTGGCCCAGGATCCGGCCCCGGCCCCCGAACCGGCCGCCGAGGCGCCGGCGGTCGTCGAGGCGCCCGACCCGAAGGCGACCGTGGCCGAGCCGCCGCCGTACGACGACTTCCTGGTGATCCCGCTGCGGGTGCACCGGCTCCGCTCCGACGACCTGCCCGAGGCGCACTGCGACCTGAGCGACGCCGACTTCGAGCGGATCGTCGGCAAGGTCAACGGCATCTGGAACCGGGCGGGCGTGCACTTCGGGCTGGAGTCGATCGTCACCGAGCCGGCGGCCAACGTCGAGAAGTTCCGCGCCTCGGCGGCCGTCGCTCCGGATGGCAAGGCGCCCCTGGACCTGTTCCGGGTGCTCTTGCCGCACGCCGACCACCGCGACTTCGAGGGCCTGCACGTCTACTACCTGCACGCCTTCCCCGTGAACGGCGTGTACATGGGGGGCAACTTCGCGATCGTGCAGGAGACGGCGAAGCTGCGGCCGGTCGAGGGGGGCATCGACGAGCCGCTGCCCCGGGTGACGGCCCACGAGCTGGGCCACGCCCTGGGCCTGCCGCACCGCCAGGACCGCACGAACCTGCTCGCCTCGGGCACCAGCGGCACGGCCCTGAACCGCGAGGAAGTGGACCGGGCCCGCCAGGTGGCCGGGCGCCGCTGGAAGGCCCGACCGGTGGCCGAGCTGTCAGCCGAGGCCGAGGCCGCCGAGGGCCCGACGGCCCGGCGACTCTGGACCTGGCTGTCGCAGATCCCGGGCGCGGGGGCCGAGGCGGCCCGGACGCGGCTCGACGCGCTGCCCACCGAGCCGCAGGTCGCCCCGGCGCCGGCCGCCGATCCGGCCCGGTGAGCCCGGGTCGCGCGGGGCGCCGGCCGGGTTGACAACCTGCGCGGGGGGCCGGGACAATACCGGCCGTTTCCCGGTCCCGCCCCCGTCCCGAGGCCCCGTCGCCATGACGCTCTCGACCCACGACCTGATGCGCCAGCTCCAGGACAAGACCCCCTCCAAGATCGTCATGCTGGTGGCCGACGGCCTGGGCGGCCTGCCGATCGAGCCGGGCGGGCCGACCGAGCTCGAGAAGGCGCGCACGCCGACCCTCGACCGCCTGGCCGCCGAGGGCACCGTCGGCCTGAGCATCCCGGTCGCCCGCGGCATCGCCCCCGGCTCGGGCCCCGGGCACCTCGGCCTCTTCGGCTACGACCCGCTCCAGTACGACATCGGCCGCGGCGTGCTCGAGGCGCTCGGCGTCGACGTCGAGGTCGGGCCGAAGGACGTCGCCATCCGCGGCAACTTCTGCACGATCGACGCCGAGGGCCGCGTCACCGACCGTCGCGCCGGCCGCATCCCCACCGAGACCGGCGTGAAGCTCGTCGAGCTGCTCCGCAAGGGCATCAACATCCCGGGCGTCGAGACCCTGATCGAGCCGGTGCGCGAGTACCGGCTCGTCGTCCGGTTCCGCGGCGAGGGCCTGGGCGACAACGTCGCCGACACCGACCCGCTCCAGACCGGCCTGCACACGCTGGAGCCGAAGGCCGCCGCCGGCGACGCCGCCTCGGAGAAGACGGCAAAGATCGCCGCCGAGTTCCTCCGCCAGGCCAAGCAGATCCTCAAGGACGAGAGCCCGGCAAACTTCCTGATGCTCCGCGGCTTCGCCAGGTTCCCGGCCATCGCCACCATGGAGGAGGTCTACGGCCTCCGCTCGGCCGCGATTGCCGTGTACCCGATGTACCGCGGCCTGGCGCGGCTGGTCGGCATGACCGTGATCGAGCCGGGCAAGACGTTCGCCGACCAGCTCGACGTGCTGGCCCGTGAGTGGAACAACTACGACTTCTTCTTCCTGCACTACAAGTACACGGACAGCACCGGCGAGGACGGCAACTTCGCCAAGAAGGTCGAGATGATCGAGGCGATGGACCAGGAGCTGCCGAAGCTCGTGGCCCTGAAGCCCGACGTGATCGTCGTCACCGGCGACCACTCGACGCCCAGCCGCCTGAAGGCGCACAGCTGGCACCCCGTGCCGCTGCTGCTGGCGGCCCCGGCCACCGTCCGGCCCGACCTGGTGACCGAGTTCGGCGAGCGCCCCTGCGAGCGCGGCGGCCTGGGCCAGATCTTCGCCAAGGAGATCATGCCCCTGGCGATGGCCCACGCGCTGAAGCTCCAGAAGTTCGGCGCCTGAGCCCGCACCGAGCCCGATGACATCACGACGAGCCGACCGGCCCCTCAGCCGGTCGGCTCGTCGCATTGCAGCTCGGGGTTGTTGATGCCGAGCAGGCGGTGCCAGAGGGGTTCGGGCACGTCGGCCTGGCAGACCAGGCAGGCGTCCTCGGGCGCCGTGGCGCCGTCCAGCGCGTGATACGCGGCCCGGTCGGCCCGGCAGAGGTCCAGGTACAGGGCCCCCGGCTCGAGCCTGGCGCCCGGCGCCACGACGGGGACGCGGCCCAGATCGGCGTCGGTGAACGCCTCCAGGCAGTCGCAGATCTCGGGGAAATCGAGCAGGGTGTGGCGGTCGACAGGCTCGTCCATCGCGGACTCTCCGGTTCCCGGTCCCCGGCCTCCCGGCGCGGACCTTCCCGCCCCCGGCCCGGACCTCGCCCCCGCCTCCCTGCACGATCCGTGCCCACCGCCCGTCCCCGCCGGCCGCATCACCTCGACCCTCCGGAGGGACCCGGCGCACGGCAGCAGCCGACGACGCAACGTCCATTCCCGTAGGTTGGATGAGCGCCAGCGAAATCCGACGGGCTGGGGCCAGGGCCGGTTGTGCAAACCCGCCGCAGAAGCTCGGAGCGGCTGGTTGACAGGCGACCGCCACCGAGGCCGTCGGATTTCGCTGGCGCTCATCCAACCTACGGGACGAGACAACGGCCGGGGTGCCTGGGTTCCGCAGAGCGGAGCCCGGATCCCATCGCCTTGGACAGTCCATCCGGTGTGCCGGTGCCTGAGCGCAGCGTGGCCACGAGGACGATTCGGTGGCCGCCGACCCGGCCCGTCGGATTTCGCTCCGCTCATCAACCTACGGGACACGACAACGGCCGGGGTGCCGAGGTTCCGCCACTGGAGCCCGGAGCGTCCGCGGCTCGATCAGGGGCGCCCCTTCGGGGCCTTGAGGTAGGCGATCAGGTCGCGCATGCCGGCCTCGCCGATGGCGCCGGCCAGGCCGACGGGCATGACGGAGGTGCCGCTGGGACGCAGCTCCTCGACCTCGGAGCGTGGCACGAGGGTCTCCTGGGCGCTGATGTCGAGCACGCGCAGCTTGTCCGCCCCCTCGGCCCGCACCACCCCGACGAGCACCTGGCCGTTCTTGAGGGCCACGGTGAAGGGCAAGTAGGCCGGGTGGATGACGGCGCTGGGCTCGGCGATGTCGCGATAGATGGCCGCCGGCTCGCGGTCGGCCTGGCTGTCGAGGGCGGGCCCGATGGCGACGCCCTGGCCGCCGATCTGGTGGCACGAGCTGCACTTGGCCGTCTCGCCGCGGAAGACCTCGGCCCCGCGCTTCGGGTCGCCGCCGGCCAGGTCATAGGGGGGCGCGGGAACGTCGGCGGCCGTGGGCAGCGCGGGGGGCACCCAGGCGGGGTTCAGCCGCTCCGGGGCGATCGGCTCGAAGCCACTGGCCCCGGTCCGCTGGAGCGTCACCGTGAGGGTCGGGGCCTGGCCGCCGGCGCCGGTGGGGACGGACAGGGTGCACTCGACGGGCTCCGTGGTGGCGGCCACGGCAACCTCGGCGCGATGTTCCCCCGCGGCGGCCTGCACCGTCAGGGGCTCGAAGTTCACCGAGCCCTCGACGGGTGCGGTCGCCGCGATCCGGAGCGTGCCGCCGTCCGGCGGCACCTGCACGAAGGTCGTGAGCCTGAGCGTCCCCGGCTGCGCGAGTGTGGCGAACAGGCGCTCGTGCTCGGCCGATCCGGCCGTGGCGGCGCGGGCGCGGGCCGGGTCGAGGACCGGCCACCAGCCGGACCAGGCGGCGGCCTGGGTTCCCTCGGCCGGGGTCCAGGCGGCCTCGACCCCGAGCGCCGGATAGGACCAGGCCTCGGGGCGGCCGGCTCCCTCGGGGGCGGGGATCGTGTACCGGCCGGAGCGGGGATGCGGGTCGGTGATCAGCACCAGCGTCCGACCCTGATCCCGCCGCTCGACGGCCGCGATCCGGATCGAGCCCAGCTCGCTGGCGTCGGCCGCCGGCGCGCCGGTTCCGGCGGCATCGGGGGAACTCAGCGCCCGGAACGGGATCAGGCGTCCGACGAGCGTGGCGGCGGTCGCCGCGTCGATCGGCTGCCGGAGCGCGACGTGGACCTCCATCGGCCCGGCCGGCCAGACGAGCCTCGGGACCGCCTCGTCGATCGCGGGCGCGGGGTGGGCCCCGGCGCCGGCGAGGCGGAACAGTCCCAGTCCCAGGGCCGCGAGCAGCGGCAGCCCGATCCATCGCATGGCAGGTCCTCGAACCAGGTCGGCCCCCGGGGCGGACCGGGGCGGGACTGAGCGGTTGGGTCCGTAGCGGCAATCCTCGGCTGGGGATCGCGCGCCCTGGCACCGGATTTTCCCAATGATAGGACCCGGTCTTCGCAAACCACAAGCCGACGGCCACGGAGCCGCACCCATGCCCCGCGCCCGCCCGAAGTCTGCCAGCGCCCGGCCCGCGCCGCCCGAGCACCCGACCGAACCGTTCGAGCTCGACGAGGTCTTCCGCCGGCTCCGCCTGGCCGTCGCCGGATACCCGAAGGCGGCCCTGTTCGAGCTCCGCGACCTGGGCCACGGCACCCCCTTCGAGCAGCTCGTCGCCGCCCTGATCTCCGCCCGCACCCGCGACGAGACGACCCTGCCCGTGAGCCTGGCCCTGTTCGCCCGCGCCCGCACGCCCGAGCAACTGATCGCCCTGGGTGAGCCGGAATTGCTCGCGATCCTCCGGACCGTGACGTTCCCCGAGCCCAAGGCGCGCGACCTCCTGGCCCTGGCCCGCCAGATCGTCGCCGAGCACGGCGGCCGGGTGCCCGACACGGCTGAGGGCCTGACGGCGTTTCGCGGCGTGGGGCCCAAGATCGCCGCCCTGACGCTCGGCATCGGCTTCGGTCAGCCGGCGATCTCGGTGGACGTGCACGTGCACCGGGTCGTGAACCGCTGGGGCTACGTGCAGACCCGCACCCCGGAGCAGACCCAGGCCGCGCTGGCGACGAAGCTCCCCCGCGCGTACTGGATCGAGCTGAACGAGCGGCTGGTTCCGTTCGGCAAGTGGATCTGCACCGCCCCGGCCCCGCCGAGGTGCTCCACCTGCCCGCTGAACCCGATGTGCCCCCGGGTCGGCGTCGACCGCTGGCGCTGAGGCCGCCACACCGGCCGACGATCTTCGCCGAAGCCGCACGAGACCTTCACCCGCGATTCGCGGGCTCGCGATACCGTAGACTTGGGGCGCCTCGGGCCGCCGGCGGGTGCCGGCGCCACGGACGGCGCCCGCTGTCGGGGAGTCTGTCCGATGCCGCGTGGCCAGGCCGTCTGGATCGCCCTGGGCTTGCTGATCGCCGGGGCCGGGATGGGAGCCCGACCGATGACCGACCCGAGCCGCGACGCCGCACCGGCGCCCCCCGCCCCCCGGCGGCCCGTGATCATCGCCCACCGGGGGGCCAGCGGCTACGTGCCCGAGCACACGCTCGAGGGCGTCGCCATGGCCCATGCGATGGGGGCCGACTTCATCGAGCAGGACCTGATCCTGAGCCGCGACGGCGTGCCGGTGGTCCTGCACGACCTCCAGCTCGACGCGGTCACCGACGTCGCTCAGATGTTCCCCACCCGCCAGCGCCCCGACGGCCACTGGTACGCGCTCGACCTCGACCTGGCCGAGCTCAAGACCCTGACCGTCCACGAGCGCACGAACCTCAAGACCGGCAGCCCCCAGTTCCCCGGCCGGGTCCCGCAGGGCCAGGGCACGTTCCGGATCCCGACCCTGGAGGAGGAGCTGGAACTCATCGCCGGCCTGAACCGCAGCACGGGCCGCACCGCCGGCATTTACCCGGAGATGAAGGCCCCCGCCTGGCACCGTGATCAGGGCGCCGACCTGTCCGCGGTCGTGCTCCCGATCCTCGCCCGCCACGGCTACGCGACCAAGTCTGACCCCTGCTATGTGCAGTGCTTCGAGTTCGCCGAGGTGCGCCGGATTCGCAACGATCTGGGCTACCAGGGCCGCCTGATCCAGCTCCTCGGCGGCGGCCAGACCCCCGAGGGCCTCGACCCCACCACCGCCGCCGGTCTCGACTCGTTCGCCTCCCTGGTCGACGGCATCGGCCCGTCGCTGGGCCAGGTCTTCCGCCACGGCCCCGGCGGCACCCCCGAGCCGACCGACCTGGTCGCGCTCGCCCACGCCCGCGGCATGGCCGTTCACCCCTACACGGTCCGTGCCGACGCCCTGCCCCCCGGTCTGACCCGCGTCGAGGACTTCTTCCGCCTGATCTTCGGCGCCGTCGGCGTCGACGGCGTCTTCACCGACCACCCCGACCGCGGCGTGCAGGCCGCCCAGGCGCTCGGCCGCTGAACCGACCGCGGTCCGTGTGCTCCGAGAGCGGGCCTCCTCCTGCGCCGTCCTCGGAGCCCAACGCCCGGTGGAGCTTCAGCACCGCCGGTGCGGTGGTTCAGGCCAGGATGCCCTGGATGACCTTGCCGTCGTCGGTGGGGCCGATGAGGCGGTTGTTCAGGCCCTGGTAGGCGTAGTGGAACCTGTAGGGGTCGAGGCCGATCAGGTGCAGGATGGTGGCCTGGAGGTCGCGGATCGAGACGGGGTTCTCGGCGATGTAGTAGCCGATCTCGTCGGTCGATCCGTACGACAGGCCGCCCTTCACGCCGCCGCCGGCCATCCACATGGTGAAGGCGTAGGGGTGGTGGTCGCGGCCCATGAACCCCTTCTTGATCTCGCTGTTGACGTTGTTCTGCATCATCGGCGTGCGGCCGAACTCGCCGCCCCAGATGACCAGCGTGTCGTCGAGCAGCCCCCGGCGCTTCAGGTCCGTCAAGAGCCCGGCGATCGGGCGGTCGATCTGGCGGCACTTGATCGGCAGCGTCTCGTCGATCGACTCGC
Organism: uncultured Isosphaeraceae bacterium; assembly: GCA_964624465.1. Taxonomy (GTDB): domain Bacteria; phylum Planctomycetota; class Planctomycetia; order Isosphaerales; family Isosphaeraceae; genus CAZUZD01. The sequence continues at coordinate 19,688 of CAZUZD010000037.1, forward strand.
CGGGGGAGCTACCGTGGTGGTCCCACCCCCAGTCGTAGATCTGGACGAACCGGACCCCGCGCTCGACCAGGCGGCGGGCGAGCAGGCAGTTGTTGGCGAAGGTCGGGTCGTCCCCCTTGTAGAGGGCGCGCGGGTCGTCGGCGCTCTCGGCGGGGGAGACGTAGCCGGGCTGGGCGCCGTAGAGGTCCAGGATTTCCTTCGACTCGCGGCGGATGTCCATGACATCGGGCACCGAGACCTGCATCTTGAAGGCCAGCTCGTACTGCGCGATCCGGGTCAGGGTCTCGGAGTCGCCGACGTGCTTGAGCTGCTCCTGGTTCAGGTCGCGCAGGGCGTCCAGGGTCTTGCGGCGCTGGTCGCGCGAGAGGCCCTTCGGGTCGGACAGGTAGAGCACCGGGTCCCCCTCGGTGCGGCACTGCACGCCCTGGTAGACGGTGGGCAGGAAGCCGCTGCCCCAGACGCTCTTGCCGGCGTCGGGCGACTTGCCGCCGGAGCTGAGCACGACGAAGCCGGGCAGGTCCTGCGCCTCGCTGCCCAGGCCATAGGTGGCCCAGGCGCCCAGGCTGGGGTAGCCGAGCCGGGGCTGGCCGGTGTGCATGAACAGCTGCGCGGGGGCGTGGTTGAACTGGTCGGTGTTCAGCGATCGGATCACGCAGACGTCGTCGATGACCGAGCCCAGGTGCGGCATCAGGCTGCTGAGCCACTGGCCGCTGGCCCCCTGCTTCGCGTAGGGGAACACGGGCCCGAGCATCTTGGGCACGCCCTTGATGAAGGCGAACCGCTTCCCCTCCAGGTACTCCTTGGGGCAGTCCTGGCCCGAGAACTTCGTCAGCGCCGGCTTGTTCTCGAACAGATCGATCTGCGACGGCGAGCCGGCCATGTGCAGGTAGATGACCGACTTCGCCCGGGGCGGGATCATCGGCGGCTTCGGCGCCAGCGGGTCGGTGCGGGGGCCGGCGCCATCGGCCCCCAGGGCGCGACGGTCGGCGCCCATCAGGGCCCCCAGGGCGATCGAGCCGAAGCCGAGGCCCATCTGACCGAAGAAGTGCCGGCGGGTCTGGGCCAGGGCCTGTTCGAGGCGGAAGTCCATGATTCGGGCTCGCTTGCAATCCGGCCGGCGCCGGGGGATCGGCTGGGTTCGTTCCGCAACCAGCATCGCTGGCCCGGGGACCACGCTCAGGGCCGGGTCAGGGTCTCGTCGAGGTTCAGCAGCACGTTGCCGACGACCGTCCAGGCGGCCAGCTCGGCGACCGGCTCGCCGGCGGCAGGCGTGAGGCTGGCCGAGCGGAGCAGGTCGGCGGCGGCGGCGGGATCGGCCTGGTAGTCGGCCAGGGCGTCCTGGTAGAGGGCGACCACGCGGTCGCTCTCGACGGCGCTGGCCGGGCGCACCAGAACCAGCCCCAGCGCGCGGGCGGCGCGGTCGCGGACGGTCGCCTCGGGCCCGGCCAGCACCCGGCGGCCCAGGGCGCCGGCGGCCTCGACGAACGCCGGGTCGTTGAGCGTCACCAGGGCCTGGAGCGGCGTGTTGGTGCGGATGCGGCGGATCGTGCAGACCTCGCCGCTGCCGGCGTCGAAGGTGGTCATCGCCGGGTACGGGCTGGTGCGGCGCCAGAAGGTGTAGAGGCCGCGGCGATGCCGGTCCTGGCCGGGGGAAGTTTCCCACTTCAGGCTGCTGTAGGCGGCCCGCCAGAGGCCGTCGGGCTGCGGCGGCATGACCGAGGGGCCGTGCATCCGGTCCGAGAGCAGGCCGCTGGCCGCCAGCGCCTGGTCGCGGATCACCTCGGCCGGCAGCCGGAACCGGGGCGACCGCGCCAGCAGCCGGTTGCGGGGGTCGGCGGCCACCTTGGCCGGGTCCTGCCGCGAGCCCTGCCGATAGGTCGCCGAGGTCACGATCTGCTTGAGCAGCGCCTTCTGCGACCAGCCGTGCGTGTCGCGGAACGCCACCGCCAGCCAGTCCAGCAGCTCGGGGTGCGAGGGGGCCGCGCCCTGGGCGCCGAAGTCCTCCTCGGTCTCGACCAGGCCGATGCCGAAGAGCCGGGCCCAGATGCGGTTGACCGCGACCCGTGGCGTGAGCGGGTTGGCGGGCGAGACCAGCCAGCGGGCCGCGCCCAGGCGGTCGGGGGCCACGCCCTCGGGCAGACCGCCGAAGGTCGCGGGCACGGCGGCGGAGACCTCGTCGCCGGGGTCGAGGAAGTTGCCGCGCTGGTGGATCTTCGTGACCCGACGGCGGTCGGCCGGCAGCTCGCGGACGATCGGCGTGTTCGGGATCGCGGCGCGCTCGGCCTTGAGTGCGACCTCGGCCGCGTCGAGCTGCGCGTAGAGGGCGGCGGTCGGGCCGTACTGGCGGCGGAACGTCTCGGTCAGGCGAGCCGCGTCGGCCCCGGAGCGAGCCGCGACCGGCAGGGCTGCCAGCTCGGCGAGCGTGCGCAGCTCGGGCTTCAGATCGGCCGGTGTGGCCGTCGTGGTCGAGAGCCGGAAGGCGCCCAGCGAGAGCTTCGTGTAGTTCTGGACGAGCGTCACCACGAGCCGGCCGTCGCGGTGCGCCAGCGCGGCCTTGAGCGGGAACAGGGCGACGTGCGGCTCGGCGTTCTTCGGCGACCAGGCCCAGCCGGAGTTGAGGTCGCCATCGACGGCCTTCGCGACGGGGTATCCCCCCTGCTCGAAGTCGGCGCGGGGGGTGTCCAGGGCGATCGGCTCGGGCCTGGCGTCCGGGGCCGCGTCGGCGGCGAGCCAGCCGACCTGGACCTCGGAGACCACGGCGTTCTGATCGCCGGCGTTGCGGCCGGGCCCGCCGTTGGGCAACGAGGGGTCCTTGAGGGCTTCCAGTCGCAGCGCCGTGATCGGGCCGGAGACGGGCAGCTCGACGGTGTACGTGACGGTGTCGGGGTGCGGGCCGCCGGCGATCAGGGCGCCGTCGGACCTGGTCGTGAGCGTGGCACCGCCGGTGGCCGTGGCGCGGGTGGCGGTCGGGGTGCTCCACGGGCTGGCGCCGGCGATGGAGAGTTCCCAGGCCCGCTGCTTGGCGTCGAGGCTGGGGGACGCGGCGGCCAGCTCGGCCTTCAGGGGCCGGACCTGCTCCTCCAGGGCCGCGATCCGGCGCCGCTGGTCGGGCGAGGGCATGGGGGCCGTGGGGCTGTCGTCGGAGCGGTCGGCGTCCTCGGTCTGGTTGAAGACGGCGAAGACGCTGTAGTAGTCGCGGTGGCTGATCGGGTCGTACTTGTGGCTGTGGCACTTGGCGCAGCCGAAGGTGAGGCCCATCCAGACCTGCATCGTCGTGTCGATGCGGTCCTTGACGGCCGCGACGCGGAACTCCTCGTCGTCGGTGCCACCCTCGTCGTTGGTCATCGTGTTGCGGTGGAAGGCGGTCGCCAACCGCTGCGCCTCGGTGGCGTCGGGCAGCAGGTCGCCGGCGAGCTGCTCGACGGTGAAGCGGTCGAAGGGGACATCGGCGTTGTAGGCGTCGATCACCCAGTCGCGGTAACGCCAGATCTGCCGGGGCTGGTCCTTCTCGTACCCCTTGGTGTCGGCGTAGCGGGCGAGATCCAGCCAGAGCCGGGCCCAGTGCTCGCCGTAGCGGGGGCTCTCCAGCAGGCGGTCGACGTAGCGCTCGAAGGCGTCGGCCGCCGGGTCGGCCAGGTACGCCGCCAGCACGGCCGGATCGGGCGGCAGGCCGGTCAGGTCCAGCGCGGCGCGACGGGCGAGGGTCGGACGGTCCGCCTCGGGCTCCGGTTCGAGCCCGGCGGCGGCCACCTTCGCGAAGACGAAGGCGTCGATCGGGTTCTTGACCCGACCGGCCCACGCAGCAGGCACGGCCGGCGGGGCGGCGGCCACCGGCGGGCGGAACGACCAGTGCTCGGTGTAGCCGGCGCCGCCCTGGATCCAGCGCTCCAGCAGGTCCTTCTGCGTGTCGCTCAGGGTCTGGCCGCTCTCGGGCGGCGGCATGACCTCGGTCGGCTCGTCGCTGCGGACGCGGGCGATCAGCTCGCTGTCGTCCGGCTTGCCGGGCGCGATGACCGCATGGCCGTCGCGATCGCGGACGGCGTCGTCGCGCTGGTCGAGCCGGAGCTTCGCCTTGCGGTGCCCCTCGTCGGGCCCGTGGCAGGCGAAGCAGTTGGCCGCCAGGATCGGCCGGATGTCCCGGTCATAGTCGATCGCGTCGGCCGCCGGCCCGTCGCCACCGCCGGGCGTGACCCGGGCCACGGTCGGCCGCAAGACCAGACCCAGCAGGAGGATCGGGAGCAGGCCGGCGGCGAGGGGCAGGCAACGGTGGTTCGTGACGGTGGGCACGTGCAGTTGTCTCATCGCGAGGGGCACTCCGCAGGGCGAGTCCGGAGACTCCCATTTTCCCCGGCGCTGGCCGCGATCACAAGCGCCGGCCGCAATCGGCCAGCCCCGTCCGGCCTGGGGTCCCGGAACACCGGCTCGGACCGTTGCGGGGGGCCCCGCGACGCACAGTCGGTCGACGACGGTCCCTTCGGGCGTTGCCCGGAGACTGCGACCGACGCTGGGCGGCAGGCGCGATGGTCTGCGGCCGGTGTCAGAACGGCACGGGCGGCCGGTTATCCGGACCGCCGGGGTATCCCGGACCGCTCGGACCGCCGCCGGGACCCGTGGGATAGCCGGGCTGGGGCGTCGTCGGGTTCGGGCCGCCGGGGTAACCGGGACTGCCGCCCGTGGGGTATCCCGGCTGGGGGGAGGTCGGCTTGGGAGCGGTCGGGTAGCCAGGGCTGCCGCCGGTCGGATAGCCCGGCTGCGGCGTGGTCGGGTTCGGACCCGAGGGATAACCGGGGCCAGGCCGGGTGGGGTAGCCGGGCTGGGGCGTCGTCGGGTTCGGGCCGCCGGGGTAACCGGGACTGCCGCCCGTGGGGTATCCCGGCTGGGGGGAGGTCGGCTTGGGCGCGGTCGGATAGCCAGGGCTGCCGCCGGTCGGATAGCCCGGCTGCGGATTCGTCGGTCGTGGACCGGTCGGATAGCCGGGGCTGCCGCCGGTCGGATAGCCGGGCTGGGGGTTCGTGGGCCGTGGGCCCGTCGGGTACCCCGGCGTCGAACCGCCGCCACCCGGATAGCCGGGCGTGGGCCGCGGACCGCCCGGACTGGTCGGACCACCCGGCGATTGCCCACCGCCGCCCGGATAACCCGGCGTCGGGCGCGGGCCGCCGGGAGCCGAGCCGCCGCCACCCGTCGGATAACCCGGCTGCTGGCCACCGCCTCCGGGATAGCCCGGCGTCGGTCGAGGGCCACCGGGAGACCCGGGTTGCTGACCCCCGCCACCCGTCGGATAGCCGGGTTGCGGACCGCCGCCTCCAGGATAGCCCGGCGTCGGTCGCGGGTTGCCACCGGTGGGGTAACCGGGCTGAGGACCGCCGCCGGTGGGAGCCCCTGGCGACTGGCCACCGCCGCCTGGATAACCCGGCGTGGGCCGGGGACCACCGCCGGTCGGGTAGCCGGGTTGCTGGCCACCGCCGGTCGGGTAGCCGGGCTGCTGGCCGGCGACCGGGGCCGACTGGGCCCTCGCGATCGACAGGTCCAGCGTCGCGACGGCACCGGCGCCGGCGACGGCCAGGGCGAGGCTCACGGACGGCAGGGCGCGGCGGACCATGGCCGACGTCTCCCGGGCCCGATGGGCCCACGAATCCAGGCGAGGCAGACCGCCGGGGCACGACCCGACCGGCGGCCGCTGGCCGTTTCAGGCCGGGCGGAGGAGCGACCCCGCGACCTCCGGGGACGACCCGGGGGATCGGGCCATCCCGTCCCGCGCCCGCCGAAACCCTGGTGGCACCTTAGCGGACGGAACGTGGCCCGACAACCAGAAATCGGCATTCCTCCGATCCGTCCCGCACCCGACCTCTACGAACCGGACGGCCCGCCGTGACCTGGAGGGTCCCCGCACGCCAGGACCGGGCCGGTCAGGGCTCCGGCGGGCGGGTCGGCTCGGCCCCCGGGGGTGGCGACCCGGGCGCGGCGGGCTCGGCCCCGGTGGCGGAGCGCTGGGGGGCCGCGTTGATGCGGGTGCGCTCGGCCGACTCCGGGAGCGACCCCGGCCCGACCGCCGGCGCGGGGGCCGGCCGCGTGGGGTGCATGTAGAGCCGGAACCAGTGCTCGACATGCAGCTTGACCACGTCGGGCGGCAGGTTGTGGCCAAAGCCCTCGTAGACCACCAGCCGCAGCCGGTCGGGATCGGTCGCATAGGCGGGCCGGGCGGCCGCTGCAAACGCCCGGGCCGTGGCCGGGTCGACCACTTGATCCTCGCCGCCGCTGACCATCAGGACGGCCGTGGGATACAGCCTCGCGGCATGGCGGATCGGGTCATGGCGCTCCAGCAGGGCCAGGGTCTCGGGCCAGAGCGGCGCCTCACCGTCGCGCCAGAGGCCGTGCGTCCGCCAGGTCTCGAACCACTGCGCGTACGCCCCCGTGCTCACGAACGCCACCACCGCCGCCAGCCGCGGCCCCTGGGTGGCCACCGCCAGGCCGGGGATGCCCGTCGACGAGCTGCCGATCCACCCGATCCTGGCCGGATCCACGTCGCCCCGCGCCACCAGCGCGTCCACCACCCGCCGGCTGTCCTCGATCGCCCGCGCCCCGCCCTCGGCGTAGGCGTGCGCGAAGCGGCGATCGAAGACCAGCCACTGCGCCCGCCGCGCCGGATCGGGGTCGGGCGGATGCGCCACCTGGAAGGCCACCAGCATGAACCCCTCGGCCACCAGGTCCACGCCCCACTCGGGCAGCCGATCCGGCTCCAGCGTCCCCAGCATCAGGATCGCCGGGTGCCGCTCCACCACCCCCGGCCGGTACGCCAGCCTCAGCGTCGCCGGCGGCCCCCCCTGCTCCAGCCGCACCGTCTCGAACCGGAGTTCCGGCTCGTCGGCGCACCCCGCCCCGGCCAGCCAGGGTGTCAGCATCAAGGCCAGCAGAGCCGTCATGGCCCGGTCTCCTTCTGCGCAGGCCTCATCCCGGTCGAGGCGTCGTGTCCCACCCTTCCGCACCACATTGCGCGGGCGCCCGCCCTGACTCGCATGATCGGCCGGGTCAGAAGCCGGGGCCAGGTCCCGGGTCCCGGGCGCCGATCAGGCCAGCACGCGGCGGATCGCGGCCGACATCGCGGCCTCGGCGCCGGGGCCGACCCAGCACCAGTCGGTCAGGTTCGAATCGCCCTCGGCCACGGCGCGGTCGGTCGGGATGTAGCCCGGGGCACACTCGCCATAACCGGCCACCAGCACGGGCACCTCGGGGCGGACCGCCTGGGCGAGCAACTGGTACTCGACGTACGACTCGGCCGGCAGCAGCAGCCAGCGGACCGCACCCAGGTCGAGGCACGACACCGGGATCGTGGCGCCGGCCACGGCCCGCTCGCGCCAGCTCAGCCCCAGCGCCGCCAGGCAGCGGTCGAACGGGCGCGGACCCTCGCGGAGCTTCCGCTCCAGGTCCGCCGGGGTGAACCCCGGCCCGTCGCGCGGCTCCAGCCGCAGGGTCGTCGCGCGCAGGTCGGCCGACGCCAGCGGGGTCCGGCGGGTCTGCTCCCAGGCGGTGGCCATCGCCGCCGTCAGCCGATCGGCCAGCGCCGCGCGCACCTCGGGGGCCCCGTCGTTGTACTTGCCGGCGGTCACGTTGCCGCTGCAACCCGAGGCGTAGATCTGGAAGACCCCGGGCAGAAGCGCCTGCCGCCGACGGCGGGCCTGGCCCACGAAGTCGGCCGAGACGGCGCCCTGGCCGTAGGTGCTCATCGGATGCGTGGCGTAGGCGCTGAGCGCCGCCAGCGGCTCGTCGCCGTCCCAGAAGCTCAGGGTCCGCAGGGTCGGGTCGATCGTCCCCTCGGGCTGCTCGCGGGCCTGCGCGTCGCGGGTCGTGCTCATGCGGGCGAAGGAGGGGCGGCCCTCCGGCGTCAGGTACCGGCGGTTCGAGCCGACCCGCTCGACCGCGGCCGAGCCGACGCCCACGTGCGACACCGACCGCGCCCGGGCCAGGGACTCGCGCACGGCCTGCGCCGAGCGCGTGACGGCCCGCTCATGGAAGTCGAGGTCGACAATCGACGCCAGGCTCCCCTGCTCGCGCAGGAGCCGCTCGGCCCGCAGGTCGGCGATCGGGGCGTCGTGCTGGTGCACGGCGCTGAAGAGCACCCGGTCGGGGGTCGTGCCGGCGGCCTCTGCCAGGGCCTCGACCCAGCGGGCGTAGGCGTCATTGCGGATCTCGCACCAGTCGATCGCCGCCAGCACGATCGGCCGGTCCGGGCCCAGCAGCACGACCCCGCGCAGCTCCAGCGGGTCGGCCACCCGCGCCGCCGGCGCGATGCCGCCGCCCATGAGCGGG
>CAZUZD010000038.1:0-27970 GCA_964624465.1 uncultured Isosphaeraceae bacterium
GCTCCCGGGCCGGACTGGCGCGAGCCCGGCCCGGCCGAGGCGCGGCCGGCGACGGCTCCGCTGCTGCCAGCCAGGCCGCCGCTGCACGTCAGTGAGGGCCTGATCGAGGTGGGCTGGGAATCGGACCTGGAGCCCGAGCCCGTCGGCGCCCTGGCAACTGACGCCGAGGACAACGCCCGGTCGGACCGCGACGCCGAGGATGACGCCGAGCTGATCGAGTCGCTGGAGTCGCTGGTTCCCACCAGCACGCCGCTCGACCGGCTCGTGATCGATGCCCTCGACGAGTCGGACGCCGCGGAGGCCGCGTTCGACCGCGAGCAGGATCTTCAGTCGGCCCTCGACCAGGGCCACCAGGACGACCCGGGCGGCTCCGCCGCCACCGGGTCCCGCCTCGGCGTCGAGGAGCCGATCGACGACCACTACGCCACCCTCCAGGCCTGGTCCGAGTGGGCCACCCGCCAGGGCCGCGCCCCGGCTCTCTCCGCCCCGGCCGCGCCCGAGTCGCCGTCACTCACCGACGACGACGAGCCCGGCAGCGCCCTCCGCCAGCGTCGGAACCTCTGGGCCGACACCGAGCAGGAGTTCGCCCCCTACAGCCAGCTCTTCGCCCGCGCCCGCTCGGCCAGCAAGCCCAACGACGACTGAGGCGCAGGACGGCAGGTCGGTCCGGACATTCCACCTCAGGCCGATCCGATCCGCCCGGACCTGCCGGACAGGGCGGCCACCGCCCGGACCTGCCGTGCCCCGCTCCAGACCCGAGGGACGGGAATCCCATCCCATGAATCCACCCCAGAATCCTGCTGGCGAGTTCACCTGCGACGGACCCCTCACGCCCCAGGGCCGCGCCGAGCGGATCGCGATCCTCGCCGCCGCGCCGGCCGCGCTGGAGGAGGTGGTTGCAGGCCTCGATGCGGCCCAGCTCGGCACGTCGTACCGCAACTGGACCGTCCGCCAGATCGTCCACCACCTGGCCGACTCGCACCTGAACGCCTACCTCCGCTTCAAGTGGACCCTGACCGAGGACACGCCGACCATCAAGCCCTACGACGAGGGCCGGTGGTCCGCGCTGGGCGACGCGCGCAGCGGGCCGATCGGTGCCCCGCTGGCCCTCTACGGCGCCCTCCACGCCCGCTGGCTGGTCCTGCTGGACACGATGTCCGACGCCGACTACGCACGGGAGTATTACCATCCCGAGTCGCAGCGGACGTTTCGACTCGACACGTCCCTGGCGATGTATGCCCACCACGCCCGCCACCATACGGCTCAGATCCGTTGGTTGCGGCAGCAGCACGGCTGGTAGGCCATCCGCCGCGTGACGCGGCCGGGTGACGTGTGTCCGTGCGGCGCAACCGTCGATCGCCGGGGCCGCCGGGGGAGCGATACGCCCCGTTTCACGGGAAGGGGACGCGGCCGCGAGCGCTGGTGTCGGCGTGGCTCAGGGCTGGGGCACGCGGCGGCCGGGGGTGCTGGAGGCGGGGCGGTAGGCGAGGGTGACCCAGCGGCGCCAGGCGGCGACCTCGTAGCCGTAGTCGACGCCGGTGAGCTTGCGGAGGGCGATGAGCACCTCCTCGTTGCGGTAGACGTCGGTCTGGATCCGCATCGTGGGGCGGTTGGCGCCACTGCCGTAGCTCAGGCCGGCGAAGCTGCCGGCCGGGACTGAGGTGGCGCCATACGCGACGACGCCATCGCCGACGACGGGCCCGGTGAGCACCGGGATCGACGAGCCGCCGCCGGCCGCGTAGCCGGGCGCGACGACCCCGGAGGCGCCCGGCACGGCGAAGGCCGCGCCGCCGCCGGGGAGGATCGGGCCGGGGCCGATCGTGCCGAAGCTGGCCGAGATCCCCGGCTGCGGCTGCGCCGAGTCCTCCATGATCGTCCGCTGCTGGACCTTCACCAGCACCGGGATGAGCTTGGGGACCGCCGTGACGGCCTTCAGCTCGCCGAGGGCCCAGGCGGCGCGGCCAACGACGCGGGGGTCGCTGGCGGCGAGCGCCTTGAGGAACCGGCCCGGGGTCTCGGGCTCCTGGCGGCCGTCGAGCAGGCCCAGGGCCGACTGGCGGACGTCGGGGTCGTCGTTGGCCAGGATCAGCCGGGTGAGCGCCTCGCTGGCGGCCTCGCCGGGGATCGACCCGAGCCACTGGGCCAGCCGGACCCGCACCGGGTTGGTGTCGGCCCCGAAGGTGCGCATCAGGGGCTCGATGGCGGCCGGCTCGCGGATCGACGCCAGCTGCCCCTCGGCCTCGGCCGCCGCGGCGGCGTTGTTCGAGAACAGCCGCTGGCGGAGGACCTTCAGCCGCCGCGCCCACGACTCCTGCTCGGCGCCGAAGGCGGCCCTGGCGTCGATGGTCTCCTTCTTGTCGGCCGAGATCCACTTGCCCTTGTACTTGACCAGCCCCTGCGCGCGGCGGGCCTCGTCGGGGGTCATCCAGGCGCCGTCGTGGCGGACGTGGCCGAGCCTCTGGTGCGCCTCGTCCAGCTCGGGGTCGAGCTCCAGGGCGCGCCGGTAGTGGCCCATGGCGGGGCCGGTCAGGCCGTTGCCCTCGCACCACTGGGCCAGGGCCAGCTCGGCGCTGCCGGTGGGGCGTTCCTCGGCGCGGCGTTCGAGGTAGAGGCGCAGGGCGTCGTCGATCGCCTCGACGTCGGCGACCTTGGCACGGTCGAACTCGAAGGGCCGGGCGGCCGTCCGGGTCAGGATCAGGACCTTGCCCGGGGGCGCGGGGTCGGGCAGCATCACGCCCTGGATCTCACCCCCGCCGCGCAGGAAGATCCGGTCGGCCCGCGCCGCGACCGGCCCGAGCGTTGCGGCCCCGAGCACCGCCAGCGCGAGCCTGCTGGCCCCCCGTCCTCGCCGTCCGCGACGCGGCATCATGTGGCCCCCTCCGTGTCCCGGGAAGCGGCCGGCGACCGCGCCGCACCACCCCTGCAAACCACCACTGTCGACGTCGGCCCACGCCCGAACATTCGATCCCGACGCCTCCGCGCCCGATCCTCTATTCTAGAAGACGAAACCCGCCCCACCCAGCCGCCGCAGCCCGCCGGGCCCACTTGGCAAGAAATACCGGATAGGCAAGCTGCGGACCTACGCCCCGGGAGGCCCCGATCATGAGCGACTCGGTCCAGGAGCACCGCGCCGGGGCGCCGACCGCCCTGAGTCTGGCCGTGCTGACGATCTCCGACACCCGGACCCTCGAGACCGACACCTCGGGCGCCCTGATCGTCCGGCTGGCGGAGGCCGTCGGGCACCGGATCGCCGAGCGTCGGATCGTCCCCGACGAGCCGGGGCAGATCCGGGCGACCCTGCTGGAGTGGCGGGACCGGCCCGACCTGGACGCCGCGCTCCTGACCGGCGGCACGGGGATCAGCCCGCGCGACCAGACCTTCGAGACGGTCAGCGCCCTGCTGACGCACCCCCTGCCCGGCTACGGCGAGCTGTTCCGGATGCTCAGCTACGAGCAGATCGGCCCGGCCGCCATGCTCAGCCGCGCCGTCGGGGGCCTGGCCGGCCCGCTGGCGATCTTCGTGATGCCGGGCTCGCGCGCGGCCGTCGAGCTGGCCCTGGAGCGCCTGCTCCTGCCCGAGCTGCCGCACATCGTCCGCGAGGCGCGCAAGGTCTAGCGCCGGGTCCTGGCGGCGCCCGGACCCTGCCGCCGACGATGAGCCCCACCGTGCGCCTCGGTCGCCGTCGTCGACCGGGCACGGTGGAGAGCCATGTCGCCCGGCCGATTCCGCCGCCAGGCGGCTCAGGTCGTCAGGTGGCGCGAGTGCCGATGTCCCATCGCGACCACACCCAGGACGAAGGTGCTGAAGATCGTCTGCAGGCCGAGCATCATGACGAACACGGCCGGGATCAGCTGACGCATCAGGACCTGCGGGTTCTGATCCCCGAAGCCCGTCCGCTGCCAGCCCGAGATGGCCAGCAGCAGGCCGGCCACGCCGACCAGCGTCAGGATCACGCCGAGGATCAGGCCGATCTCGAGCCGCACGTGCCGGAACAGCCTTCGATCCAGGTTCGTGTGCTGGGAGTGGAAGCCGGCACTGATCACGTACACCTTGGTGAAGAACGCGAACGCGATGAGCTGGTGCCCGTGCAGGCACAGGGCGCTGGCCACCAGCATGGTCCCGATATCGAGTTTGATCTCGCCGAGCTGGATCGGAGCCCGCCCCAGGGCGATGGTCGCGACCAGTCCGATCAGGAACAGGGCCAGGCCCGGGTAGAGGAACAGCCAGCGGGGGCTGAACAGGAGCATGAAGCGCAGGTGCCGCCAGCCGTCGCGCCAGGTCCGCAGGTGCGGCGGCCGCGAGCGGCCATCCCTGGAGAGCACGACCGGCACCTCGCTCAGGCGCATCCGCAGCAGGTTCGCCTTGATCACCATCTCGCTGGCGAATTCCATCCCGGTGGTGTGCAGGCCGAACCGCTGATACGCCTCGCGCGTGAACGCCCGGAGGCCGCAGTGGAAGTCCCCGATCGGACACTGGAAGAAGAGCCGACCGATGCCGGTCAGCACCGGGTTGCCGATCCAGCGATGCTTCCAGGGCATCGCGCCGGGCATGATCCCGCCCTGGAACCGGTTGCCCATCACCAGCTCGTCACCGTCGCGGAGCCGCTCGATGAACGGAGCGATCGCCGCGAAGTCATAGCTATCGTCCGAGTCGCCCATCACGATGTAGCGACCCCGGGCGGCCTGGATCCCGCCGTGGAGCGCATGACCGTAGCCCTTGCGCTCCACCGGCACGACCCGGGCCCCGAGCCGTCGCGCGATCTCCTGCGAGCCGTCGGTGCTGCCGTTGTCGGCGATCACGATCTCGCCGCTCAGGCCGGTGGACTCGATCCCCTGCCGGGCCTTCGCGATGCACCGAGCCAGCGTCTCGGCCTCGTTCAGGCAGGGCATGACCACCGTGATCTGCACCCCAGCCTCCGGATCGGAGGTGTGATCGGGCGCCTGCGCCTCGAGAGCGGACTCCGGCAGTGTCATGGCCATGACAACAACCTCGTTTGGCGTGAGGGAGTAGGAGGATCACTCAGGCCTCGTTGCCAGGGCGGTCGACGTCGATGGTTGGTGCGGGCGCTCGTCGCCCGATCGCAGGGGTGAACGCCATCACGGCCGTCAGGCCGTGCTGCGCCGCGTGCAGCCAGCACCGGAACGGATGGCTGAGGTGGGCCCAGATCCCCACCTCGATGCGCTCGCCGCTGAGCCCGTACTGCTGCGAGACCACACCCCTGGGGAAATAGGCGGTCCCGAACACGAAGTCGTAGAAGGAGAAGAGCTGGGCGAAGTTCTTGTCGAGCGCCGGGAGTTCCGAGGAGTGATGCCAGCGGTGGAAGGCGGGGCTGGCCAGGAGGTAGCCCAGCGGCCCATAGCCCCAGGTCAGGTTGGCGTGCAGCAGCAGCGAATAGATGGCGACGAACGGCATCACCACCGCCATCAGGTCGGGTCGGAACCCGGCCAGATACAGCGGGTAGTTCATGAACAGCTTGAACAGGACCGGCTCGGCCGGATGATTCCGGGCCGCCACCAGCCAGTCGATCTCCTCGGCGCTGTGATGGATCGCATGAATCGGCCAGAGCAACGAGGTGTGATGCAGGATCCGGTGAAAGAGGTAGGAGAGCAGATCGGTCAGGAGCAGGATCTCGAGGATCTGGAGCCAGGCCGGCTGCCGGCCGATCGCCGAGAGTTCGTGCGGGTCGAGCAACCGCCCCACGCCGGCGGTCATGAGGATCAGCAGCACGCTGAGCACGATCCGGAGGCCGGTGTAGCAGACATCGAGCCAGCTATCCGGCCGCCAGGGCGCCTGATCGGGACGTTCGGGCCAGATCCGCTCGAGGAGTGTGCAGAACACGCTCATCGCGAGGTAGCCAATCAGGGTGATCGCGAGGACCAAGGTCGTAGCTCCGCGTTGGATTCCGACGGTTTGGAGGCTCGCGGGCCGCATGCGGGGGATCAAAGCTACGGCCCGGCATCCCTGGAGCGGGTCGGGCCGGGCTCGGCTCGGTTCAGGGCTTCAGCACCCGCTCCAGCGGCAGGCCGCCGTGACGCGCCTCGGTCTCGACCACCCGCAGGGTCCCGGCGCCGGCACCCCCGGGCTCCAGCCGATAGCTCAGGAACTCCTCATGGCCACGCGCAGTCGACTCCGCCAGCAGCTGATAGGCATGCCAGCTGATCGAGTGCTTGGGGCAGTGAGCCGCATCCAGGTTCGGCAGATCCTCCGGGATCAACTCGCCGATCGAGCCGGGGCTGCGCTGCTCTCGATGCTCGAAGCTCCGACAGGCGGCGACGATCCGATCGAGCGTCGCCTCGCAGCGCTCCCGGCGGTACCGTTCGATCCGCGCGTCGTCCCTCAGGCAGGCGGCCGCCACGGCCGCCAGGGCCAGGGCCCCGACCGCCAGCACGACCCGGTGCCGTCGCAGACCGGCGGCCGCCTGACGAGCCAGCTCCCGGGCGCCACTCCGGCGCACCGCGTCCAGACCCGCGATCAGGCCGGCGGCTCCGATCAGGATCGCCAGGCTCTCGGTCGGGAACCGGTAGCGATGCTGACCGTGGAAGGCGACGGCCATCGCCGTGTTGCCCAGGAGCATCACATGCATCATGAGGCCGGGATGCCGTCGGTGGAGGAGCTGGGCCGTGGCCCAGGGCAGGCCGGCCAGGAACGCGGCGAAGTAGAGCAGCAGGTCGGCTTCGAAGAGTCGCTGGGCCGTCGTGGGCTGCGGCCGGTGCAGCCGCGGCGCCCACTGCCGCCAGAGCCGGGTCCGGGCCAGATAGAACCACTTGTCCGGGTTGGCCCGCAGCCACTCGGCCCCGAGCTTCTTGGCCAGCGCATCGCGGGCGATCTCGTTGTTCGGTGCGGCCAGCGCCGCCCGGTACTCGGGCAGGGCGTTGTCCATGACGCTGTAGCCGTAGAGGCCCGGATCGCTCACCACCCAGCGATTCGAGGTGCAGAGCAGCAGCTGGCCGCCGCCGGTGCCGAAGGGGATGAAGGCGCCCAGGACCAGCAGGTTCCGGACCGCCCACGGCACGATGACCAGCCCGGTCGTGACACCCAGGGTGATCGCCCGGGCCCACAGCCTGCGATCGCGGCCGCAGACGTAGAGCGCCCAGAGGGCCGCGAACGGGAACGTGAAGATGAACCCCGGCTTGGTCAGCAGCAGCAACCCGAACGCCACCCCGGCCCCGAGCGCCCACCGGAACCCGCGATCGGTCCGGATGCGGGCCGCCGCATCGACGACCGCCACGACCAGCAGGGCGGCAATCGGCTCGGAGAGGATCCCGACGCTGTAGATCCACCCGAACGGGAACACCGCGAAGGCGACCCCGGCCAGCCAGCCCGTCCGGCGATCGAAACAGAAGCCGCCCAGGCGGATCAGCCAGAGCGCGGTGAGCCCCCCCAGCAGGGCGTTGCCGAGCTGGGCCGCCACGTACGAGTGGCCAAAGACCGTGTAGATCGCCGCATACCAGAGCGAGGGCACCGGGGGCCGATAGGCCGTGAGGTGGTCCGGGTCGGTGACATCCACGCTCGGTCCGCGGTAGCCACGGCCCTGCACCAGGTTCCAGGCGTAGGTGTCGTACTCATCGGCGTCCGAGCCCGGGACGGGTGGGGTCGACAGCCCCCCCAGCCAGGCGATCGCCAGGACCCGTACGCCCACAGCCAGCGTCAGCAGCAACGCCGCTGCGAGCCATCGAGACCGATGGTGTTCGGAATGGGGTTCCAGCATGCCGGCTAACTCACTCCCCCGATCGGATGCGGCCCCCCTCCCCGATCGAGAGACGCGGGCGAACCAATCGGTGAAACACTAGCCTCTGGAACCGGATGATACTTGGAAACCTGGCGAAACCCGACAAAGTTCCAGCTTACGTTGATTTTTTTATTCGACCGCGCATTGGCATGCAGTTTGGATCGCGGATCATCCCAGGCTGCCGGCGGGAGCCGCTGGCCGGCGCGACGGGGCGGACGATGTCCGGGATCGAGCGGATGCCGGGGGGGGACCAGCCGGGGGGGTCAGGCCGGGGGTTGCGGCCGGGTCCGCCAGGCGTACAGGGCGATGGCGGTCGCGGTGGCGGCGTTGAGGGATTCGACCGCGGGTTCGATCGGGATCCGGCGGGCCCAGGTGGTGTCGGCGCGGAGCGACCCGGGCAGGCCGGGGCCCTCGACGCCGGGGGCCAGGCCGAACGCCTCGGGCCAGGGGCTGCTCGCCAGGTCGGAGCCGGCCGTCGAGAGGGTGATCAGGGGCACGCCGGCGGTCTCCAGCTCCCGGATCGAGGGGCCAGCGAGCAGGTCGGCGGCCAGCACGGCGGTGCCGGCGGCGCGGATCGCCTTGGGGTGCAGCGGGTGCGCGGCCTCCCTGAGCAGCACGATCCGAGAGACTCCGAAGGCGACCGCCGAGCGGATCACGGCGCCGACGTTCTCGGGGTCCTGGAACCCGACGAACAGCGTGCAGCCGGCCGGCCAGGGCTCGGCCGGGTCGAAGGCCCGGGGCGCCGGGGCGGCGACCAGCAGCAAGGGGGCGTGCGTGCCCGAGACGTCGACGGTGCGGAACAGGGCGTCGGAGAGCCGGTACCAGGCGATGCCGCCGGTCGGCGGCGGCGGCCCGGCGCTGGGGGTCACCCAGGCCTCGACGCGGTCGCGGTGGTCGGCCAGGGTCTCGTCGACGAGCTTCGGGCCGGCGATGAGCGCCTTGCCGTGCTTGCGGATGCCCTTGCCGGTGAGCAGGTCCTCGAGCTGGCGATAGACGGCGTTCGAGGCGCTGGTGACCTCGCGGACCTCGATCCGGGGGGCCGACCCACCGGCGCCCTCGGCGTCGTCCCCCTCGGGCTCCAGCCCCTCGATGGGGGCCGGCTCGACCAGCCGCTCGTACACGACCAGCCGGCGCTCGTGGGTGGTGCCGGGGATGGCGTAGTGGTGGTCGGCCAGGAGCTTGTAGATGCCGTCGTGACTCACGCGGGTGCGATGGATCTCGTCGTCGCAGTCGGGGCCCTTCATGAACAGGACCTTCCCCCCGCGCTCCAGGCAGCCGGAGACCAGGTCGAGCGTGGCGGGGATCTCGGCCACGGCGCGGGTGATGACACCACGCACGGGCTGGCGGAAGCGGGGGCTGATGCGGCCCGACTGGATCTCGACGCCGTCGAGGCCCAGCAGCTCGCAGGTGCGGGCCAGGAACTCGCAGCGCACCGAGCGGGTCTCGGCCAGGACCATCTGCAGCTTGGGCCGGGCGATCTTGAGCACGATGCCAGGCAGCCCGGGGCCCGAGCCCAGGTCCATCAGCGGCGACGGCAGGGCGCCGAATTTGAGCACCAGCAGGCAGTCGACATAGTGCTTGAGCACCATGTTCTCGAAGTTGTGGATCCGGGTCAGGTTCAGCTCGCGGTTGGCCTCGCGGAGCAGCCGGTGGTAGTGCCAGAGCTGCTCGTACTGCTGCGCATCGAGGCGGATGCCGCACCGCTCGATGAGCGTCTTCAAGGCCGCGAGGCTCGGTGACATCGGAAACTCGGCGGGGCTGGCGTTCGGACCGGACCGGGGACGAACCGGCCATGATCGGGCCGGGGCGAGCCGGAATCAAGCCGAGCCGACCAGTGGACCCGGCCGGATCTGGCCGGATTTGCTAGAATGATCCGTTGACCCCGACCGACGACCCGACGGCCGCACGCCCCCGAGAGCCCGATGGACCCGACCGCGATCGCCACGGCCCCCCCCCCCGCCCCCGCCCCCGCCGCCCCCGCGCCCCGGCCCCGGGTGAAGCCCGAGCTGCTGGCGCCGGCGGGCGACCGCGCCTGCCTCACCGCCGCCATCGAGAACGGGGCCGATGCCGTCTACTTCGGCCTCGACCGCCACAACGCCCGCGCCCGCGCCACGAACTTCGGGCTCGATGACCTGCCCGAGGTGATGACCAGCCTGCACCAGCGCGGGGTGCGCGGGTACCTGACGCTGAACACGCTCGCCTTCCCGGCCGAGCTGGAGGGGCTGGAGCGGATCATCCGGCGGGTGACCGAGGCGGGCGTCGACGCGGTAATCGTGCAGGACCTCGGCCTCTGCCGGCTGATCCGGGCGATCACGCCCGACCTGGAGATCCACGCCTCGACCCAGATGTCCGTCACCAGCCTGGAGGGCGTGAAACTCGCCCGCGACCTGGGCTGCTCGCGGGTGATCCTGGCACGGGAGCTGTCGCTGGCCGAGATCGGAAAGATCGCCCCCGAGTCCCCCCTGCCCCTGGAGATCTTCGTCCACGGGGCGCTCTGCGTGGCGTACTCGGGCCAGTGCCTGACCAGCGAGGCCCTCGGCGGCCGGTCGGCCAACCGCGGCGAATGCGCCCAGGCGTGCCGGATGCCGTATCAGATCGTCTGCGATGGCAAGGCGGTCGAGCTGGGCTCGACCCTCTACCTGCTCAGCCCGCAGGACCTGGCGGCGTATGACCTGGTGCCGCAGATGATCGAGCTGGGCCTGGCGAGCCTCAAGATTGAAGGGCGGCTGAAGGCTCCCGAATACGTCGCCAGCATCAGCGCGGCCTATCGCCGGGCGATCGACGAGGCGTGGGCGGGCCGAACGGTCGACTTCCCGAAGCCGGTCGTGCAGGAGATGGAGCTGAGCTTCTCGCGCGGGTTCAGCCACGGGTTCCTCGACGGCAACAACCACAAGGTGCTCGTGCGCGGCGACTACGCCAAGAAGCGTGGGCTGTTCCTGGGCGAGGTCCAGGACGTCGAGAACGGCATGGTCCGGCTCGACCTGGCCGCGCCCGTGAAGCCCGGCGACGGCCTGGTCTTCGACGCCGACGAGGAGCGCGGGCTACCCGAGCAGGGCGGCCGCGTCTACGAGGTCGCCCGCCCGCCGCGCCGCGGTCGGCCGATCCCCCCGCTGGAGCCCGACGGCCTGTGCGCCGGCCCTGCTGTGCTCGGGTTCGGCTGGAACGACGTCAACCTGGACTCGATCCGCCCCGGCCAGCGGGTCTGGAAGACCGACGACCCCGAGCTGACGAAGCGGCTGCGGGCCAGCTTCCAGGGCGACCCCAAGCGCCGGGTGCGGCTGGACTGGACCGTCACCGCCATCGCCGGCCAGCCCCTGTCCCTGGTCGCCCGCACGGCGAACGGCCTGGAGGCGACGGCACTGGCCGACGAGCCGCTGGCGGCCGCGACCAACCGGCCGACCGAGGCCGCCGAGATCGAGGCCCAGCTCGCCCGCCTGGGCGGCACGAACTACGAGCCGGGGACCTTCACGATCACGCTGGAGGGGGCCCCGATGGTGCCCAAGAGCGTGCTCAACGCCCTGCGCCGCACCGTCGTGACCGCCCTCGACGCCCAGGCCGCCACCGCCCCCACGCGCACGCTGGCCAGCGAGCCCGCCCTGCCCCAGCTCCGCGCGGCGATCGAGACCAACGCCGCCACCCCCAACAGCCCGCCCCAGCTCACCGCGCTCTGCCGGACCGAGGCGCAGGCCCTGGCGGCCGTCCGCGCCGGCGTCCAGACGATCACCCTCGACTACCACGACATCCGCCGGTTCAAGGACTCGGTGACGCAGCTCCGCGCCGAGGGCCCGGACGCGCGCATCTACCTGGCCACGCCCCGGATCGAGAAGCCGCGCGAGGGGCCGATCTTCCGCTACCTGGCCCGTGCCCAGGCCGACGGCCTGCTCGTGCGCAACGCCGGCGGCCTGGCCTTCTGCACGGCTCACAAGATCCCCTACGTCGCCGACTTCTCGCTGAACGCCGCCAACGAGCTGGCCGTCGCCTACCTCAAGGGCCGCGATGCCGACCGCGTCACCGCCTCGTACGACCTGAGCTTCGATCAGCTCATGGACCTGCTGCGGCTGGTGCCGTCGGGCTGGGTCGAGGTGGTCATCCACCAGCGGATGCCGATGTTCCACATGGAGCACTGCGTCTTCTGCGCCTTCCTCTCCCCCGGCACCGACAAGACGAACTGCGGCCGCCCGTGCGACACCCACGACGTCCGCCTCCGCGACCGCGTCGGCATGGAGCACCCGTTGCAGGCCGACGTCGGCTGCCGCAACACCCTGTTCAACGCCGTGCCCCAGTCGGCCGCCGAGTACCTGCCCCGCCTCCTCGGCGCCGGCGTCTCGCACCTGCGGGTCGAGTTCCTGGATGAAGGGGCCGAGGACGTCACCCACACCCTGTCCCTGTACACCGATGCCCTCGCCGGCCGCCGCGAGGGCCGCACCCTCTGGCGCGAGCTCAAGGCCACCAACCGCTACGGCGTCACCCGCGGCCAGCTGGCGATCATCGACTGAAAGTCGTGGGGCCAGGACCCGGCTCATGCCGGCCCCCGATCGCTCCCTGCCGGTCGCAGGCAAGCCCGCCGGCCCTGGAATCCAAGCATCACGCCAGGGGATTCAGATTTGGTACAAGGAGACGTGTTGCCACTGGACCCTGATGCTTCGTGATCGGCGTGGATCACGCCACAGGCCCGGTGCTCACCCGAGTTCGGCACCGATGAACCCGATGCTCGATCCGTTGACTTCGCCCAGCCTTCTCAGCCGTCTCCGCCGCGAGGAGACCCGCGACGAGGCCTGGAAGGAGTTCGTGGCCCGCTACGGCCGCTTGCTGTTTTACTGGTGTGAGCAGCGCGGCCTGAAGCGCAGCGACGCCGAGGACGTGGCCCAGGAGACGCTGCTGATCCTCCTGCGGGTGATCAAGGATTTTCGGTACACGCCCGGCCGCTCGTTCCGGGGCTGGATGCGGACCGTGGCCCACACCGCCTGGTATCAGATGTTCGAGCGCAGCCAGCGGTCGGTGGAGTCCCAGACCGAGGGTCTCGAACAGCTCGGCACCCTGGAGGCGCGCGACGACCTGATCGAGCGGTTCGAGAGCATGGCGCGCGCGGAGCTGCTGGAACGCGCCGTCGAGCTGGTACGGCAGCGGGTCGATGAGCGGACCTGGCAGGCCTTCGCCCTGACCTGCCTGGAGCATCGCGACTGCGTCGAGGTAGCCGCGTCGCTGGGCCTCAAGACCAACAACGTGTACGTGGCCCGCAGCCGGATCAAGGCGATGCTGCGGCAGACGATCGCGCGGCTGGATCAGGAGCCATGATTGACGTCGGGAGCCACGCTCGGTCCGGCTGCCCCGACGAAGCGAGCCTCCGCTGGCTCCTGGAGGCTGAGCCCGAGCCCGAGTCCAGCTCCGAGCTGCTGGCGCACCTGGAGCGTTGTGGTCACTGCCAGCAGCGGCTGCAGCAGCTGACCAGCATCGACTCCGACGAGTACGTGGGCGGGCTGGGTGGCCCGGCCCGCCCGATGCCGGAGCCTCCCGAGCTGGCGGCGTTCGTGGACCAGCTCCAGCGCGGCCTGGAGGAGCCCGAGCACGCTGGCCTGATCCAGCAGGCGATGCTCTCGACCCGGGCGGCCGCGCAGGCAGGGTTGCTGGGCTCCGAGCTGGTGGGCCCGTACCGCATCGAGCGATGTGCCGGGATCGGAGGCATGGGCGTCGTCTACCAGGCGACCGACACCCGGCTGAACCGGCCGGTGGCGCTCAAGATGCTGCTGCTTGATGCCCGTGGCCCGGGAACGCTGCGCGGGCGGTTCGAGCGCGAGGCCGCGGTGCTGGCGCAGCTGACGCACCCGCACATCGTGCCGCTCTACGAGCTGGGCGAGCACCACGGGCAGTCGTACCTGGTGCTGGAGTACATCGCCGGCGGCACCCTGGCCCGCTGGACCCTGGGCCAGGCGATCGCGCCCGCCGTGGCGGCGCGCGCCATCAAGACGCTGGCGCAGGCGGTGCAGTACGCCCACGAGCGCGGGGTGATCCACCGCGACCTCAAGCCCGGCAACATCCTGCTCAAGCCGCTGACCGAGTCCCTCGATCCCGAACCGCCGCCCCAGGCCGCGCTGCCGCTGTCGGCCTTCCGGCTGATGATCACCGACTTCGGCCTGGCCCGCTGGCGCGATGAGACCCTGGCAACCTTGACCCGCACGGGCCAGCCGGTGGGCACCCCTGCCTACATGGCTCCCGAGCAACTCGTGGCGCCGGCCGAGGGGGTGGGACCGGCCTGCGACCTCTACGCCCTGGGGGCGATCCTCTACGAGCTCTTGACCGGCCGGCCGCCGCTGCAGGCCAGCAGTCCCATCGGCACGGTGGCGATGATCCCGGAGGTCGAGCCGGTCTCACCCCGCCGGCTGGTGCCGGCCGTGCCACGCGACCTGGAGACGATCACACTCAAGTGCCTGGAGAAGGACCCGCGCCGCCGTTACGCCACGGCCGCCGAGCTGGCCGCCGACCTGGGCCGGTATCGGGAGGGGCGACCGATCGCCGCCAGGCCGGTGCGCTGGCCGGGCCGGGTGCTCCGCTGGGCCCGCCGCCAGCCCGCGCTGGCCGGTCTGGGCCTGCTGGTGCTGACCCTGCTGAGCGCGCTGGCCATCGGCGGGGTCAGCTCGGCCTGGGTGCAGGCCCGGCTCCGACAGCGGGCCGAGCAGCGCGAGACCGAGGCCCTGGCCGAGAAGGAGCTAGCTCGTGGCCATCTCAGGGCCGCGATCAAGACCCTGGACGAGATGGCCGCTGGCCTGAACGCCCTGGGCGCGCCGCCCGGTACGCCGGTGCGGGTCGCCCGCGACGACAGCTACGCCAGCGAACTCCGCTGGTGCCAGCAGTACCTGGCTCAGTGCGACACGCCCGAGACCTGGACCGTCGATGACCTGTACGTGGCCGTGATCCAGGTCAAGATCCAGACCTTCCTGGGTCAGCTGAACTCGCCCGAGGCCGAGGCCGTGGCCCGTCGGGCGCACCGGGCCGCCCGCCGCCTGGAGCAGGAGCCGTCGGACGCGGCCTACGCGTCGCTGCTCTACGAGGGCACCCGCTACAACCTGGCGCAGGTGCACCTGGCCGCCCACCGACCGGCCGAGGCCCTGGCCTGCCTCCAGGAGATGGACCGGCTCCTGGCCGCCCGGCTCCAGCACGCCGAAAAGCTCCAGCCCCTGGGCGTCCGGTGCTCGATCCAGGGCCAGATTGCCGACCTGCACGAGCGCCTGGGCGACCCGGAGTCGGCGCTGGCCGCGGCCCGCGCCTGCCTGGCGACTCTGGAGCGGTTCCGGGAGCTGGGCTTCGACATGGGCAACGCCCAGACGCTCCACGACCAGCGCCGCCAGGAGGTGGAGCGCCTGCTCCAGCAGCTCGGCCGGCCCGGCGAGCCATCCCCGGGCCCCTGAACCCGTCCCCCGCCGCGCCGGGCCGACAACCGCTGCGGCTCGAACCCGGCGCAGCCAGGCCCCACCACCGCCCGGTCTCACGCCGGTCCACCGCTCGTGCGGTCCCGCACCACGGGGGCCGGCCGACCCCATTCCAAGCGGCGACGTGTACTGGCCTCCGCTCGCGCAAGACGCTTCTGGGGCCGGGTTTGTGGAGTGGATCGCTCCACGCTTCGTCCGACATCCCCCCAATTTCTGGCGCGGGCCGTGTAAGGTTTGGTCGCTCTAGGTGCTTCTAGTGTGTGTGAGTCCGCTCAAAACGGAACAAAGCCACCATGGCGGTGGGCACTGTCCAGTCACACCACAAGGAGTCCGATTCGATGAGTCAGTTCAGGATCGCGGGAGTGGGGATGCGACGGGCGCTGGGGGCACTGGCGCTGGGGATGGCGGCGCTGCTGGGGCCCGTCCCGGGCGCCCGGGCCGGTCAGATCTACGTGTTGACGGCCAGTTCGCTCAACGGTGACGCGGCTGTCAATTTCGGCACGGTGGACACGACGACCGGCGTCTTCTCCCAGGTCGCTGCCGACGTAGGCTCGGGGCGGATTGTCCAGAACCTGGCCTGGAATCCCACGCTGGGGCAGTTCTACACCACGTCAAACATCGCGGGCACACCGATGCTGAACACGATCGGGACCGATGGCGTGCTGTCGGCGGCCCTGGGCTCGATCGGCAAGACCATCTACGGCATGGCGTACCAGGAGTCGAGCAACACGCTGTTCGGGTTCGACTACAACAGCGATGATTACGGCACCATCGATCCCTCGACCGGGGCGTGGTCGGTGTTGACGGGCTCGCCGGGCATCTCCGTGAGCAGTCCGGTCGGCGGTCGGTTCGCGATCCACTCGGGAACGCTCTACGCCGCGGTGAAGCACGCCGGGAACGGTCGATTTGGAACCTTCGGCACCACCGCCGGCTCGACCTTCTCCGAGATCGGGTCGGACAACTTCCTGTTCCAAGACATGGTGCTGGCCTCGGATGGCACGACGCTCTACGGGCTGCGCGGCACTGGGACCGCCGGCAACCAGCAGCTCTACACGATCGATCCCGGCACCGGGGCCCTGACGGCCGGTCCGAGCATCACGGGTACCGGCCTGGGGACCTATTTCTACGGGGCCGGTGTTGTGCCCGCCGCGGCGGCGGTTCCCGAGCCGGCGACGCTGGCCAGTGCTGCGCTGGGTGGCCTGGCGGCGCTCTGGATCGCCCGCCGCCGCCGTCACGACGGCCCGGCCACGGCCTGAACGATGTCCGGACGCGGCCTGGCCCCGGTGGAGCCCCTTTGCGGCGCCCCGGGCCGGCCGGGTCCGTGGCCGACATGACACGGATGCAGCTCGTTTTTCCTCGCTCCGGGTCAACGCTGCGTCGGTGCTGGCACTTCCAGGTCGAGGTACACCAGCCGGTGGTCGGAGCTGGCGGCCTTCGGGTCCATGGTGACGAGGCGAGAGAGCGGATCGTTCGCGGTGGGCCAGAAGATGCCGCCGCCGTGGACGGTCAGGTCCTTCGAGGGGAGGACGTAGTCGACCCGCAGGTTGCCGGGGCGGTTGTCGCTGAAGTCGGCGGTGTCGGTGGCAGGGTCGGCCTTCTGATCCGTATTCGCCTTGCCCTGCAACCGGGCGGCCTCGGCGCCGCCGTCGCTGCGGGGGACGAACGTGCTGTTCACGCGAGGGTGCTTGAGCAGGCGGTCGATCGAGCCGGGAACGCTCTCGCCGTCGATCGGGTCGGCGTTCTGGTCGCCGAGGATCACGAACGTCTCGGGGGCCGACGGGGCGCCCCCCCCCGGCTCGGCCAGATAGTTCGAGGCGGGCGGGCCGGTCAGGTAGTCGGCCCAGAGGCGGATCTCGGCGTCGTTGCGGAGGCCGTTGCGGTCCTCCGGGCCGTCGAAGGCCGGGGGGGTGGGGTGGCTGGCGAGCAGGTGCAGGGTGCGGCCGCCGACGGTGATCGGCACGTCCCAGTGGGCCTTCGACGAGACCGGCAGCACGGCCAGGGCGGTGTCGCTGTAGAACGACGAGCCGTCGGGCTTCCTGGGGAGCGTGGCGCCGGGCACGTCCTTCCAGAGCAGGCGGCGGAAGTCGCGGACGCCGGCAGCGTCGATCGGGAACTTCGAGTAGACGACCATGCCGTACTGGCCGGGGAACTGGCCGTAGCCGAGGGCGTCGTTGCCGTAGCCACGGCCGCCGGGCTCGGTGTTCGCCTGGCCGTCGCCGTCGAGGTCGCGACCGCTGGCGACGCCGGTGTTCACCGGGCCGCTGTAGCGGAACTCGTAGGTGATCGGCTCGGCGCCCTGCTGGCCTTTGCCCAGATAGTTCGTCTGGAACAGGGCGGCGGCGCGGCCGTCGGGGTCGAAGTCGAACTCGTTGAGCAGGACGATGTCGGGCCGGACCCGCTGGAGGATCTCGGCAACGGCCTGCGCCTGGACGTCGCCGGGGGTCGACAGGTCGCGGACCAGCTCGCCGGCGGCGTTGCGGTTCAGCGAGCCGTTGAAGGTGGCGACCCGCAC
Source organism: uncultured Isosphaeraceae bacterium (assembly GCA_964624465.1). GTDB lineage: Bacteria > Planctomycetota > Planctomycetia > Isosphaerales > Isosphaeraceae > CAZUZD01. Next base: position 17,666 of record CAZUZD010000038.1, read on the forward strand.
CCGGGCCGGCGGCGCCGGGGCCTGGGCGGCGGCGAGGAGGCCGAGGCTGACGACGAGGGCCGTCGCGAGGGGCATGCGGGGGGCTCCCAACAGTGGCTTCATCTCAGCAAGTGTCCGGGCGCCTCCACGATTGACGGGCGGCGGCCGGGGCCCCTATAGTACGGTGTGGGCGGGCTCCATGCACGCACGTCTCCAGGCCCCCCAGACTCGCCCCGCACTGCATCGCGATTGGCAACGGATTGCGCCCGAGGGAGCCGCGTCGACCGCCTGGCTCCCCTTGACCGTGAGATACGGCCGATGCCCGACCGTGACCCCCCAGCCCCGGCGCCGCGCGCCGATCACACCGGCTCCTGGCGGCCCAACCCGGCCGACCTGCCGCCGGCGATCGATGCCTCGCCGACGGTGCGCACCGGGGGTTCGGGCACCCGCAGCACCGACCCCGCCGCGCGGGGACCCGGCGGCGGCTCGGCCTTGGGAGCGAGTGGCCCGGGGCCCGGGCTGTCAGGATCGGCGGCCGCAGGCGTGGGATCGGCCACGGGTCGCGAGCGGGCGCCAGCGGCGCCCTTGCCGCTGCCCGAGCCTGGCGAGGAGCTGGGCGGGTTCCGGCTCGAACGGGCCATCGGCGCCGGCGGCATGGGCGCGGTGTACCTGGCGCTCGACCGGGCGCTGGACCGCCATGTGGCCTTGAAGATCCTGCCGCCCGAGCAGGCCCGCGACCCCGAGAGCGTGCAGCGGTTCTACCAGGAGGCCCGCGCCGCGGCGCGGCTCGACGACGAGAACATTGCGCGGGTGTACTCGATCGCCGGCGACCGGGGCTACCACTTCATCGCCTTCGAGTTCGTCGAGGGCACGACCCTGCGCGAGCAGGTGGACGCCCGGGGGCCGCTGCCGCCGGCCGAGGTGGTGAGCCTGACCCTGCAGGTCGCCGGCGGCCTGGTGCACGCCGCCGAGCGCGGGCTGGTCCACCGCGACATCAAGCCATCGAACCTGATCGTGACCCCGCAGGGCCGCGTCAAGCTCGTCGACATGGGCCTGGCCCGACACTTCGAGCGCGGGGGCCACGACACCGGCCTGACCCAGAGCGGCATGACCCTGGGCACGTTCGACTACATCAGCCCCGAGCAGGCCCGCGACCCGCGCGACGTCGACGTCCGCAGCGACCTGTACTCGCTCGGCTGCACCATGTTCCACGCCCTCACCGGCCGGCCGCCGTTCCCCGACGGCACCGTGCTCCAGAAGCTGCTCCAGCACCAGGAGGAGCCCGCGCCCGACGTGCGGGCCGGCCACCCGGAGATCCCCGTGGCACTCGGGGCGCTGGTCCGCAAGCTCATGGAGAAGGACCGCGACCGCCGGTACCAGACGCCCCAGCAGCTCACCCGCGACCTCCAGGCCCTGGCCACCGAGCTGGGCCTGACCCCGACGAGCACCTGGCGGCTCGTGCCTCCGGGCGCGGTCACCGAGGCGGCGGTCGCGACGGTCGCCCCCGCCGCCTGGGAGCGGCACCTGATCTGGGCCGTGCCCACGCTCGGGCTGCTGCTCGTCGGCCTGGCCCTGGCCTGGTGGGCGGGCGCGCCGCCCGGCCCCCGCGGCGCCCTGGAGTCGCCCACGGGTCGCCGCGACGCCTCCGCCCCGACGGTCGTCACGGCCGGGCCGGCGACGGCCACCGGCGCCGAATCCGGCGTGCTGGCCCAGACTGGCCCGGTCGTGCTGCCGGCCCCGGACCCGACCGGCGCGGGCCGTCGCGACCCCGCGGCCCGCGAGATCCCGATCAGCTCCCGCGAGGACCTCCGCGCCGCCCTGGCCGCGGCCCCCTCGGGCGCCACGCTGGTGCTGACCGATGACGGGCCGTACGTGATCCGCTCGGGCTCCGCCGCCGGTCGGATCGAGCCCGGCCGGCCGGGTCGCGACCTGACCCTCCGCAGCGCCGACACCGCGCGGCCGGTGCTGGTCATGGACCAGCCGGTCGGGCTGGCGACCGTCGACGCCACCCTGCTCACGTTCCGGGGCGGCCGGGTCCGGGTCGAGGGCCTGGAATTGCGGCTCGAACCGGGTGACCGCTCGGGGCCGAACGTGGCGATCCTCGCCGAGGACGCCGACCTGGAGCTCGTCCGCTGCCGGTTCCGCACCGCCCCCCGCGCCGGGGCCGGGACCGACGCGGCGGCCACCGCCCTCCTGGTGCGGAGCACCGGCCAGGCGGCCGACCGGACCGAGCGGCCCCTGCCGGTGCGGCTCCAGGCCTGCCACTTCGATGGCGGCCAGATCGGCATCCGGGCCCGCGGACCGACCGACCTGGCACTGGCCGACTGCACCTTCGGTCCCGATCAACCCGCGCTCTACTTCGACAACGCCAACGCCGAGCTGCCGATCCGCTCGTTCCTGACCCTGCGGAATGCCCGCATCCTGGCCGCCGGCGGCACCCCGGCGCTGCGGCTGGTGAACACGGCGGCCCGCTGCGACGTGGACGGCTCGGTCATCGCTGCCGCCGGCACGGTCGCCGCCACCCTGGTGGCCACCGATGTGCCCGGATCGCTCGACTGGCGCGGCCGCGACAACCTGTACGGCGGGATCGGCACCTTCCTGATGCCCACCGGCGCCTCGGCCGCCACGGCCACCCCGGTGCGCGACTTCGTCCGCTGGGGCTCCGGCGCCGGCAGCGCCCTGCGCGAGACGCGGTCGCTGGCCGCCCGCGGCCGCGTCTGGGCCAGCGCCGACCCGACCGCCCTGCTGGCCGCCGCCGACCCGGCCCCCGCGTTCCGGCTCGCTGACCCGACCGACTCCGCCCCCGAGACCGGCCCCCGGCGGTCGCTCAACGAGCGGCTGCTCGGCCCCAACGGCGTGATCGCCAGCGTCCTGGAGTCGGCCCGGAACCGCCGCGCCCGGGCGAACGATCCGGCCGCCTCCGCCCTGGCCCTGGCCGCGACCCCGACCCTCACCCCGCCCGGTGATCCCCCGCAGCCCAGCCCCGTCGCAACCGACACGATTCCAGGCCCGGTCAGAGCGCCCGAGGCCCCCGACGCCTCCCCGGCGGCCCCCGTCTCCCGTCGACCCGACCCGGTCGAGCCGGCGCCGGTGACCACGCCGACGGAAACCGAGGTCATGCCCCGCGACGACTCCGAGATGGAGCCGATGACCCAGATGCCGATGCCGATGCCGGCCTCCGACGGCTCGGCGGCCGGCACGCGGCCCCGGCCCACGCCGCTCGTCGGCGGTGGCAGTGGCGGCTCCGGACCGGTGGGCGAGGCCCGCACCCGCACCGGTGCCGAGCCCGGCGATCGCACCCCCAGGCGCCCTGGCGACGAGGAGCGCCCGGTCCGCTCCGGCGCGGGCGAGGGTCGCGAGCCCGGAGAGTCGGGCGCAGGGACGGGCCTGCTGGCCGCTGATGGCGGCGGGGCTGGCGTCACCACCGAGCCCGGCCGACCGGGAGCCGATCGGCCGGCGCGGACGGCCGAGGAGTTCCAGGAGGCGGTGCGGCGGCTGGGCTCGCGCGGCGGGACGATCCGCCTGGCGGCCGAGGCCGACCTGAGCCTGCGCCCCGTCGACCTACCGCGCGGCGGCCCCTGGGTCATCAAGGCCGAGGCACGCGGACCCCGGCCGCGGCTGCGGTTCCGGCCCTCGAACGAGACCGGCCTGGGGCCCAATGACCTGGCCGTGCTGTTCCAGATCGCCCCTGGCTCGGCTCTGGAGCTCGACGGCGTGGACCTGAGCCTGGAGCGCCCGCTGAACGTGACCGCCGGCCGGCTCGGCCTGTTCGCCCTGGGCGCCGGTGCCGAGCTGATCCTGACCCGCTGCACGGTCACGCAGCCCGACCCGATCCTCAACGAGTCGCGGATCCGGATCGCCGTGGTCCACGTCGCGGCCGACACCGGGCCGGGCGGCGGCGGCGAGCCCGACGCCTCGCCGGCCACGGTCCGGCTCTCCGAATGCCTGTTCCGCTGCGGCCGCGACGGCTTCGACGTCGCCCCGGGACGGCGGCTCGACCTCTCGCTGACGCAGTGCGCGGTCCTCACCGGGGGCAGCCTGGTGCACGGCCACGCCCAGCGCCGGGGGCTGGCCGTCGAGCCGATCCGCCTGAGCCTGCGCGAGGTCACCGCCCGCACCCTGGGCGGCCTGGTGCGGCTCGACAGCGACCTGGAGGCCCCCGACCTGCCGGCGGCCGAGGTCCGCGTCGTCGACAGCCTGCTGGCCACCTCGCCCGAGGGCGGCCCGCTGGTCCTGGTGCAGGGTCAAGAGGGGCTCAACGCCCTCCGCGACCGCGTGACCTGGGAGGGGCGCGGGGTCTTCTACCACCAGATCGAAACCTACCGCCGCGACCAGTCGGTCGGCTCGGCCGCCTCGCCCAGCGACTGGCGGCGCGCCGCCTGGGAGCAGGCCTTCGGCGGCGACGACGCCTCCCGCCACGGCGACGCCCGGTTCGCCACCGCCTGGGACCCCGACCGCTCGATCTGGAGCTTCGGCCTGGATGACCTGAGGCTCGACCCGGATTCCCCCGCCCTGGACTCCGGCGCCGACCTGAACCGCATCCCCGGCCCCGGCCCCGTCAAGCGCTGAGCCGCCCGCGTCAGGCCTCGACCGGCGGCACCTCGCCCCGCTCCCGCAGGCCCCGCAGCACCCGCCGGGCCGCCGCCGGCCCGTCACTCGCCAGGGCGGCCTCGGCCAGTGCCAGCGCCCGCTCGTGGTCCGCCCGGAACGGCACCGCCACGCCCGGCGGCGGGGCCTCGGGGACGAGGGCCGGCCCCAGCCGGGCAATCAGGGCGGGCAAGCCGTCGCCACGCACCGCCGAGACGGCCAGGGCGCCGAGCGAACCGGGGTCCCAGGCGGCCGGCAGGTCGGCCTTGCTGGCGACGACGATTGCGGCCGGGTGGAGCGCCCGCAGCGCATGGTCCTCGGCAGCGAGCGGGGCCGAGCCGTCGAGCACGAGCACGATCCGGTCGGCCCGCTCGTGGGCATGCTGCGCGACGGCGATGCCGGCCCGTTCGAGCGGATCGTCGGTGGTGCGCAGGCCGGCGGTGTCGGAGAGCTCGACGGGCCAGCCGTCGAAGGCGGTCGCCAGCCGCACGACGTCGCGGGTCGTGCCCGGCACCGGCGTCACGATCGCCCGCTCGAAGCCCGCCAGCGCGTTCAGCAGCGAGCTCTTCCCCACATTCGGCCGGCCCGCCAGCGCGATCCGCCAGCCGCCGACCAGGCGCGTGCCCACGGCCGCCCAGGCTCGCAACGTCGCCAGACCGGCCGCCAGTTCGGCCGATGCGTCGGGCAGCGCGGCCAGCCGATCCAGCTCCGAGTCGAGGGCGCCGCGGGCCTGGTCGAGCAGGATCGTCGCCGCGCGCAGGGTCCCGGCCCGCACCAGGTCGAGCTGGGCCTGGGCCCGCAGCGGCGAGCCGGCCGTCCGGGTCACCCAGCGGTCGGCTCTCACCCGGATCGCGCCCCCGGCTTCGAGGGCCTCCAGCACCAGCTCGGTCGCGGCCAGGCCGCCGTGGCACTGGATCTCGACCGATTCCGGGGGGCCGGCCAGGCGGTAGACCACGACCTCGTCGCCCGTGCCGGCGCCCAGGCGACCGACCCGGAGCCGTCGCTCGGGCGTCACGCCCAGGCCGCGACCTGCGTTCGGCCGGAACAGCCGGTCGACGAGCGCGAGGGCCCCCTCGCCCCAGACGCGCACGACGGCGATCGCTCCCAGGCCCGCGCCGGTGAGCACGGCGCACTCGGGGCGTCCCGGCGTCGGATCCGCGCTCATGGCCGCTCGCTCGGGGCCGCGAACCCCAGCCGCGCCAGCGCGTCCAGGACCAGATCCGGGCGGATCGTCGCCCCGGGACCGAGCACCGCCCGCGCCAGCCAGGAGGCGTCGCCGCCGGTCCACACGATCCAGGACGGGCCGTCGAGGTCGGCCCGCTGCCGCGTGATCAGCTCGCGCACGGCGCCGACCTGGCCCCAGTACAGACCGGCCCGGAGCGCCGAGCGGGTCTCGTCGCCGAGCGCCGGGATGGTGGCCTGATCGGCGTCCTCCAGGTTCGCAACCGGGAGCTGGGCCGTCGCCTGGTTCAAGGCCAGGGCGAGCACCCGCCAGCCGGGGGCGATGGCCCCGCCCTGCCACCCGCCGTCGGCTCCGACCCGGTCGACGGTGATCGCCGTGCCACACGAGACGACCAGCCCGGGACCCCGGCCGCCCTGCTCGTGGAGCGCCTGGCAGACGCCGAGCGCGCGGTCCACGCCCGTCGCCGCCGGCCGAGCCAGGCGGTGGGCGACCGGGACGTCGGCCGCCGAGCGGAACCAGCGCACGGAGGCGTCGGGCCGCTGGGTCGTCAGCCAGCGGGCCAGCGCCTCGGCCGCCGGGGGCCGGACGCTGGCGATGGTCCAGTGGGCGGCGGCCGACCCTGGTGCGTGCGCCAGGCTCGCGGCCCAGGCGGGCTCGTCGTCGACAGCGACCGCCACGGCCGGGCCGCGGGTGCCGTCGGGGGCGACGGCGGCCCACTTCAGGCGGGTGTTGCCCAGGTCCACGACGAGGCGATGGGGCTTGGGGGCCGCCTCAGCCGCCATCGGCCGACGGTTCCGCCTCGGTCGCCGGCTCCGGCTCGGGCTCGGCGTCTGCATCCTCATCCGCGACCAGCTCGGCGGTGTCGTCGTCGGGCTCGTCGTCCTGAGGCCGGGCCGACTTCGGGCGGCGTTCGAACTCGGGCGACTGCGGGAACGGCAGCTCGTGGGCGTCCGGGTCCTCGGCGAGCCGGGGGTCGTACATCTGCGGCGGCGGCGCGGTGGGCTCGGCCGAGGGGATCGCCGGCAGCACGGCCAGCTCGTCGGCCACCCGCTGCAACAGCTGCGGCAGGCCGCGGCCGGTGACGGCCGACAGGCCGAGCACCTCGCGACCGAGCGCCTCGGAGAGCCGCTTGCGACCCTCGGCGGCCTCGGGCAGGTCCTGCTTGGTGGCGACGACCAGCTCGGGCCGGTTCACCAGCGCGGGGCTGTACAGCTCCAGCTCGCGGCGGATGGTGCGGTAGTTCTGGACCGGGTCCGAGCCGTCGATGGGCGCGGCATCGACCAGGTGCAGCAGCAACCGGGTGCGCTCGACGTGCCGGAGGAACTCGTGGCCCAGGCCGTGGCCCGAGTGGGCGCCCTCGATGAGGCCGGGGATGTCGGCCACCACGAACGACTGATCCGAATTGACGTTCACCAGGCCGAGGTTCGGGTACTTGGTGGTGAACGGGTAGTCGGCGATCTCGGGCTGGGCCCGCGAGATCCGCGACAGCAGGGTCGACTTGCCGGCGTTGGGCAGGCCCAGCAGGCCGACGTCAGCGATGACCTTCAGCTCCAGGGTGACCCGGCGCTCCTCGCCGGGCTCCCCCTTCTCCGCCATGCGCGGGGCGCGGTTGGTCGACGACTTGAAGTGGGAGTTGCCGTACCCGCCCCGGCCGCCGCGGGCGATGACGACCTGCTCGCCCTCGGTGACGAGGTCGCGGAGGATGTTGCCGCGGTCGCGGTCGCGGATGATGGTGCCGACGGGCACCTGGATCAGCACGTCCTGGGCGTCGCGGCCGGTGCAGTTGGAGCCCTGGCCGTGCTCGCCGCGCCCGCCCTTCCAGTGCCGCTGGTGCGACAGGTGGGCGAGGTTGGTGACGTTGGTCGAGGCGACCAGGATGATCGAGCCGCCGGCCCCGCCGTCGCCGCCGTTGGGCCCGCCGCGCGGGACGTACTTTTCCTTGCGGAAGCTGACGATGCCGCTGCCGCCGTCGCCGCCCTTGACGTAGAGAGTCACCCGGTCGACGAACATGGGGCACGAACCTTCGCAGCCAAAGGAGCCAGGAGGAGCGGCGTCCCCGGCCGGGGACGCGGTCACGCGGAGCCGACGCGCCGGGCCGTGGCACCGGGAGACGGCACGGCCCCCGTCACGGACGCGCCGCGCGGGGGCCGAGGGTTATTCGCGGGGAACCGTCGAGAGGTTCGGTCGAATCAGTTGGCCGCCAGCGGCACCACGTTGATCCGGCGACCTTCCTGGTCGAAGAGCACGGTGCCGTCGATCAGGCTGTAGATCGTCCAGTCGTTGCCGACGCCCACGTTCTTGCCCGGGCGCCACCGGGTGCCGCGCTGCCGGCAGATGATCGAGCCCGGGCGGGCGGTCTGGCCGCCGAAGACCTTGATGCCGAGCATCTTCGGGTTCGAATCGCGGCCGTTACGGCTCGAGCCCTGACCCTTCTTGTGAGCCATGTCCGGAGATCCTTCGCTGCAGACAGTCGGAATGCGTGTCGGGGGGGCACCAGGCCCCAAGAACGCGGAATTGTATCGCCGGGTCCCCGCCCGCCGCAAGTCCAAAGCCCGCCGGGCGCGCCACCCCCACGGGCGGCTTGCCCGCGAGACGACCCACCGCCTATGGTCTTAGGGAATCTCACCCCACGCCCGGCGCCAGCCGCCCGGCGCCTCCGCCTCACCCCGAGATCGAGATCGTGACGCCGATGGCACCAGAAACCGGGCCCCCGCGTGCCGTGGTCCTGCTCAGCGGCGGGCTCGACTCGGTGACCGCCGCCGCCGAGGCGCAGGCCGCCGGCTTCGAGCTCTACGCCCTGACCGTCGCCTACGGCCAGCGGCACGCCACCGAGCTGGAGGCCGCCCGCCGGACCGCGAAGGCGCTGGGCGTGGCCCGGCACCTGGTGCTCCCGATCGACCTGCGGGCCTTCGGCGGCAGCGCCCTGACCGACGCGATCGCCGTGCCCAAGGACCGGCCGACCGACTCCCTGGCCGGGGCCGGGATCCCGATCACCTATGTGCCGGCCCGCAACACGATCTTCCTGAGCCTGGCCCTGGGCTGGGCCGAGGTCCTGGGCGCCTTCGACCTGTTCGTCGGCGTCAACTGCGTCGACTACTCGGGCTACCCCGACTGCCGCCCCGAGTTCATCGCCGGCTTCGAGTCGGTCGCGAACCTGGCGACGAAGGCCGGCGTCGAGGGGACCGGCCGGTTCCGGATCCACGCGCCGCTGATCCACCTGACCAAGGACGCGATCATCCGGCGCGGGCTGGAGCTGGGCGTGGACTACGCCCTGACGCACTCGTGCTACGACCCGACCGGCGAGGGCCACTCCTGCGGGCGCTGCGACTCGTGCCGCATCCGGCTGGAGGCGTTCGAGCGGGTCGGCATCCCCGACCCGGTGCCGTACGCCTGAGGGGCATACGGCCGGGCCGGGAATTCCCTGCGATGAACCTCAGCGGCGCCGGCTCGGCTCAGGGGTAGTACACCCACTCGTAGGCCGGCTCCCGGAGCTTGATCTCGGCGGAGTGCGGGTTGCGGTCGTCGCCATGCCGCGAGAAGTCAATCTTGAGGGCCTTGAAGCGGGTGACCGGCTCGCCGCCGGTGGCGGGGGCCACCTGCTGGTAGCCGTCGGAGAGACCGCGGACGAAGACGTGGAAGCCGTCGGCCTTGAAGTCGACGTTGTCCCAGATCGCCACCCCGAAGACGGCGTCATCGATGCCGTTCTTGGTGCTGGCGGGAATCGTGCCGCTGGAGGCCACCGCGCCCAGCAGGGGGCGGCTGGGGTCCTCGGTCGCCTGGATCTTCCGGGCGGCCAGGGGCAGCACGGTGTCCTCGTAGCGCTTGCCGGAGTCGTCGATCAGGGTGAACTGGGGCACGAACTGCCGGGGCTGGCCGGAGCGGTTCACGACCTTGTAGACCATGTAGTGCACCGGCCGGCGTCCCTTGCCCGGGATGTCGACCTCGATGATCCGCACCGGCAGGAACGAGAACTCGAGTACCCAGATGCCGTCGCGGTCCTTGGGCAGCGGCAGGTTGTCGGCCGCGACCCAGTTGGTCTCGGGCCGGCCCCGGCGGACCGGGATCGTCGGCAGGGCCGGCAGCTCGAAGCCCGGGATCGCCGCCGGCTTCGGCAGGTCGACGGCCGGCGCCTGGCCGGGGGCCGCGGCGGGCTCCTGGCCGGCGTCCTGGGCAAGGGCCGGGGTCCGGTCCAGGACCGGCAGCAGCAGGGTCAGGCCCAGGGCAGTCACCCGGTAGGCAGCACGGGACATGGGACGGACTCCCACCGACGACCAGGGTCGTCGATCGAACGGGTTCGGATCGTACCGATTGGAGGGGCGGCCGCCGGTCGTGAGGTGCGGGCGTTCGGGGTGCGCGGCAGGATTCTCTGAATTATCTATGAGATCCAGAGTCCGTCAAGCGGAACCGAACCCCGTCCCGCCCAACGCGCAAGGCCAACCCGACATCCCCGGACCCGCCCGCCCCGACAATCACCCCAGGCCCGAGAACCCCACCCGGCCCGTCCGTGGCAAAACCCGACCCACCGGAAATGCAAACAGCCGCAGCGGATTCCGCTG
>CAZUZD010000039.1:0-27896 GCA_964624465.1 uncultured Isosphaeraceae bacterium
CCGTCGCGGGCGTCTGCGCGCCCGGACGGACGCTCTGGCAGCCGGCGGTGAGGGCCAGCGCGGCGGCCAGGGCCGCGCACCGCCGCAGTCGCGAGTTCCACCGGCAGGTCATCCCGATCGCCTCCTGGTTCCGATTCGGTCGCGAAGCCCGGACTCTCCGATGCGGCCCGCTCAGGGGCGGGTGCCGAATCCGGGGGTGACGGCCGGGGCGCTCAGGCCGCCGGAGGTGAAGCCGCCGTTGAAGGCGTCGCTGGTGCCGCCGCCCCCGCCGATCGCCCCGCCGCTGGAGACGTGGTTGAGCTGCCGACCGTAGCCGACGATCGCCTCGGGTCCTCGCAGGCCGGTCGGCATCGGTGCCGCCACGATCACCCGCTCGGCCGGCACCGGGAACCCACCGGGCGCGTTCAGGCCGGCGAGCACGGCCTGCCGCCGCGACTCCGCCAGCCCGGGGGCTCGCTCGATCGGCTCGATGACGACCGGCGCGTAGAGCCGGGGCAGCTCGGCGGCGGTGCGGGCCAGCTTCTGCCGGCCACGCGCGTTGAGCTGATCGCTGTCGGCGACGAAGTCGAAGTCGTAGAACGTCAGCCGCGCCGCAGCGGCGTTGCCGACCTGGGTGCGGCCGTGAGCGTAGAGCGAGGCGCCCAGGGGCGCCTCCTCGAATTCCTCGGGGTAACCGAGCAAGTGCTCCTGCAGGTGCCGTCGGCACGCCGCCTTGTGCCGTCGCCGACCGAGCAGGCCGCGGCGCTCACCACACCCGCAATCGGCCACGGGGGCGGCGCCGGTCAGCTCGGGCGGCGCGTCGAACGCCGTCGCCTCGGGCACCAGCGTCAGCGGCATCCCGGCGTCGGCGGCGGGCCCCTGCGCCCGGGCGGCCGGGGCCTGGCCCAGCGCGATCGCGACCAGGGCGGCGGCCAGCCGGGGGCGAGGGTCGGGGCGTCGGTTCGCGGTGGTCGGCATGGCGGGCACTCCTCTGGGGGACACTCGACTGGGTCCGGCGGCGGGCTCAGTCGGAGAAGCCGACGGGGCCCTGAACGTACTTCTGCTCCAGCTTCAGGTGCGCCCGCAGGTCGAACACGTCGTCCCAGCGGGTCGTCGAGCGGAAGTCCTTGCCGGTCCGCGACTCGATCCGGTTGAGCAGGAACAGCTCCAGGTCGTTCGGCTCCTTGACCTCGTCGCCGGGCAGGGGGGGCACCTGGCCGGGGCTCATGGCCTCGACAATGTAGGGCGTCACCAGCACGACCATCTCCTTCTCGACCCGCTGGGTGGAGGTGTTGCTGAACATCGGGCCGATGATCGGCAGGTCGCCCAGGCCGGGCACGCGGTCGGTGAAGCCGTCGAGGTTCACCTGGAGCAGGCCGGCGATCGCCAGCGTCTGGCCCTCGCGAAGCTCGACGGTCGTCTGGGCCCGCCGCACGTTCAGCCCCGGCACCGGCGAGCCGCCGGCGACCAGGGTCACGGCCACGGTGAAGTCGACCTCGCTGACCTCGGGCACCACCGAGAGCCGGATCACGTCCTCGTCCACCACGAACGGCAGGAATCCCAGCCGCACGCCGAACTCCTTGAACTGCACCGTCACCGTCGGGGCCACGCCGCCGGCGCTGACCTGCGGCACCGGCACCGGGAACTCGCCGCCGGCCAGGAAGCTCGCCGGATAACCGCTCATCGCCACCAGGTTCGGCTCGGCCAGGATCTTGAGCATGCCGTTGCGCCGGAGGGCGTTCAGGGTGAAGGCGAAGTTGCCGTCCTGGAAGATCCCGAAGACCGTCGTGCCGTTGCGCGAGCCCAGGGCGGTGGAGGGCAGGAACGCGGCGCCCCGGAGGTTGCGGCCGGGGATGACCGTGCTCTGGGCCAGGTCGCCCACGGCGGCCGCGGCGTTGTTCACGCCGGTGATCTGCGTGCCGACAATCGCGCCGGAGGAGGGGTCCACGCCCAGGAAGTTCGCCCCGATCCGCCGCAACGCGGTGCGGTTGAGCTCGGCGACGCGGACCTTGAGCATCACCTGCTGCGAGGTTGGCACCCGGAGCAGATTGATGACCTGGGGCCGGATGAGTTCCCCCTGCACGCTCAGCGGCCCGGCCAGCTCGCCCGAGAGCCGGCCCCGGGGATCGCGACCGGCGGCCAGCGGGTCCGGCTCGGGCGGCACGTCGCCGTCGACCGGCCCGGCCATCGCGTCCGGGGCGCCGCCGGCCGCCCGCTCGGGATCGCCCACGGGCACCTCACGGGCGCCCGTCACCTGGTTGGCTCCCGAGTTCAGATACGCCTCGACCGTCTGGAGGATCTGGGCGATCTGCTGGTTGTTGCGGGCCTGACCCTCGACGACCACGTTGTTGCGGATCTGGCCGAGCCGCAGGCTGGTGTCGGGGAACAGGCCGCGGAGCTTGGCCTCGAGCACGCTGAGGTCGGCGACGACCCGGACCTCGAAGCTGTGCGTCTCGCCACGGCCGTCGATGATCGACAGGTCGGTGGTGCCGAACCGCAGGCCGGTGATGCGGATCTGGCGCGGGGAGACGGCCAGGAACTCGACGATCGTGGGGTCGCCCGAGGCGATGGTCGTCTCGCCGGGCCCGGCGGCGAGGTCCTGCTTGAGCGAGAGGATGCGCGACTGGCCCAGGATCACCTCGAAGGCCGCGTCGTTGCCCCGCAGGCCGTCGACGAACGCCGCCGTCGAGCCCGGTCCCTGCGCCGGCCGGGGGGCGGCCAGGTCGATCGTCGGGATCGACCGGGGCGTCTCGGGCTGGCCAAAGACCCCGGCGGGGCTGCCGGGGGCCGGCGGGATTGCCGGCAACTCGGCCGGGCCGTTGGACTCCGGCAGCGGGGCCGGCAGCGCGGGCAGGCCGAGCGACTGGCCCTGGCCCGACGTCGCTAGCCCCAGCCAGAGCAGCAGCCCCAGCGGCCGGTACCGCTGCCGGCGCCCGGTCTGGCTCGATTCGGGCTTCGGTCGGCTCATGGTCCCACCCTCGGCGGCCCCCGGGAGGGCGTGGTTCGATTGTTCCGGATACGTTGAGTTATCGGCCTGGTGGGTTTGGGCCTTAAGGCCGATTGCGTCCAATCCGCGCCCCGTCGCGGTCGTCCGGCCGGCTCGCGTGGGCCACGGAACAGGCGGCGCCGGCGCACCAAAGCCTTTTTGGGGTCAGGGGTTCCGCGGTTCGGGCCTCCGCCGGAGTCGAGGCAATTCCGGATCAGAAGATGGCCGGGCGACGGAAGTCGGGGGCCGGGCCGACCGCGGCCGGGCGGGCGCGCGGTGTGTCTGCCCGCGACCTCGAAACCGGGTGCTCCACGGGTACCAGCCCGCACATCCGGTCACTATACTGGGGCGGCACCGCCGGCCTTCCGGGGCCGGTGACGCGAGGTCTGGGACGGCGAGGCGGCCGGCGGCGGCAAGCCCGGCGAGATCGGGGCGGGCGAAGAGGCCGGCCGGTTGCGAGGGGATCGGACATGAGCCAGCCACGGGTGACGGTGGTCGTGCCGTCGTACAATCGTCCGGACCAGCTCCGCGCCTGCGTCGAGGCCCTGCAACGGCAGACCCTGCCGCCGGCGGACTTCGAGGTCGTGGTCGTCGACGATGGCAGCCCGACCCCCGGCGCTGACGCCCTGGCCGGACTCGACCCGGCCGGCCCGGCCGTGCGGGTGATCCGCCAGCCGAACGCCGGCCCCTCGGTGGCCCGCAACCGCGGCGTCTGCGAGGCCATCGGCGCGCTGATCGCCTTCACCGACGACGACTGCCGGCCCGATCCCGACTGGCTCGAGGCGCTGATGCGGTCGGCCGACGCGCGCCCCGATTGCCTGGTCGGGGGCACGACCTACAACGGCCTGCCCGAGCTGCTCTTCTCCGAGGCCAGCCAGTTCGTCGTCGACCTGGTCTATGAGCACTTCAACCACCACCGCGACCACGCCTACTTCCTGACCAGCAACAACCTGATCTGCTCACGCGCCCGGTTCCTGGAGATGGGCGGGTTCGACACCGGCTTCGACCGCGCCGGCGCCGAGGACCGTGACTTCTGCGACCGCTGGCGGCTGGCCGGCCGCGGCATCGTGTGGGAGCCGTCGGCGCGGATCGAGCACCGGCACCCGCAGAACCTCCGCAAGTACGTGGACCTGCACTACCGCTACGGCCGGGGCGCGCGGCGGTACCACGCCAACCGACTCCGCCGCGACTCGGGCACGGTGCACGAGGACGTCGCCTTCCACCGCTCGCTGCCCTGGCGCGTCTGGGGCCAGCTCGGCCGCTACTGCTCGCCCTGGCGGCGGCTCCAGGTCGTCTGGGCGCTCGGCCTCTGGCAGCTCGCCAACTGCGCCGGATTCGCCGCCTCGCTGATCAGCGAGCCCCGGCTCGCGAGCAACGCGCTGGCCGAGCCCGTCCCGCTCACGCCGGGCGCCTGAGGCTCGCGCCCCGGCCCGCCTCACCCCGCGCGGTCCGCTCAGCGCCGCGGGGGCGTCGACCTGGGCGTGCGTCGCGGGCGGAGCCGGCTGAGCTCCTGGCCAGCCAGGCTGATCGCCGTGCGGACCTGCTCGGCCACGCCGTGGCGCCGGCCCATGTACTGCAGCAGCTTCTTGCGGTTGAACAGCCCGTACCCGGTGCGCGGGCGGGCCGCCGCCAGCGTCGCCGACTGGCGGTCGCTGGCCTCCAGCGCCGCCAGCAGCTCGGCGTCGAGCAGCGCCTCGGTGGTGGCCTGCTGCGGCGCCCGCCAGTCGGGCCGACGGACCTGGGTGCTCGGGATCGCCCGGCCCACCGAGCCCAGGCAGTGGCCGCACGACCGCAGCGGCGCCGGGTCGTCGAGGTACGCCCGGAGCCTGGCCGCGAAGTCGGGGCCGGCCACGATCGGCAGGCCGTCGACGTGCGGGTCGTCGCGGAGCGCCTCGAGGACCTGCGGCAGGAAGATCGACGGCGGGCACTTGTGGAACCGCCCGCGCTCGATGTGGTGGCACCGGCGGGTCTGGCAGGTGGCGTAGATCCGCTCGATCAGCCCGAGGTCGCGGGTGCCGTGCTCGGCGTGCGACTCGCGAAAGATCTCGGCCACCGAGATCGCCAGCCGCACGCCGTGCTCGTTCGCCCGCCGATGGCACCGCCGCACCTCCGCCGCCGTCTGCTCCTTGCCCGGGTAGGCCGAGACGACCACCCGGTCCACGGCCGCCCAGAAGCCGTCCCCCATGCGGTCCAGCAGCAGGCCGTTGGTCCAGACCTCGACGCGGTCGGCGATGCCCGAGGCGCGCACGACGGCGATCACCGCTTCGAGGTCGGGGTGCAGCAGCGGCTCGCCGCCCAGCAGCCGGGCCTCCTCGGCGTGGTACACGGTCGCCAGCGTCGTCAGGTCGGCGCGGAGGACGTCCAGGTCGACGAACTGCTTCGGCAGGATCGGCGAGAGGTGCGAGCAGGCGCGGCACGCCAGGTTGCAGTGGTGGGCGACGCTGATCTCGCAGTGCGGGTTGGTGATCATGGGCGTTCCGCGGGATCGGGTCACCCGCCGGATGCCGGCAGGGTGGTGGGGGGCACGGGCCGTCGGCCGCCACACCGGCGGCCCTCGGAGAGCCATCAGCGCGCCGGTCGGCCCAGCCGCGTGCGCAGCCAGCGCCAGGCCCGCCGGGCGGCCGGGAGCCCGCCCTCCGGCGCGCGATACACCTCGCGCCAGCCGTGGCGGGCATCGAACTGCGACCGCTCCTTGGCGGCCTGATCCTCGGCCGACTCGAAGAGGCACTGCCGCAGGAATCCCCGCCGGGCCGACTCGAGCCGCAACCGCTGCTCCGCCTGGGGGACGCGATGCTTGGTCAGGATCCGGGTCAGCTCGCGCTCGTGGTGGTCGAGCGGTAGGTGCGTCGTGAGCCGGAAGCCCTCGCGGTGGTCGCGGTACAGGTAGAGGCACTCGGGCACCGCCCGGAACCGGGCCCCATGCTCGGCCATCACCCAGGGGAAGTCGTGGTCGTCGGGACCCACCGAATCGAGCGACTCGTCGATCCCGCCGACCGCCAGCCCGAGCTGGCGGCGCCAGCAGAGCAAATGCTTCACCGGCGAGCCCCTGAGGAAATCCTCGCCCCGGATCGAGGCGCGCGCCGGGTACACGGCGCTGATCGGCCGGTCGTGCTCGTCGATGACGCGGCGGCTGGAGTGGAAGAAGTCGACCTCGGGATGCGCGGCGATCGCCGTCGAGAGGACCGCCACCGCCTGCGCGTCCCAGCAATCATCCCCCAGCAGCAGGGCCACGAACTCGCTGGTCGCCGCTTGCATGCCCGTGTTGATGGCGCCCGCCAGCTTCCGCCCCGTGTTCGCGATCAGCCGCACCCGGGGATCGGCCAGCTCGTCGGCCAGCAGCGCCTCGAAGTGCGACCGGTCCTCGGGCTCGACGACGACCAGGGCCCGCCAGTCGGGCCTGGTCTGCGAGAACAGGCTCCGGCAGGCGGCCCGGAGGAACGGCTCGTGATAGTGCTTCAGCGGCACGATCGCCGTCACGGTCGAGCCGGTCGCCGCGCCGGTGCGGCCGGGTCGAGTCTCGGCGTCTGGGTCTGATCGGGGTTCGGAATCCACGGTGAGCTCCCCACGCCAGCGTGGATCAGACTTCCAGATGCCGGAAGCGGTACGAGCCCGTGAGCTTGCCCACGCGCTTGCCCAGCTTGAAGACGAACTCGTGACGGGTCCGCTGGCGCTCGCCGCGGGGGCCGAGCACCGACCGGACCCCGAGGCGGGCCAGGTCGCGGTAGGCCCACCAGGCGATCCGGGGGCGTCCCAGGGGCGCCAGGGCCCTGGCATGCTTCTGGGTCCAGAGCACCGACCAGTGGCCGTGCTTGTACCCCTCGCCATAGAGCGATTGGAGGGTGTCGCGGTTGTGATGCCGCACCAGCGACTCGGGGGCATAGACCAGGCGGTAGCCCGCCTGATGGATCCGGAACGCGAGGTCGGAGTCCTGCTGGCGGAGGAACCGCAGGTCGAACCGGCCGACCGCCTCGAAGACCGGGCGCCGGCAGGCCCAGCTCATGCCGATGACGTACGGGAGCCGGGCACCGATGGCCGCCTCCTGGTCGTGGACCCGCTCGCCGAAGGCCTGGATCGGGTCGTCGGGGCAGAGCGCCCGGATCTGGCCGCCGACCATGCCGACCGCCGGATCCTCCAGGGGCCGGACCAGGGGCGCCAGCCAGTCCCGATCGACCACGCAATCGGCGTCGGTATTCGCCAGGATCGGATGGCTCGCCAGCGCCGCCGCCCGGTTGCACGCGGCCGGCTTGCCCCGGACCGGCTCGGAGTCGATCCGGATGGCGGAACCATAGCGCGCCAGGATCGCCCGGGTCCCGTCGGTGGAGTCGTTGTCGACGACGATGATCTCCCGGCGGTCGGCGGGGTAGTCGAGCGCCAGCAGCGCGTCGAGGCAGGGCCCGATGGTCCGCTCGCCGTTGAAGACGGCCACGATCACGGTGACGGCGGGCCACGCGGCCATCGGTGGTCTCGGGGGGGAAGGGGGCAGCCGGGACGATCGCCCGGTCACGCGGACGGTTGCCGCCCGGTGGTCGCGGCGGGTTCGCCCAGGACGCGACGGATCAGGTCGTCGTACACCGCGACCCGGGCGTCCCAGGTGTGGTGATTCAGGATGAACCGCACCCCCGCGTCGCGATCCCAGCGGGCGGTGGCGGCCCGCGCCACGGCGTCGGCCAGGGCGTCCAGGTCACCGTTGGGGACGACGGTGCCCAGGCCCGAGTCGCGGACGACGTGGTCGTTGGGGAACCCGGCCTCGCTCACGGTCGGCAGGCCCGCGCGCAAGTAGTGGTAGATCTTCGAGCTCTCGTTGTTGTGCATGACGCCCCCGGCCGTCACCACCACGCCGACCTGGGCATGGTGCAGGTAGTCCCACGACCGCTCGTAGTCGCAGGCCCCCAGGTAGGTCACGGCGCTGCGGTCGAGGTCCTGGACCTCGCCGTGACCGAGCAGGTGCAGGCGGACGCCGGCCCGGTTCAGCCGCTGTCCGAGCGCATTGAGCTTCTGGATCAGGATCCGGTTCGCCTCGGGCTGCGAGTGCTTGAAGTACACGATCCCCGAGAAGATGCAGCGGGGCTGGCCGCGATCGGGGTACGGGTCGGGGCCGGGGGGCGGTCGCACGGCATCGACGGCGCCGGGGACCAGGAGCAGGTTGGCGCGGGGGCTGTGGCACTCGCGCCACAGCTCCATCGCGGCGGGGCTCAGCAGCGTGACATAGTGGCTGGTGCGCGCGATCGCCTCCTGGAGGCGGTACAGCCGTTCGCGGATCGGTCCGTAGAAGAAGATGCCGGGGCGGTCCTCGGGGCCGACCACCGAGCCGAGCTTGGAGAGGATGAACGGGTGATCGTCGCCGCCGTGGCGCACCAGGGTCTCGAAGCCCAGGTGGAACTCGGTCTTGACCACGTCGTAGTCGTGCCAGCGCAGGCCCCGGAGCGGGACCTTGCGGAGGTTCGGGCCCAGCTCGCGGGGCCGTCGGCTCAGGAACCAGGGCCACTCGTTGGTCGCGATGTCGACCTGATGGCCCCGCCGCACCAGCGCCTCGGAGATCTTCCGCCAGCGGATGTTCGCCATGTCGCGCTCACGGCACCGGCGGTAGTTGCCGAGGTAGACCGTGACGATGCGGGCCATGGCGAGGTCTCGGGCGGTCGGGCTCGCGGCCCCGGAATTTCCGTGTGCGGCGGCCGGCGGCCGGCCCGTCCGTCAGGGTCGGGCGGCACCGGGAAGGATTCGAAGATCATACAGATCAAGGTAGTTCTCAACCATTCGGTCGATCGAAAACGTCGCCTCGACTCGATGGCGGCCGAGCTGGCCCGCACGGTCCGCGGCCGAGGGGTCGGCGTCGAGCGCCATCAGGCGATCGATCAGGGCCTCGGGCTGGTCGGGCGGGAACAGCCAGCCCTCGACCCCGTCGGTGATCAGCTCGGGCAGCCCGCCGACGCGGGATGCCACGACCGGCCGTGCCCGCGCCATGGCCTCCAGCGCCACCATGGGCAGGCCCTCGCTGGCGGAGGTCAGCACCAGCGCGCGGCCGCGAGCCAGCTCCGCCAGGGCCTGGTCGTGCGGCAGGCCGCCCAGGAACTCCACCCGATCGCCGATCCCCAGCTCCTGGACCAGGCGCTCCAGGGCGGCCGCCTCGGGGCCGCTCCCCACGATCCGGAGCCGGGTGCGGATGCCGCGCCGCACGCAGGCGGCGTAGGCGCGCAGCAGGAACGGCAGGCGCTTCACGGCGACCAGTCGGCCGCAGAAGACGAAGGCGTCCGACTCCGACGGGGCCGGGAGCGGCGTCTGGGCCGCAGGCTCCACGCCATTGGGCAGGCACCGGACGGGTCGACCGTACAGCCGTTCCACGCGCCGGCACAGATCCTCCGAGACGGCCGTCACGGCCCCGGCGCGCCGGACCGCGAAGCCGATCCGCCAGCGGGCCAGCCGGTTGCGCTCGGCCAGGGCCACGTCACCGCCCGAGAAGGTCAGGACCAGGCGGTACCCGCACCGGCGCTGGAGCCAGACCAGCGGGACGGCGTCGAAGTTCACATACCGCAGGTTGACCACGGCCGGCGTGTGCCGGCGCAGGAACCCGATCAGCCGGCGGATCGATCCCAGGTAGATCCAGGGGGTCGCCAGTCGGCTGCGCCCCGGCGCGCCGGGACCGAACGGGTACGGGAAGCGGTCGGCGTGGACCACCACGGCGGGGTGCAGCGGCGAGCGGAGCGGGGGCGTGGCGGTCGCCGCCTCGGGTCGGTTGGCAACCACGCCCACGCTCAGGCCATGGCGGGCGAGTTCGTTCAGCAGCAGATGAACGTGGGTCTCCGCCCCGCCCCGGGCCTGGAGGTAACTGGTGTTCCACAGCAGGATGTCCAAGGGGGCTCACGCTCCGGACGTTGGGTCAAGCGGAGGGGATGGCTAATCCTGCGAGGCGTCGCGGAGGCGGTGGCGGGCGCCGGCCTGGGCCAGGGCCTCGCGGAGCCGGCGGGTCCAATCGCCGGCCCGGCTCCATTCC
The DNA here is from genome assembly GCA_964624465.1 of uncultured Isosphaeraceae bacterium. GTDB lineage: Bacteria > Planctomycetota > Planctomycetia > Isosphaerales > Isosphaeraceae > CAZUZD01. Next base: position 9,954 of record CAZUZD010000039.1, read on the forward strand.
CGACGCGGCAGGAGGGTGCCTGCGGCCGTCAGGGCGTCGAGGGCTGCGGCGGTGGCGGAGTCGTCGTCGAGGTGGGCCAGCGCCGACTCGTACCGGGCGTGCATCGGGCCGGCCAGCGACGCCAGGAACGAGAGTACCCGCGCGTCGGGCGGCAGGGTTCGCTCGGCGCGGCCGATCAGGAAGTTGTACGTCTCGGGGAAGATCTCGAGCTCGGGGGCCTGCTCCTGGATCGCGCGGTTCAGGCCGGGCTGGTCCATCACCAGGCCAATCGCGACCGTCCGTCGCCAGTGCGCGTGCCAGGCGCGGAACAGGCGGTGGGTCGCGTCGGAATCGGCGACGCTGAAGATCCCGCCGTTGTAGTAGGGGTTCGAGGGCAGCCACCCCAGCCGCCGGTAGTGCGGCGCCAGCCAGGCGGGGAACTGGCCGATCGCCTCGGGGAAGAAGGCATCGAGGGTGATCCCCAGGGGCTTCGAGCTGGCGAACAGGTCGTCGAGCGGGCCGGCGACCACCGTGTCGGCGTCGAGGTAGAGGAACCGGCCGGCGAGTCGGCCGCGGAGGGTGATCTTCAGGTGCCGGCTCCGATGCGTCGGACCGCCGGTGGCGTCGCCGCACTCCACGAGCCGATCGACCTCGCGGCCGAGCGGGTGGTCGGCGGCGCGGAGCGCACGGGCCAGCGGCGCGTCGCACAGGCAGTGGACGGTGGCCCCGGGGTGGATCCGTCGCAGCGAGCGCACGGACAGCCGCACCCCCCGCACGTAACGGCTGGCCGCATCGAGAGAATCGCCGGTGAGGACGTACGCAACCTGCATCGGCCGGGGGGTCGTCTCGGGTCGGGCAGGACCGGTAGCGGCCCCGGACTAGCCTTCCACGCGCTGGAGGCGGACCATCTCGCGATACCGACCGCCCTGGTCGATCAAGGTCTCGTGATCGCCCGACTCGACGATCCGGCCGTGGTCGAGCACCAGGATGCGGTCGGCGTGCCGGATCGTGCTCAGGCGGTGCGCGATCACGATCGCCGTGCGGCGCTCGAAGACCTGCTGGAGGCTGTCCTGGATCAGCCGCTCCGACTCGCTGTCGAGGTTGCTGGTCGCCTCGTCCATGATCAGGATGGGCGCGTCGGCCAGCAGGGCGCGGGCGATCGCCAGCCGCTGCCGCTGGCCGCCGCTGAGCCGGACCCCGCGCTCGCCGACGAGGGTCTCGTACCCCTGCGGCAGGGCCTCGATGAACTCGGCGGCGTGCGCCCGGCGGGCGGCCTGCTCGACCTCGCTGCGGTCGGCGTCGGCACGGGCGTAGGCGATGTTCTCGGCGATCGTGCCGTCGAAGAGGAACACGTCCTGCTCCACGATCGCCAGGTGCCGGCGGTACGAGTCGACGTTGATCGCGTGCAGGTCGCGGCCGTCGAGCCGGATGACGCCCGTGGTGGGGTCGTAGAACCGGGCGATCAGGTTGCAGAGCGTCGTCTTGCCCGAGCCGCTCGGGCCCACCAGCGCGATCGTCTGGCCCGCCTCGATCTCCAGGTCGATCTCGTGCAGCACCCGGTGGTCGGAGCCCGGGTAGTGGAACGACACGCCCTCGAGCGTGATCCGGCCCGCGACCTCGGATCGCTGCAGCGACCGGCCGCCGGTCGTGAGCGCCCGCTCGCTGGGCTCGTCGAGCAGGTCGAGAATCCGCTCGAAGCCGGTCAGCGAGTTCTGCACCTGGGTCATCGTGTTGGCGATGACGGTGATCGGCTCCAGGAGCATGGTCAGGTAGACCAGGAACATCATCAGGTCGCCGGGCGTGAGCTTGCCGTCGATGACCCGGAAGCCGCCGTAGAGCATCAGCAGGCCGGAGGCCAGCGGCAGCACCAGCTCCCAGAGCATCTCGACCCCGCGCATCCAGCGCCAGGCCTGCAGCTCGAGCCGGACGACCAGGTGGTTGCCGCGGACGAAGCGGCGGCCCTCGCTGCGGGTCCGGCCGAACGACCGCACCACCCGCATGCCGCCGAAGACCTCGGTGGTCTTGGCGTCGACGTCGAGCCGCTGCGCCCGCACGCGGCGGAAGATCGGGCGGATCCGCCCGCTCCAGAGCCGCGACGAGACGACCACCGCCGGCAGCAGCACGACCGAGCTGAGCAGCAGCCGCCAGTCAACGATCAGGAGCGCCACCAGGCCGCCGCAGAGCTGGATCAGGGCCCGGCAGGGGTTGTAGAACATGTTGAAGATCAGGTCGCCGATGCCGGTGACGTCGTCCCGGAGCATGCTGGCGAAGCCGCCCGACTTCAGGTCGTAGACGCGGTGCAGCGGCAGCCGCGAGGCGTGCTCGAACGCGCGCCGGCCCACCGTGAGCTGGAGCCGCTTGTTGACCGTCGTCGCCAGCCAGCGGGCCCAGAGCCCCACCCCCATGCCGACCAGCGCCACCACGATCACGAACCCGAACAGGACGACCAGCCGGGTCTTCGGGCTCGCCGGCCAGGGCAGGGCGCTCAGCACCGGCATCGAGACCGGGCGGTTCAGCAGAATGTCGTCGATGGCGACCTTCGTCGCTAGCGGCGGCAGCAGCTTCAGCGAGATCACGAACGCCATCAGCCCCAGCGACACCGCCAGCCGCAGCCGGCTGCCCGCCATGAGCCGGAACAGCTCGACATAGAGCACCCGTAGCGATCGTTGCCGCGGGGTGGCGCGGGAGCCCGGACTGGCCGGGTCAGCCGGCGTCCCGGGCGGCTTCGCCCCGTACCCGTACCGGATCCGGCTGCTGGGGTGCCTCGCGTTTCGCAACCAGGACTCCCGTTGTCAAGGCTCGATCGCGACCCGTGCCGCCGCGACCACGTGGGGATTCCTGTTGTACCGCATCGGCGGCCCCGAGGCCAATCGCCCCGCCCACGCCGCTGGCCGGTCTCCGGGCCGGAGCGGACCGGCCGGCACGACCAGATGCCGCTGGCCAGAGCCCTGGCACCCCCCGGCGCCGCGGGGCCGGCAACGGGGTCCGCGCCCCGGCTCGTCGACCGCTCAGGCGGCCGGTCGCTGCTCCACGACGGCCGGCACCGGCAGCAGGTTCCGCTGCACGATCGCCGGGCCCACGATCGCGGCGAAGATGGCGCTGGAGTACATCAGGTAGAGCACGTGCAGGAAGAACGCCCCGACGCAGAACAGCGGCCCACCCGTCCGGAGGAACAGCCGGAAGGTTCCCAGGTGGCAGACGACCACTCCGGTGGCCGAGATCAGGGAGCCCAGGCCGGCCACCGGGTGGCCCAGGGCGATCATCAGGGCGGCCAGGAGCACGAACAGCCAGGCGGCGGCGGCGGCGATCCGGCTCTCCCAGCCCAGGTTCAGGTCGTCGGGCACCGACTCGCTGGTGGCGATCAGCCGCGACCACGGAATGGCGCGATTGCACACGTCGGTGCGCACCATGCCCCAGAGCGACCAGCGCTTCAGGTGCGTGCTCAGGATCTCGGGGCAGAGCCGGACCCGGTAGCCGTCGGCGACCAGCCGGTGGCCGAACTCGATGTCCTCGATCGAGGCCCCCTGGTACGACTCGGCGAACCCGCCGACCGCTTCGAACGCCTCGCGACGCACGGCGCCACAGCCGGCCCAGAAGGTGGTGGCCTCGGGGCGGCCCGTCTGGTGGGTGTGGTGGTGCAGCAGGTTCTTGTACCGCGAGACCACCCCCGGGTCGGTGGGCTCGTCGTCGTACGATCCGAAGAGGGCGTCCACCACGTCCGAGCTGGCAAACTGCTGCTCGACCTGGCCGACCGTGGCCGGGTGCACCACCACGTCGGAATCGACGAACAGCAGGACGTCGGCCTCGGTCGCCGCCGCCCCACGATTCCGCGCCAGCGCCGGGCCGCAGGGGCCGTCGACCAGCCGGATCACCCGGACACCGTGGGCCTCGGCCCGCGCCGCCGAGTCGTCCCGCGACCCGTCGTCCACCACGATCACCTCGTCCGGCCGACGGCCCGAGGCCGCCAGTGCCGTCAGGCACCGATCCAGGGTCTTGGCCCCATTGTGAACCGGGACGATGACGGCCAGCTTCATAGCAACATCCCGGGATCGGTACAGGAGCTAGCCTGGTTGCCCGCTCACACCGTCGTGAGTCTGGCGCCCGGAAGGCACACCGTTCGCTCGGCCCACACCCCGCGGGGTGGATTGGCGAAAGCGAACAAATTATTCCGGAATACTTACGATCATAGCTGCGCTAATCGTGACACGCAAGGCCCCAGGAGTGGACGGCGGGCGATCATCCCTAAGCGGAGCGCCACCCGGGGGCGTTCCGGCCGGGTCCCGGCGTGCGTGAGGTAGGCTGGGGGGTGTGGGGATGGTCGTGGCCCGGGTCGGGAGGCGTGGAGATGGCGACACGAGCGTTCGACGGCCTGGTGGTCGGGGCCGGTGTGGTGGGCACGGCGGCCGCCTACCACCTGGCCAGGCGGGGGGCCCGGGTGGCGCTGGTGGAGCGGGCGGCGATCGGCCACGCCGGCGGCAGCTCGCACGGGGCCTCGCGGATCATCCGCCACTCGTACGCCGACCTGGACTCGGCCCGGATGATGGCCGCCGCCTTCGAGGCCTGGCGCGCCCTGGAGGTGGACGCCGGCGAGGCGGTGTACTTCCGCACCGGCGGGGTGAGCCTCTGCCGGCCGCTCCTCGACTACGCCCGCCAGGTGGCCGGTTCGCTCGCGGCCCTGGGCATCGGCCACCGTCGGCTCTCCGGCCGCGACCTGCGGCGGATCGCGCCGGCCTTCAGCGTGCCCGACGACGAGGACGTCGTCTTCGAGCCCGAGATCGGCATCCTGGCCGCCGACCGGATCGTCCGGCTCCAGGCCGAGCTGGCTCGCCGACACGGGGGGGACCGGGTCCTGATCCTGGAGGAGACCGGGGTCGATCGGCTCGACCTGGACGGCGATCGGCCGGCGGTGATCGCGGGCGGCCGGCGGCTGGAGGCGGACCGGCTGATCGTCGCCGCCGGCGCCTGGACGGCGCGGCTGCTGCCCGACCTGGCGGTGCCCTTGACGGTCACCCGCCAGTTCGTCGCCTACCTGCGGCCCGAGCCGGCCGCGCTCTACACCATCGGCCGACTGCCGGTGTTCATCCGCAAGCTCGAGCCCGAACACGAGGCGTTCTACGGCCTGCCCGACTTCGCCGGCTGCGGGCCCAAGGTGGCGCTGCACCATGCCGGGCCCGTGGTCGACCCCGACCGCGTCGACCGGACGGTGAGCCCCGCCGACGAGGCGCGGCTGCGGCGCTGCCTGGCCGAGACGCTCCCCGACCTGGCCGGCGCCCCGGCCGCCCGATTCGAGACCTGCCTGTACACCAGCACGGCCGACGAGCGGTTCGTCGTCGGCCCGCTGCCCGGCCGCCCCGAGGTGCTGGTCGCCAGCGCCTGCAGCGGCCACGGGTTCAAGTTCGGCAACCTCGTCGGCCGGGTGCTGGCCGACCTGGCCCTCGACGGCGGCACCGACCTGGCCACCGACGGCTGGCTCGTCCCCCCCGGCGGACCCCTCGGGGCCGACGCTGCGAGCGAATCCACCACGCCCCACGGCCGTTGAGGCGGCGCGATCCGGTCAGGGTCGGGGGTCGAGCGGCAGGTCGTCGCCGAAGGCGCGCTGGAGACGCTGGAGCCGCTGCAACAGGTCGGCCACGCGGGCCTGCTGGTCGGGGTCGCCGGACCGGTCGTCGATCTCGTCGGGGTCGGCCTGGAGGTCGAAGAGCTGGGTGCGGCCGATGGCCGGGTACCGGATCAGCTTCCAGCGGGGGTCGCGGATGGCGCGCTGGCCGTCGCGGTAGGCGAGTAGCAGCTCGGGCCGGCCCTCCGCCCGGCGGCCGTCGAGGATCGGCCGCAGGCTCACGCCGTCGATTCCCGCCGGCGCCGGCGCCCCGACCAGGTCGCAGAGCGTCGGGAAGACGTCCAGGAGCGAGACCAGGGCGTCACTGGAGCCGTGGGGCACGCCCGGCCCGGCGAACACGAGCGGGGCCTTCATGCTGGGATCGTAGAGGTTCTGCTTGCCGAGCAGGCCGTGGCTGCCCAGGGCGATCCCCTGGTCGGCGGCGAAGACGATCAGCGTGCGGTCGAGCAGCCCCCGGGCCCGGAGCGCCTCCAGCAGCCGGCCGATCTGGGCGTCGAGCGCGGTGACCGTGCTGTAGTAGTCGTGCAGGGTCTGGCGGACGGCCTCGGGCGTGCGGGGCCAGGGCAGCAGGGTCTCGTCGCGCACCCGCAGCTCGCCGTTGTCGAACGGGTGCTCGGGCAGGTAGTTCCGGGGCAGGGGGATCGCCGCCGGGTCGTAGCGATCCCGGTACGCCGGCGCCGCCACGCGCGGGTCGTGCGGGTTGCCGAAGGCCAGCGACAGGAACAGCGGCCGGTCGGCCGGCTGGGCGGCCAGCACGGCGATCGCGGCGTCGACGATGAGTTTCCCGGGCTCGCCGCTGCGACGCTCGGCCTCGTCGTTGTCGAGATACCGGCAGACGTCGAACCGGGCCTCGATCAGCGGGGCGGTATTCCCGCGCTTGCCGTGGTGATAGGTCCGGTACCCGGCCGCCTTCAGAGCCAGCGGCAGGTTGGGCCCGTCGCCGGGCGCCAGGTGCCCCCGGGCCGACGCGGGCCGGCCGGGCGGCACGAAGTCGCGCCAGCGGAAGTAGGCGTTGCCGCTCAGCAGCATGTTCCGGCTCGGCATGCAGACCGCCGGCACGTTGCCGCCCAGGCAGTACGCGTTCCGGAAGCGGAACCCGCGCGCCACCAGGGTGTCGAGGTGCGGCGTCTGCACGACCGGGTTGCCGAGCGCCCCGATCGAGTCGGCCCGCATATCGTCGGCCAGCAGGAACAGGACGATCGGCGGCCGGTCGGAGAGGCCCGGTGCCTCGGGCTCGCTCCACACGACCGGCAACGCGGCCAGGATCAGGGCGGTCGGGAGCATGGGCGTTCCTCGGGACGAAGGCCAGGGTCCGGGGGCCGTGCCGGAGCCCTGGCGGACCGCTCGAAGTGTTGTGCAGGACCTGGCGCCGGCCCCCCGCTCGGGTCACTCCACCCGGGTGGCGATCCACCAGGTGGTGCCGCCGGCGTCGGTGACGCCGCCGCGGCGGTCCTCGTCGTCCCGCTGCGTCGGCGCCTGCACGGCGACCGCCCCGGCCGCGATGGCCCGCTCATAGGTGCGGTCCACGTCCTCGACGTAGACGTGCACGTGCGCCGGCACCGGCGGCCAGCCCTCGGCGCCGTCGGCGATCATGACCAGGCTGTCGCCGATCCGGACCTCGGCGTGCCGGACGGCCCCGTCCGGGCCGGCGAACCGCCGCACCGGCACCGCGTCGAAGACCTGGATCAGGAAGTCGATCGTCCGGCCGGCGCCGGCGACGATGAGGTAGGGCGAGACCGTGCTGGCGCCCGGCGGCTGGAAGGGGACGGCCATGCGAGACTCCCGGCAATCGAGGCGCCGGGGCCTCCCCGGCGCGCAGGGGCATCGTACCGGGATCCGCGCCACGAGCCGAGCCCCCGGGGCGTCGCGGACCGATCAGCCGACGAGCGGGGCAATGGGCCGGCCGTCGTCGAGCAGGCGCAGGGGGCGGCCGTCGTGGCCGGGCAGGGTCCACTCGGGGTCGATGCCCAGGGCGTGGTAGACGGTGGCCAGCACGTTCTGGGGGCCGTAGGGCTCGGACTTCGCCTGGGCGGCCAGGCGGTCGGTCGCGCCGATGACCTGGCCCATCCGCAGGCCGCCGCCGGCGAACAGGGCGAAGCCGGCGTCGGGCCAGTGGTCCCGGCCCTCGACCTTGTTGATCTGCGGCGTGCGCCCGAACTCGCCCCAGACCAGCACGCAGACGTCGTCGGAGAGCCCGCGCTCGTGCAGGTCGGTCACGAGCGTGTGGATCGAGCGGTCGAGCAGGGGCAGCTGCGACCGCAGGCCGGTGAAGATGTTGCCGGTGCCCGAGGTCGTGCCGTGGTAGTCCCAGGTGCCGACCCGCATCGTCACCACCGAGACGCCGGCCTCGACCAGCCGGCGCGCCAGCAGGAACTTCTCGCCGGGCCAGGCGACGGTCGGCTTCGGCTCGTTGCCGTAGATGTACTTGTCGTCCTTCGACCCGTACCGCGCGCGGTTGGCCTCGGGCTCCAGGCTCAGGTCGAAGGCGCGGCGGGCGCGGTCGGAGGTGAGGATCTCCAGGGCCCGCGCCTGGAACTCGTCGAGGTCCCGGGCCTGCGGGTCGGCGTCGGCCCGGCGGCGGAACGCGTCGAACTCGTCCAGCAGCCGGCCGCGGCCGGCGAGCCGCTCGGGCGGAAAGTCGTGCTTCAGGCCCAGGGCCCGCATCGACTCGCCGCCGTAGAGGAACGGCCGATAAGCGCCGCCGACGTAGCGCGGATGCTCCAGCTCGGAGTGGTCGGCGGCGTACTCGTCGAGGCTCACGTACGGCGGCAGCAGCCGGTCGTGCCCGCCGCGGTACCGGGCGATCACCGAGCCGAACGTCGGCCGCTTCTGCGCCTTGGGGTAGCCGGTGTAGCACTCCTGCAGCTCGTGCTGCATCGGCTCGATGAACCGCACCGTCCGCACCAGCGCCAGCTTGTCCGCGATCGTCGCCTGGCGGGGCATGAGCTCGCAGACGTCGAAGCCGGGCACGTTGGAGGCGATCGGCTGGAAGTCGCCGCGGACCTCGGCGGGGGCGTCGGGCTTCAGGTCGTACATGTCCAGGTGGCTGGGCCCGCCCGCCAGGCAGACCATGATCACCGACTTCGGCGATCGCCCGGTCCCGCCGCCGATGCCGGCGCGGGCCCGCAGCCGCAGCACATCGGCCAGCCCGAGCCCGCCCAGGCCGGCGAATCCGAGCCGGAGCACGTCGTGCCGCGAGTGGCCGGCGTTCGGGTCGCGGGAGCCGCCCGGAATCGTCTGCATCGGACTGTCGCCTCCGACGGTCGCCCGCTGGCCCCGAACCGCACCCGCAACGCCCCGCCGGGGGCGGCCGCGGCCGGCTCGCATCCACAGTCTCGCATGATCCGGAGCTCGCCCGATACCCCGTGCTATGGCCCTGGGGCGCGGGGATGTTAAACTTTGGTTGGTTTTCCGGGCCCCGTCAAGCGAACGGGCCGGACTCGAGGGGAAGGGAGGCGGCGATGGTGGATCGACACCGAGTCCGGGGCCGCGCCCCGGCGCCCGGCCGGCGGGCCCTGGCCGTCGCCCTCGCGCTGCTCGCCACGGCCGCCGTGGCCCGGGCCCAGGAGCCGGCACCACCGGCGGGAGACGGGCTGCGGCAGTACCAGACGCGGGTCAAGCCGCTGTTGCAGTCGCGGTGCTACGCCTGCCACGGGGGGCTCAAGCAGAAGGCGGGCCTGCGGCTCGACACCGCCGCGCGGATCCGGCAGGGGGGCGACTCGGGGCCGTCAGTCGAGCCGGGGGCCCCCGACGACAGCCCGCTCCTGGACCGGGTGGCCTCGACCGACACCGCCGACCGCATGCCCCCCGAGCACGAGGGCGAGCCGCTCACCGCCGATCAGGTGGCTGCGCTGCGGGCCTGGGTAATGGCCGGGGCCCCCGGACCCGACGACGAGACCCCTGAGGCCGATCCCCGCGACCACTGGGCGTTCCGGCCGATCGTCCGGCCCGCGGTGCCCGCCTCGGCGTGGGGCCACAACCCGATCGACGCCTTCCTGGCCGCCGGTCACGCGGCGCACGGCCTGACGCCGCAGCCCGAGGCGACCCGTCCCGAGCTGCTCCGCCGGCTCTCGTTCGACCTGATCGGCCTGCCGCCCACGCCCGACGAGTTGGCGGCCTTCGCCCGCGATTCGGCCCCCGGCTGGTACGAGCGCGCCGTCGAGCGGCTCTTGCTCGACCCCCGCCACGGCGAGCGCTGGGCCCGCCACTGGATGGACGTCTGGCGGTACAGCGACTGGTGGGGCCTGGGCGATCAGCTCCGCAACAGCCAGAAGCACATCTGGCACTGGCGCGACTGGATCGTCGAGAGCCTGAACGCCAACGTCCCCTACGACGCGATGGTCCGCGCCCAGCTCGCCGCCGACGAGCTCGCGCCCGACGACCTTGCGACCCTGCGGGCCGGCGGCTTCCTGGCCCGCAACTACTTCCTGTTCAACCGCCACCAGTGGATGGACGAGACGGTCGAGCACGTCGGCAAGGCGTTCCTGGGCCTGACCCTCAACTGCGCCAAGTGCCACGACCACAAGTACGACCCGCTGGCCCAGACCGATTACTACCGGATGCGGGCGATCTTCGAGCCGTACCACGTCCGCCTCGACGCCCTGCCCGGCGAGCCCGACCTCGCCCGCGACGGCCTGCCCCGCGCCTTCGACGGCGAGCTGGAGACCCCGACGTACCGGTTCGTCCGTGGCAACGAGGCCAGCCCGGACCAGTCCAGCGTGATGGAGCCGGCGATCCCGAAGGTGCTCGCCTTCGAGCCCCTCAGGATCGCCCCCGTCGACCTGCCCGCCGAGGCCTGGCAGCCCGGCCGTCGCGCCTGGATCGCCGACGATCAGCGCCGCGCCGCCGAGGCGCGCCTGGCCGCCGCCGAGGCGAAGCTCGCCCCGGCCCTGGCGAAGCGCGACCAGGCCCGCCAGGACGCCGAGCGGATCCGCCGCGAGGCGGCCGATGCGCCCGTCGCGACCACGACCGAGCCGGCCGGTGCCCGGTTCGCCGACCGGTTCGACACCCTCGACACCGACCGATGGCGGCCCGTGGGCGGCGACTGGTCGCACGCCCCGGGCGCGCTGGAGCAGCGCCGGGACGGCGCGACCCGGGCCGCACTCCGGCTGATCGCGGACGCCCCGCGCGACTTCGAGGCGACCGTGCGGCTCACGATCCGGGGCGGCAGCCAGTGGCGGAGCGTCGGCCTGTCGTGGGACACGACGGCCCCCGGCGTCGACGGCTTCGGGCCCGAGGACAGCGAGCAGTCGGTTTACATCAGCGGCGTCGAGGGCGGCAACAAGATCCAGGCGGCCTGGCACCGCGGTGGCCAGTGGCAGTATCCCGGCGGCGAGGGGATGCTGGCGCGGCCGATCGCGCTGGGCCGCGAGCACACGCTCCGGGTCCAGGTCCGCGACACGCTCGTCAACGCCTGGCTCGACGGCGAGCGGCTGATCGCCTATCGCTTCCCCGGGGAGCGCCGGCCGGGGGCCCTGCAGGTCACGACCTTCGACGCCCTGGCCGCGATCCACGAGGTGACCCTGGCCCCGCTGCCGGCCGACGCGCCCCTGGTCGAGACCCGCGCGGGGGAGCCCGCGCGCAGCCCCGTCGAGCGGGCCGCCCACCTGGCCCGCGCCGCCGAGCTGGAGGAACAGGTCGCCGAGCGGGCCGTCGAGGTCGCCCGCGCCGAGGTCGAGAGCCTCCGGCAGCGCGGGATCGCCACCCGCGACCTGCCGCCGCGCACCACCACCGACGCCGCCTCCCCCTGGGGCGACGACCAGCGTTTGATCGCCCGCGCCGCCGCCCGCGCCGAGCGTGCCCACACCGCCGCGAAGGCCGGGCTCGCCCTGGCCGAGGCCGAGCTGAAGGCGCACACGGCGCCCGGCGATCAGGAGGAGGCGACCGCCAAGGCGCTCCTGGCCGCCCGCGAGGCCGCCGAGGCGGCGACGAAGGCGGTCGAGGAGCCGTCCGAGCAGTTCACGCCGCTGGCCGGGGCGCAGTGGACGCCGACGCGGTTCAAGAACTCGACGCAGGACGACCCCACGGTCACCTTCCCGCCCCGCAGCACCGGGCGCCGCAAGGCGCTGGCGGAGTGGATCACCGACCCGCGCAACCCGCTGGCCGCGCGGGTGGCCGTCAACCACATCTGGGCCCGCCACCTGGGCACGCCGCTGGTGGCGACGACGTTCGACTTCGGCCGCAAGGGGAGCCCGCCCACGCACCCCGCGCTGCTCGACTGGCTGGCCGCCGAGCTGATCGCCAGCGGCTGGGACCTGCGGCACCTCGACCGCCTGATCGTGACCTCGGCGGCCTACCGGCTCTCGTCGAGCACCGCGGGCGCCGAGGCAAACCTGGTGGCCGACGCCGAGAACGTGCAGTACTGGCGGCGGACCCCGGGGCGGCTCGAATCGCAGGCGGTGCGCGACGCGATCCTCGCCCTGGCCGGCACGCTCGACCCCGCGATGGGGGGCCCGTCGGTGCCGCCGAACCGGCAGGACGCCTCCAGGCGCCGGAGCCTGTACTTCTTCCACTCGAACAACGACCGCAACCTGCTGCTGACGACCTTCGACGAGGCCCTCGTCAAGGAGTGCTACCGCCGCGAGCAGAGCATCGTGCCGCAGCAGGCCCTGGCCCTGACCAATAGCGGTCTGGTGCTCGACTCCGTCGGCCCGATCGCCGCGCGCTTGACCGCCACCCTGGCGGACCGGGGTGCGGCGGCCGACGACGACGCGGCGTTCGTCGACCTGGCGTACCTGTCCCTGCTGGGCGCCGAGCCGACGGCCGCCGAGCGCTCCGCCTGCGTGCGGACCCTGGCCGCCTGGCGGGCCCTGCCCGAGGCGGGGCAGGGCGAGCCGGCCGCCCGGTTCGCGCGGGGGCAGCTCGTGTGGGTCCTGCTCAGCCACAACGATTTCGTGACCGTGCGATGAGTCGTCCCGTCGGTCGACCCTGGTCGGAGCTCGCCATGCCGCCTCGCCACCCCGGACTGCTGGCCGTCGCCTCGCACCGCCGCGCGTTCCTGTCATCGTTCGCCTCGCTGGCACTCGGGGCGATGCTGCACCGCGACGGGATCGCGCGCGCCGACGACTGGGCCCCGCCCGACGGCCGGCCGCACTTCCCGCCGAAGGCGAAGAGCGTCATCTGGCTGTTCATGAACGGCGGCGTGAGCCACATGGAGAGCTTCGACCCGAAGCCCATGCTCACGAAGTACGCCGGCAAGACGATCGCCGAGACCCCGTTCGCCTCCACCCAGGACCCGAAGAAGCTGGCGCTCGAGCGCCTCGTCGTGCCCGACGCCAACGGCAACCAGCGGAACACGCTGTACCCGCTCCAGGTCGGGTTCCGGAAGCACGGCCAGAGCGGCATCGAGGTCAGCGACTGGTTCCCCGAGACGGCCCGGCACGTCGACAAGCTCGCCATCGTGCGCTCGATGTGGACGACCGACAGCAATCACGGCGCCCAGACGCAGTTCCACTCGGGCCGGCACCAGAACGACGGCGACTTCCCGAACCTGGGCGCCTGGGTGCACTACGGCCTGGGCTCGCTGAACGACGACCTGCCGCAGTTCCTCTCGTTCGGCACCCGCGAGTACTGGAACAAGAAGGACGGCCACTACCTGGGCCCGGCGCACGACGCCGTGCCGCTGCGGGTCGACCCGGCCAACCCGCTCGACTTCGGCTCCCCCCAGCGCCCCGTCTCCGACCGCGCCCGAGGCCTCGGCATCGAGCTGCTCCAGGAGCTTGGCCGCAGCCGCGCCGAGCGGTCGCCGCGCGACGCCGCGCTGGCGGCGCGACTGGCCTCCTACGAGCTGGCCTTCCGCATGCAGCGCTCGGTGCCCGAGGCCGTCGACTTCCGGCAGGAGTCCGACGAGACGAAGGCCCTGTACGGCATCGACCGCCCCGAGTGCCGCGACTTCGGCATGCAGATGCTTGCCGCCCGCCGCCTGGTCGAGCGCGGGGTCCGGTTCATCCAGGTCCAGCACGGCGGCGGCGGTGCCGGCGCCTGGGACGCCCACGGCGGCCTCAAGGCCAACCACGAGGGCAACGCGAAGGCCGTCGACCGCCCGATCGGGGGACTGCTGGAGGACCTCAGTCGCCGCGGCCTGCTCGACGAGACCCTGGTCGTGTTCGCCACCGAGTTCGGCCGCACCCCCGGCTCGCAGGGCTCCGACGGCCGCGACCACCACATCTTCGGCTTCAGCGTCTGGCTGGCCGGCGGCGGCATCAAGGGGGGCGTCGTCCACGGCGCCACCGACGAGATCGGGTTCCACGCCGTCGAGGACCGTCACTACGTCACCGACATCCACGCCACCATCCTCAAGCAGCTCGGCCTCGACTCCCGCCGGCTCGAGATCCCCGGCCGCAAGCGGCTCGACATCGACCACGGCAAGCCGATCGACGCGATCCTCGCCTGAGCGGTCCGGCCTTCGCGCCCGGGCCGGGGCCGGGCACAATCAAGGTTCAACATTTTCGCCTCCGCCCCGCGTGTCCTGCCGCGCGGGGGCCCTGGGGTGGGGTCCGATATGCCGAAACTGCAAGAGACGCCGCCGGCCGGTCCTGGGGCCGGTCGGACGTGGGCCGTTCGCCTGATCACGCTGACGCTCGGGCTGACGCTCCCGACCCCGGCACCGCTGCGGGCCGAAGAGCCGGTGGCGCCGCTGGACTTCAACCGCGACATCCGGCCGATCCTGGCCGAGAACTGCCTGTACTGCCACGGCCAGGACCCGAACAAGCGCCAGGCCGACCTGCGGCTCGACGTCCGCGAGGCCGCGATCCAGGCCGGGGCGATCACCCCGCACGATCCCGACGCCAGCGAGCTGGTCGCCCGCATCCTGGCCGACGACGCCGACGAGCTGATGCCGCCGCCGAAGTCGAACCGGCGGCTCTCGCCCGAGCAGAAGGCGACCCTGAGGCGCTGGATCGAGCAGGGGGCGAACTACGCCACCCACTGGGCGTTCGTCCCGCCCGTGCGCCCCGCCGAGCCCGCGGTGCGCGACGCCGGCTGGCCGCTGAACCCGATCGACCGGTTCGTGCTCGCGAAGCTGGAGTCGGAGGGCCTGGCCCCCGCGCCCGAGGCCGACCGCGCCACGCTGATCCGGCGGCTGGCGATCGACCTGACCGGCCTGCCGCCGACCCCCGCCGAGGTCGATGCGTTCGTCGCCGACCCGGACCCGAAGGCGTATGACACCCTGGTCGAGCGCCTGCTCGCCAGCCCGCACTTCGGCGAGCGGCTGGCCTTGCCCTGGCTCGACGCCGCCCGCTACGCCGACAGCAACGGCTTCCAGCAGGACGGCGACACCTGGCAGTGGCTCTGGCGCGACTGGCTGGTGCAGGCCCTCAACGACGACCTGCCGTTCGACCAGCTCACGATCAAGCTGCTGGCCGGCGACCTGCTGCCGGAGGCCACCACGGCCGACAAGGTCGCCAGCGGCTTCAACCGCAACCACCTGCTCAACGGCGAGGGCGGCGCCATCCCCGAGGAGCAGCGCTGGGTGAACCTGTTCGATCGCGTCGACACCACGGCCACCACCTGGCTGGGCCTGACCGTGGCCTGCGCCCAGTGCCACGACCACAAGTACGACCCGATCACGCAGAAGGACTACTACAGCCTGCTGGACGCCTTCAACCGGGTGCCCGAGAGCGGCGTGCCGCAGTACTTCTCGTCGCGAATCCGCGTGGCCGCGCCGTTCGTCGAGTTGCCGAGCCCGGAGAACCAGGCCCGCATCGCCGAGCTGGAAACCCAGAAGAAAGCCGCCGACGTCGAGGCCCAGGCGGCCTCGCAGGCGGCCTTCGAGGGCTGGCGGATCGGCCTGCTCACCGACGGCAAGCCGGCCGAGGGGAAGGGGCTGTCCGAGCCGCTGGTCGCGCTGATGGCGAAGCCGGAGGCCGAGCGGTCGGAGGACGAGAAGAAGACGCTAGAGTCCGAGCTCCGCAAGCACTTCGACGCGAAGGTCCGGCCTGCGCTCGTCGGCAAGCTGCCGCCGCTGGCGAAGTTCGACAGCCTGCGGCAGCAGCTCGACGCCTACCGCGGCGATCAGCTCCCGCGCGTCATGATCATGAGCGACGCCCAGCCGCGGCCGACGGCGATCCTGAGCCGTGGCGAGTACCTCAAGCCGGGCGACAAGGTCAGCTTCGCCACGCCCGCCTTCCTGCCGCCCTTGCCCGACGGCGCCCCGCCGAACCGGCTCGGCCTGGCGCAGTGGCTGGTCATGCCCGGCCACCCGCTGACGGCTCGCGTGCAGGTCAACCGGCTCTGGCAGCACCTCTTCGGCGCCGGCATCGTGAAGACGGTCGAGGACTTCGGCGTCCAGAGCGAGTACCCGGTGCACGGCGAGCTGCTCGACTGGCTGGCCGTCGAGTTCCGCGAGCGGGGCTGGAGCCAGAAGGCCCTCATCCGGCAGATCGTCACCAGCCGCACCTACCGGCAGTCGAGCCGGGTGAGCCCCGAGCTGCGGGCCCGCGACGCCGAGAACCGGCTCTACGCGCGGGCCGGCCGGTTCCGCATGCCCTCGCTGGTGCTCCGCGACTGGGCCCTGGCGGCGGCCGGCCTGATCGACCTGCGCCTCGGCGGCCGCCCGGTGTACCCCTACCAGCCGGACGCCATCTGGGAGCCGCTGGCGATCACCAAGGAGCGCGACTTCACCTATCCGGCCTCCAGCGGGTCCGACCTCTATCGCCGCAGCCTCTACACCTTCTGGCGCCGGACGGTCGGGCCGGCGAACATGTTCGACGCCTCGAACCGCCAGACCTGCCGGGTGCGGCTGGCCACCACCAGCACCCCCTTGCACGCCCTGACGACCCTCAATGATCCGACCTGGGTCGAGGCCGCCCGCGCCCTGGCCGAGCGGGCGATGCTGGCCGAGCCGGACGTCGACGCCCGCCTGGCGTTCGCGTTCCGCCAGGTGCTCGGCCGCGCCCCCACCGCCACCGACCGCCCCCTGTTGCGACGCGCCTACGACCGCCAGGCCGCCCTGTTCGCCAGCGACCGCGAGGGGGCGTTGAAGCTGCTCGGCGTGGGGGCCTCGAAGCGCAACGAGGCGCTCGACCCGGTCGAGCATGCCGCCACGGCCTCGGTCTGCCTGGCGATCCTGAACCTCGACGAAGCCCTGACCCGCGAGTGACCGGCCCGCCCCGGGCCGGATGAGAGACCCTGGCATGCACGACCTCCAGCGCCAGAATCAGGAGCGGATCACCAGCCGGCAGTTCTTCGTCACCACTGGCAGCGGCCTCGGCCTGGCCGCCCTGGCCAGCCTGATGGGCCCGCCGGCCGGCCTGGCGCGGGCCGACGGCCGCGCCCCGGACGCCCAGGGCCTGCCGGGCCTGCCGCACTTCGCGCCGAAGGCGAAGCGGGTGGTTGTGCTCTGGCAGGGGGGCGGGCCGTCACACGTCGACCTGTTCGACCCCAAGCCCGTGATGCGCGAGCTGGCCGGCAAGGACATCCCCGAGAGCGTGCGCGGCACGACCCGGCTCTCGACCATGTCGAGCGGCTACGGCAAGTGGCCGACCCTGCCGGCGATCAAGCCGTTCCAGAAGTACGGCCAGTCGGGGCTCGAGCTCAGCAGCATGCTCCCGAACGTCGGGTCGCTGGCCGACGACATTTGCCTGGTGCGGAGCATGTACACCGAGGCGGTGAACCACGCCCCCGGCGTCACGTTCTTCATGACCGGCTCGCAGGTGCCCGGCCGGCCGAGCCTGGGCGCCTGGCTGTCGTACGGGCTGGGCAGCGAGTCCGACGAGCTGCCGACGTTCGTGGTCATGACCTCCAGCGACAAGGGCAAGACCTGCGGCCAGCTCTTCTTCGACTACTACTGGGGCAGCGGCTTCCTGCCCAGCCGGTTCCAGGGCGTGCGGTTCCGCAACACCGGCGACCCCGTCCCCTACCTGGCCAACCCGCCCGGCGTGAGCCGCGAGGCGCGACGCGCCCTGCTCGACGACCTGGCCGCCATGAACGCCCAGCACCTGGCCGACTACGGCGACCCCGAGATCGACACCCGGATCGCCCAGTACGAGATGGCCTTCCGGATGCAGACCAGCGTGCCCGACCTCGTCGACTTCTCGAAGGAGTCGAAGCGGACCCTGGAGCGCTACGGGCCCGACGCCCTGAACCCTGGCAGCTTCGCCAACAACTGCCTGATCGCCCGGCGGTTGCTGGAGCGCGGGGTGCGGTTCGTGCAGCTCATGCACTCGGGCTGGGACCAGCACGGCAACCTGTTCACCCAGCTCGAGGAGCAGTGCCGCGACACCGAGGGACCCTCGGCCGCCCTGGTGCGCGACCTCAAGGAGCGGGGGATGCTCGACGACACGCTGGTCGTCTGGGGCGGCGAGTTCGGCCGCACGCCGTTCGGCCAGGGCGACCCGGCAAGCCCCAAG
>CAZUZD010000040.1:0-27879 GCA_964624465.1 uncultured Isosphaeraceae bacterium
CATCTGATGCTGGCCGACGCCGGTGGTCATGATGAAGTCGCGGCCGGTCATCAGCTCCGAGAACTTGTCGATGACGTACTGCGGCATGATCGCGTCGTCACGCTGGTCGTAGGTCATCGGGTCGCTGGAGCGCCAGGCGTCGACCTGCCGGTGCCAGTCGGCGTGATCGCCCTTGGACACCAGCGGGTTGACCGCCGTGAGGAAGCTCTTCACGTCGGTGTGGACCGGCAGGTGGGCTTCCTTGTTCTTGTTGATCTCCGAGGCGTCGATGTCGACGTGGATGATTTTGCCGTGCTTGGCGAACTCGGTGAGCTTGCCGGTGACGCGGTCGTCGAACCGCACGCCCAGGGCCAGCAGCAGGTCGGCCTCGTTGATCGCGTTGTTCGAGTAGACGGTGCCGTGCATGCCGAGCATGCCCAGCGACAGGTAGTGGTCGGTGGGCACCGAGCCGAGCCCTTGCAGGGTCATGGCGACCGGGATGCCCGTCTTCTCGGCGAACTCGCGGAGCTCGGCTCCGGCGTCGGAGGCGATCACGCCGCCGCCGCAGTAGATGATCGGGCGCTGGCTGCCGGCGAGCATGCGGAGGGCGTCGGCGATGACCTCGGCGTCGGGCGCGGCGGGCAGCCGGTAGCCGGGCAGGTCCATCTCCGGATCCAGATCGGGGTCGTTGACGACCGTATTCTGGATGTCCTTGGGCATGTCGATCAGGACGGGCCCGGGTCGGCCGGTGCGGGCCAGGTGGAAGGCTTCCTTAACGACGCGGGGGATGTCGCGGGCGTCGGTCACCAGGTACGTGTGCTTGCAGATGGCGCGACAGACCTCGACGGTCGGCGTCTCCTGGAAGGCGTCGGTGCCGATGACCTTGGTGGGCACCTGGCCGGTGATGGCCACCAGGGGCAGGCTGTCGAGCTTGGCGTCGGCCAGGCCGGTGACGAGGTTCAGGGCGCCCGGGCCGGAGGTGGCCATGACCACGCCGGGCTTGCCGGTGACGCGGGCGTAGCCCTCGGCGGCGAAGATGCCGCCTTGCTCGTGGCGGGGCAGGATGGTGCGGATCTGGTCGCGGACCTGCGTCAGCGCCTGGTGCATCGGCATGCTGGCGCCGCCGGGGTAGGCGAAGACGACCTCGACGCCCTGGCGTACCAGCCCGTCGACCAGGATCTCGGCCCCGGTCCGGGGCTTGCGGCGGGTGGTCGGCTCGGTCGCGCGATCGTCGATGGTGGCCACGTCGGTCCCCTCGGCACAGTCCAGAGAGTTTCAGCGTCCGGTCCGTTCGGGTGCTCGCGTGGCCGGCCTGGTATGGCCGGCGTCGCCGCGCCCAAACGAGTCCCCTATCCTAGCGCATTTGAGCGGCCGAAACAACCACCGCCGCGGCCAACGCGACTCCAGCGGCCGGCCGGCAGGCCGCTGACACGCGGCCCGGCAGGCACTAGACTCGGCCCCATGGATCGTTCCGGCCCGGGCCCCCGCCCCTCGACGCCAGGACCGCCCCGTCCCGACCAAGGAGCCTCCCGATGTGTGACCGGCCCACGCCCCGCGTGACCCCGACCGCCGCGCCCGCCCGGCTCGGGACCGCCCTGCTCGCCCTCCTGGCCCTGGCCGCCCCGTCGCTAGCCCAGGACGCCCCCGTGCCGGGTTCGAAGTTCTACCCGCTAGCCGTCGGCTCCAAGTGGGAGTACGACATCACCGCTGGCGAGAAGAAGCAGGGGGTGGTCGCCGAGATCACCGGTACCAAGGAGATCGACGGTGTACGATGTGTGGAACTCCGGAGCCGAGTCAACGATCAGGATAGCGGGGTCGAACACCTTCGCGGCGATCAGGACGGCGTCCGCCGCTATGCCTTCGCCGGCATGAGCATCAAGCCGCCCGTGCTGTTCCTGAAGGAGGGTGCTAAGGCCGGCGACAAGTGGGATGCCATGGTGGATATCAGCGGCCAGCAGCTGAGCTTCACCTACGAGGTGATCGCGCTCGACGAGGCGGTCAAGGTCCCCGCCGGCGAGTACAAAGCGATGGTCATCAAGACCCGCTTCAAGGCGACTCCCGACCAGCAGAAGGAGACCGAGGTCACCTTCTATTATGCTCCAGAGGTCGGGCCGGTGAAAAACCTGATTACCGTTGGGGACGACATGGTGACGATCGAGCTGACCAAGTACACCGCGGGCCCCGCCAAGTGATCTGACCCGCAGGCGACCCGGGCCCGACCGGACGGTCGGCCCGGGTGGCCCGCGTCAGCGCTCCAGGGGCACCTTCTCCGATCGGACGAAGTGGTTGCCCTTGCCCTTGGATTTCAGCAGGGCAGCTTGCGCCTCGGCCGCCGCCTTGTCGGGATAGTCGAAGGTGGCCACGGTCCGGCCGCCGATGTCGCAGACGCACCAGACGACCTTGAGCCGGGGGGCGTTCGTGGGCACCGGTCGGGCGGGCGCCGAGCGGGGCCGGCTGGGGGCCTTGTCCTCGGCGCGGATCAGGCCGCGGGCCTCGGCGGCCTCGTATTCCAGCCGCATGTCGTGGACGGTTCGGGTGCGGCGAGCCATGAGGCGATCCCTCGATGAGGTGCGGTGAACGGGCGTCGGCCACCGGATCAACCGATGGTCCTGCCCCGATCGCGGGGAATTCTAGCGGGCCCGGCCAGACCCGGCCATCCGGGCCGGCGGCGAGGCGGGCGCATCAGGGGGCGGCATCCGAGCGGGCGACGAGCTCCGCCGGCAGCCGGTAGCAGTGCGCCGTCTCGACCTGGTGGAACCCCAGCGAGCGGTAGAGCGCCAGGGCCGGGGCGTTGGTCGAGGCGGTCTGGACGCAGAAGCAGTCGGCCAGCTGGCCGCGGGCGAACTTCATGGCCTCGACGACCAGGAGCCGGCCGAACCCCTTGCGGCGGTGCGCCGGCTCGACCTCGAGGCGGTACAGGCCGGTGCGGGCTAGGCCGTCGCCGGTGCAGCCGGCGGCGATGTCCCAGGTCCAGGCCTGCGCCAGCGGCCGGGCGGTCGCCCGGTCGACGACCGTCAGCCGGGTGGGCCGGAAGGCGCCGATGGCCAGCGCGTCCCACCAGCCCTGGGGCAAGGCGTCCTCCTCGACATCGACGCGGCCGATGCGGCGGGCCAGGATCAGCCGGGGGTCGCGGGGCTCGGGGTCGGCGAGCCGGGCCTCGAAGAGCACGCTCTCGGCGACCGGTTCGTAGCCGGCGCGCTCCGCGGCGGCCGTGAACGCGGTGTGGGCCGAGAGCACGCCGGCGTACTCGCTGCCGCCATACAGCCCCCAGTAGAAGGGGTTCAGCGGCGCCAGGCCCCCGCAGTAGAGCACCCGGGCGCCGGCGGCCCGCAGGTACCGCTCGGCCTCGAGGAACAGCCCCCGCTCCAGCTCGGGGTCGTCGCGGCCGGGCTCGACGACGAGCATCGCGACCGTGCCGAGGGCGAAATCGAGCGCGTGGGATTGGCCCGTCGGGTCCACCGGGCCGAAGCCGGCATGCACGAAGCCGAGCAGGTGGCCGGCCCAGTCCTCGGCCAGGATCAGGCCGTGGCGGTCGAAGCCCTGCTTGCCCATGACCAGCGCATCGAACTCGTAGACCGACAGCGGCCGGACGGCCTGGACCCCCTCGAGGGCCCGGTTCCAGAGCGCGACCAGGGCGGGCGTGTCGCCGTTGCGATAGGGTCGAAATCGGATCAACGGTGGGCCAGCCTGACGGGTACCGGAAACCGGGGACTGGGCATCGGGACGCGGGCCGGGTGCCTGGGCAGCGGCCGGGTGGGGCGGGTCGGGTCGGGAGGGCGAGTCAGTCGGGCACGGCCACGAGCACGGCGTTGCCCTCAACCTTGACTTCGAAGCAGGCCTGAACCGGGCCCCGGCCGAACCCGGAGCGGCCGGTACGGACGTCGAACTGCCAGCCGTGCCAGGGGCAGGTCACCTGGGTCCCCGCCACGGCGCCCTCGGCCAGCGGGCCGCCCTGGTGGGGGCAGATCCCATCGAGCGCGGAGATGACGCCGTCGACATGGAACAGGGCGTAGATCCGACCCTCGTGCTCGACCTCACGGGCCGAACCGGGGGGCAGCTCGTCGAGCGTCGCCAGCGTCACAAACCGGGCCATCGCGGGTCCCCGCAGCCGCCGTCCTCAGGGCCGGGGGTGTCCCGGGCCGGGCCACGGCGCCCGGGGTCGTCCCCGCGGCACGCCGCCACGCAGATCCTAACGCATCGCCGTTCGTCTGCACCAGGGGCCCGGCCGCCGCGGCGGTTGACGACCGTGGGGCGGCAAGCTAGGCTCGCCAGCAAGGGAATGCACCTGGGGACCCCGCCCCGCACCGGACGGAGCGATCCGGGTCCGGGCACAGAGGGCGGCGCCGTGGCCTCGCTGTTCGTCATCGAAGGGGTCGACCAGGGCAAGCGCTTCGACCTGCGCCCCACCCCGATGGCCCTGGGCCGCGAGGGCACGAGCCCGATCCGCCTCTCCGACAGCGAGGTCTCGCGGCGGCACGCCGAGATCCGCCCCGAGCCCGACGCCGGGTTCCGCCTGGTCGACCTGGGCTCGGCCAACGGCACCTTCGTCAACGACCAGCCGATCGCGCAGGTCGTGCTGCACTCGGGAGATCGGGTGCGGCTCGGCCAGACCGTGCTGGTCTTCAGCGAGTCGGTCGCCGGCCCGCGCGACCTGACCGAGCGGGTCGACCTGCTGAGCCGCACCAGCCCCGAGGACCGCTCGGCGATCGTCCGCTCGATCGCCACCGGCGACGGCTCCCGCGTGCTCGAGGCCCCGGCCGCCGCCGGCGAGTGGCTCAAGGTGCGCCTGGCCAACCTGGGCGTGATGTACCAGGCCACCCAGGCAATCAGCCACATCGTCGAGGTCGACGAGCTGCTGCCGCGGATCTTGCAGCTCGTCTTCGAGTCGATCGGCGCCGACCGGGGGGCGATCCTGCTGGCCGAGGGACCCGACGGCCCGCTCCAGCCCAAGGCGGTGCGCTGGCGGGCCGAGGCGGGGCCCGACCCCGACGAGCGGCTCACGATCTCCAGCACCATCGTCGACCACGTCCGCGAGTCGGGCGACGGCGTCATCACCACCGACGCCCCCTCCGACCGCCGGTTCAGCCCCAGCCAGTCGATCGTCGACTTCGCCATCCGCGAGGCGATCTGCGTGCCGATCCGGGGCCGGCACTCGACCCTGGGCGTGCTCTATGCCGACACCCGCGCCGGCGGCGTCGGCGGCGGCCGGAGCCGGTTCACCCAGGAGCACCTCATGCTCCTGGCCGCCATCGGCCACCAGGCCGGCCTGGCCATCGAGAACACGCAGTTCTACCAGGCCAAGCTCCAGGCCGAGCGGCTGGCGGCGGTGGGCCAGACGATCGCGACGCTCTCGCACCACATCAAGAACATCCTGCAAGGGCTTCGCGGCGGCAGCTACCTCATCGACATGGGCCTGAACCAGCAGGACGACGCCGTCGTGCGCCGGGGCTGGTCGATCGTCGAGAAGAATCAGGGCCGCATCTACAACCTCGTCATGGACATGCTCTCCTACAGCAAGGATCGCGAGCCGGCGCTGGAGGAGGCGGACCTCAACGAGACCGTCGGCGACGTGGTCGAGCTCATGCAGTCGCGGGCCCTGGAGCTGGGCGTGACGCTCGACTGGGAGCCGGCCGACGACCTGCCGCCGCTGGCGATCGACCCCGAGGGCATTCATCGCGCGGTCCTGAACGTCGTCACCAACGCGCTCGACGCCTGCGAGGGGGCCGAGTCCGCCCGGGTGGTCGTCTCGACCACCTGGGACGCCGACGCCGACACCGCCCACATCCGGGTCCGCGACAACGGCGTGGGCATCGCCCCCGAGGACCTGCCGGCGCTGTTCCAGATCTTCGCCTCGACCAAGGGCACCCGCGGCACGGGCCTGGGGCTGCCCGTCTCCGAGAAGATCCTCCGCGAGCACGGCGGCCGGATCGACGTCGAGAGCCGCCGCGGCCGGGGCGCCTGCTTCGACCTGTCGCTGCCGCGCGTCGCCTGCGAGCCCGGCGCGCCCTACGACCCCTCCGACCCGGATGACCCCGGCGCCGACGACCCGTTCGCCACCCGCACCTGAGCCGGCCTCAGCCCCGCACCGCCAGCAGTCGCAGGCTGCGATCGCGCAGCGGGCTCCAGGGGGCCGGCAGCCCGGACCAGTCGTCGGGCGGCTCGTCGGCCAGCGGTTCGGGCCGCCCCGCGGCGTCCACCTGCACGAACTGCAGCAGCGCGTCCATCCAGGGCCCCCGCCGCCCCGGCAGCGGGCTGCCCCACAGGCCGATGACGAGCTGGGCGCGGGCGCGATGCACCTCGGCGCCCCGGACCTCGATCACCGAGCCGACCGGCACCGGCTCGTGGCAGCGCAGGTCGATGACCCGCTTGAGCACCAGGTTCGCGGCCGGACCGGCGGCGCGACACGCGGCCGCGTAGCCGGCCTCCAGCGCCAGCGAGAGCAAGGTGCCCGCGTAGAGCGTGCCGTAGTGGTTCGCGTCCCGGGGCAACACCAGCCGGTGCGTCAGCGTCTCGAGCACCATGGCGTCGCATTCCATCGTCGGGAGGGTGCCCGGCACGACCGGACCGCCCGGCATTCCGACCCGAGAGTTTAGCCCACGCTCCTGGCCTCGGCAAACGCCTGCGGCGCCGGAGCCACACGCGTCCAGGAACCGGAAGCGTCGACCTTGGACACCGCGCTCCGGCCGGGCCACCGGCCCGCCCCGGCAACCGTCCGGATTCCCCGGACCAGACCGTGATCCGGAGTTTTGTCAATTTCGCCGTCACGACGCCAGCCAGAGGGCAGTATGAAGGGTGGCAGCAGGGAATGCCGGCCGGCGTCGTCGCGAGCCAGCCGGACCCCGGACCGGGTCCAGCCGTGCGGGCCCCGGTCCCCGGAAGTCCCGGATCGCGCTGCGGTCGCGTTCGTGCCTGGACCGATCTCAGTCCCAGGGGAAAGCCCGCCCCCCGCCCGGGCGGATGCTGACCCCTGCCGGCCCCCCCGAGTCCCGTCGCGATGGATGCGTGTCTCCAACAGTTCTTGACGCACCTGGAGCACGAGCGGGGGTCCTCGGCCCACACGCTCCGGGCCTACCGGGACGACCTGGCCGTGTTCGGCGGGTTCCTCCGCGAGGTCGCCGGCGATGCCGCCGACCCGACCCGGGTCGACGCCCGCCGCCTGCGGGCGTACTCGGCCTGGCTCCACGGTCGTGGGCTGGCACCGAGCACGGTGGCGCGACGGCTGGCGAGCCTGCGGTCCCTCTACAAGTTCCTGAGGCGTCAGGGGCTGATCAGCGGCGACCCGACGGCCGCGCTGCGGAATCCCAAGCAGCCGAAACGGTTGCCGCACCTGCTGACGGTCACCGAGGTGCTGAGGCTGCTCGACGGCATCCCCGGCGACAGCGACGCCGGCGTCCGGGACCGGGCGATGTTCGAGGTGCTCTACGGCGGCGGCCTGCGGGTCAGCGAGCTGGTGGCGCTCGATCGCCCGGACCTGGACCTCGACTCGGGCCTGGTGCGGGTCCGCGGCAAGGGCCGCCGCGAGCGGCTGGCGCCGATCGGGCCCGAGGCCGTGGCGCGGGTGCTCGAGTGGTGGCCCCGCCGGCACCCGGCCGTCGCCACCGACCCGGCGGTGTTCCTGAACCGGTTCGGCACCCGGCTGACCGCCCGGAGCGTGGGCCGGCTCC
The DNA here is from genome assembly GCA_964624465.1 of uncultured Isosphaeraceae bacterium. GTDB lineage: Bacteria > Planctomycetota > Planctomycetia > Isosphaerales > Isosphaeraceae > CAZUZD01. Next base: position 7,644 of record CAZUZD010000040.1, read on the forward strand.
TGACCGGCCACCTGCTCGCCCTCGGGCTCGACTGGGGGGCCAGCCCGCACACCCTGCGGCACTCGTTCGCCACCCACCTGCTGGACCGGGGCGCTGACCTCCGGAGCGTCCAGGAGCTGCTGGGGCACCGGCGGCTCACCACCACCCAGATTTACACCCACGTCACCCGCGACCGCCTGCTGGAGGCCTACCACGACGCCCACCCGCGGGCCTGAGGCCCCCACTCCGGGCCACCGCCCCGCAAACCTGCGTAAGCTTTGACGGCCCCCTGGAAGCGATGTATACTTTTGGCATATATTGCAAGCCAGGCGGTCGTCACGACGTCACGAAGTGTGAATCCGCTAGTGGAACGACCGCCGGAACGGGTCGGGTCCCGGGTTCCGTCCGGTCGCACGATCGGCTTCCCCACCGCGGTCCATTCCGGTTCCAGGACTCAGGGATGACGACCCCTCCGCGTGCGAGTCACGCGGGAGACTCGGCGAGAGAGTGATCCCATGAGCCAGCTCCGCCTGCTGATTGTGCACCCCGATGGCTCCATCCGGGCCCTGATGTCGTCGATGCTTGGCAGCCTGGGGCATCGGATCGACGAGGCCGAGCACGAGCGGGCGGCCGTCCGCCAGCTCGAGCAGCACCCGACCGACCTGATCCTGCTGGACTGCGACCCGAAGCCCGGCGATGCCGAGCTCGACCCCGAGGCGATCGACTTCCTCTCGCTGGTGCGCCGGAAGTACCCCCGGAGTCGGGTCGTTCTGTTCGGGTCCCCGGGCCGGTCCGACCGGCCCCGCGAGGCGATGCTCCGCGGGGTGGGTGCGGTGCTGCGGTTCCCCATGCCCGCCACCCAGCTCCGGGCGGCGGTCGCCCAGGCCCTGGAGGAGGCCCCCCCCAGCCGGCTGCCCCAGCCGTTGCTGAATGCGGCGGCCCCGGGCCACGGCCTGACCCCGGCGGAGCCGCGCGGCGACGGCAGGGCGGCGGCCGGCGCCTGCGGTCCGGTCCACGGCCATGCCAACGGAGCCGCCGGCAACCCGACCGAGGTCGAGGCCACCCACCGTCCCCCCGCGCCGCGGACGAACCACCCGGCCCCGGCCGGCGGCCTGACCGACGAGGCCCTGGGCGAGGACCCCACGATCCGACAGCTGCTGGAGCTCGCCCAGGGCATCGCCCAGGGCCGATCGCCCGTGCTGCTGGTCGGCGAGCGCGGGACGGGCAAATCCGTGCTGGCGAGGCGGATCCACCAGCTTGGCCCCCAGGCGCGCGGCCCGTTCGTCGTGGCCTCGTGTGCGACCCAGAGCGAGGCGGCGCTCGAGGCCGAGCTCTTCGGCCGTCGGGCCCTGGCCCCGGGGGAGTCGGACCGGCCGGGCCAGGTGGCCCAGGCCGCCGGCGGCACGCTGTACCTCGACGAGGTGACCGCCCTGAGCCCGCCGCTCCAGTACCGCCTGCTGCGGCTGATCCGCTCCGGCGAGTACGAGGCGACCGACTCGATCCACACCGAGCGGGCCGACTGCCGCCTGATCGTCGGCACCCAGGATGACCTGCCCGCGCTGGTCGAGGCCGAGCAGTTCCGCCTCGACCTGTACTATGCCCTGGGCCTGGTCTCCCTCAAGCTCCCGCCGCTGCGGCACCGGCCCTCCGACATCGTCCGCCTGGCCGAGCAGTACCGCGAGCAGTTCGCCCGCGACCTGGGCCGGGGCACCATCCGATTCAGCCCGCAGGCGCTCACCCAGCTCCAGGAGTACGACTGGCCGGGCAACCTGCTCGAGCTCAAGGCGGTCGTCGAGCGGGCGATCGTCTACTGCCGCAGCGCCCTGATCGAGCCCGGCCACCTGGCGCTGAACGGTCAGGAGATCCCCGGCCCCCTGCCCACCCACACCCGGTCCCGGCCCCGACCGACCCCCAAGGGCGGCATCCAGCCGCTCAAGGAGGCGCTCGAGGGGCCCGAGCGGCAGCTGATCCTGGAGGCCCTCCAGGCGCTGAACTGGAACCGCCAGGAGACGGCCCGGGTCCTCGACATCAACCGCACCACCCTCTACAAGAAGATGAAGAAATACGGCCTGCTCTACGATGAGCCGATCTGGGCCAACTGACCCGCGCCCCTGCCCCACGACGCCGATCCCCGACCCGGGACGGTGGCCAACCCTGGCCCCCGTCCCGGTTTGCATTCCCACGGCCCTCCCCGCCCGACCCGGGGGAGTTCACCACCTTGACATTCGCAGTTTGTAATTTCTACCCAGACCACCCAGTTTTACAAAAAAACTCAAAGCACCCAGACTACCTAGGTGTATACTGGTCTCAACCTCACCCGAAACAACCTCGATTCCGGTGAACCCGCAGGGCGAGGTCCAGGTGGTTCTTCCAGAGGAGACAACGGTAATGTCGCGTCGGTTCATGAAGGTGCTCGCGGTCCCGGCGGTGGTTGTTGGTCTGTCGGTCTCGGCCTCGGCCCAGAGCCTCCAGGCTCCTGGCAAGTCCGTCCCGGCCGCCCCCAGCAAGGTGGCTCCGGTGGCCCAGTCGATCGGTGCGCCCTCGAAGGTCGCCCCGGTTGCCCAGGCCCCGGCCGCTCCCGCCAAGGTCGCTCCGGTCGCCCAGATGATCGCGGCGCCCTCGAAGGTTGCCCCGGCTGCTCAGGACATCGTGGCTCCGTCGAAGGTTGCCCCGGTCGCCCAGACGATCGCGGCCCCCTCGAAGGTCGCCCCGGCTGCCCAGGGCATCGTGGCTCCGTCGAAGGTTGCTCCGGTCGCCCAGACGATCGCGGCCCCCTCGAAGGTCGCCCCGGCCGCCCAGGTGATCGCGGCTCCGTCGAAGGTTGCCCCGGTCGCCCAGACGATCGCGGCCCCCTCGAAGGTTGCCCCGGCTGCTCAGGACATCGTGGCCCCGTCGAAGGTCGCCCCGGTCGCCCAGACGATCGCGGCCCCGGCCAAGTCGGCTCCGGTCGCTGCCGCCCAGACGATCGCGGCCCCCGCCAAGGTGGCTCCGGTCGCCCAGGCGATCGCCCCGGCCAAGACCACCCCGGTCGGCCAGGCTCCGGTCAGCCCCGCCAAGGGTCTGCCCGCCGCCCAGCAGTGATCCTCGCGGCGGGCGAAGGCCTCGGCCCTCGTTCGCCGATCCACACAGGCTGCCAGCCGGCGGGACTCCCGTCGGCCGGCCGACTGTCTTCGAACCCGGCCGGGTCTCCCGGCCGGGTTTCTTCGTTTCCAGGGGCCGGGCTCGTTCCGATCGAAGTGCGCCGGCAGGCCCCCAGCAGGGTCACGTCCGGTGTGCCTGACGGGGCACTTCGGGTGATCCGGCACCCCGCGCGCCGCCACGAGCCCGCTTGAGCCGGGCGCGGGGGGCGTTACACTGCAAGGGGTCTGGCCGGGTCGCGGGTGCGAGCCGGTCCCGAGGCTCGTCTCCGAAACCCGCCCCGCCCCGCAGCACCCGCCAGGGCCCGTCACCGGGTCGGCGGCTCGACGCGGGCCGGGAGGAAGGGCCGCTCCCTTGAGTCGCTCCCGCCGTCGATCCAACCGCCCCCGGACCGCGAAACCCGCCGCGTCCCCGAACCCGTCGGCCCTCGCGCGGGCGAGGACCGTGCGGGTCCTCGGCCCGAAGGCGCGGGCTCTGTCGTGGCTCGGGCTGCTGCTGGTGGGCATGGGCCTCGGGTTCGGCGTGCCCTGGCTGCTCCGATCGGCCCCGGGTCCGATGGCCGCCGATCCGGGCGCCGGCGCGTCCGCCGCCGTGACGGCGGCCACCCCGCCGCCCCCCGCTGCCACGGCCCCCGGGCCGGCGCCCGAGGGGATGGTCTGGATCCCCGGCGGCTCGTTCCTGATGGGCTGCGACGACCCGCGCATGGGGGACGCCAGGCCCGTCCATCCGGTCGACCTGCCCGGCTTCTGGATCGACCGGACCGAGGTCACGAACGCACAGTTCCGCCGGTTCGTCGAGGCCACGGGCTACGTCACCGTCGCCGAGCAGACGCCCGACGCCCGCGAGTTCCCCGGCGCCGACCCGGCGAACCTCGTCGCCGGCTCGGTGGTCTTCGCCCCGCCCGACCACCCGGTGCCGCTGGACAACCACCTCGTCTGGTGGCGCTATGTGCCAGGGGCGAACTGGCGGCACCCCGAAGGCCCGGAGAGCACGATCGAGGGCCGCGACGACCACCCCGTCGTGCACGTCTGCTGGGAGGACGCCGTGGCCTACGCCCGCTGGGCCGGCAAGCGGCTGCCGACCGAGGCCGAGTGGGAGTTCGCCGCCCGCGGCGGCCTGGAGCGCAAGGCGTACGTGTGGGGCGACGACCTGAGCCCCGACGGCCGCACCATGCTCAACAACTGGCAGGGCCGGTTCCCGATCGAGAACACCCAGGACGACGGCTACCGGACCACCGCGCCCGTCGGCCACTACCCCCCCAACGGCTTCGGCCTGGTGGACATGGCGGGCAACGTCTGGGAGTGGTGCGCCGACTGGTACCGAAACGACACCTACGCCACCAGCCCCCGCGAGAACCCCCGGGGACCGAGCACCAGCTTCGATCCGCTCGAACCCGGCGTGCCCAAGAAGGTCCAGCGCGGGGGCTCGTACCTGTGCAGCGACCAGTACTGCGTGCGCTACATGCCCGGCTCGCGCGGCAAGGGCGAGCCCCGCTCGGGCTCGTCGCACGTCGGCTTCCGCTGCGTGCAGGAGCCGCGTCCGTCCCGCTGAACGAAGGCCTGCCCCCCTCTCCGGAGAGCCATCGCATGCCCCTCGCCCCCCGGTCGGCCCGCGTCGCGCTCGGCGTGCTCCTGCTCGCGCTCACGAACCTGACGGCCGCCCTGGCCGCGGATCGACCGCCGAACGTCGTGATCTTCTACGCCGACGACCTGGGTGCGGGCGACCTCGGCTGTTACGGCTCGCGCACCAACCCCACGCCGAACCTCGACCGGCTCGCTCGCGAGGGGATGCGGTTCACCAGCTTCTCCACCGCGCAGGCCGTCTGCTCCGCCTCGCGGGCCGCGCTGCTGACCGGCTGCTACCCGAACCGCCTCGGCATCCTCGGTGCCCTCGGGCCGAAGTCGAAGACGGCCCTGAGCCCCGACGAGACGACCCTGGCCGAGCTGCTCAAGGGTCGCGGCTACGCCACCTCGCTGTTCGGCAAGTGGCACCTGGGCGATGCCCCCGGCTTCCTGCCGCCGTCGCACGGCTTCGACGAGTCGCACGGCCTGCCGTACTCGAACGACATGTGGCCCCGGCACCCGACCAACACGTCGTTCCCGCCCCTGCCGCTGATCGAGAACGGGGCGGTCGTCCAGACCGACCCCGACCAGCGGAACCTCACGCGCTGGACGGCCGAGCGATCTCTGGCGTTCGTGGAGCGGCATCGCGACCGGCCGTTCTTCCTGTACGTCCCGTTCAGCATGCCGCACGTCCCCCTGTCCGTGTCCGAGGCCGGCCAGGGCCGCACCGGGCACGGGCTTTACGCCGACGTGATCGCCGAGATCGACGACGCGGTGGGCCAGGTCCTCGCCCGCCTGAAGGCACTCGGGCTGGAGGACGAGACGCTGGTCGTCTTCAGCTCCGACAATGGCCCCTGGCTCTCGTACGGCGACCACGCTGGCTCGGCCGGGGCGCTCCGCGAGGGCAAGGGGACGACCTTCGAGGGCGGCGTGCGGGTGCCGATGATCGCCCGCTGGCCCGGCCACATCCCCGCCGGCACGACGTGCGCCGAGCCCGCGATGACGATCGATCTGATGCCCACCATCGCCCGGCTGGCCGATGCCCCGCTGCCGCGCCCCGTCGACGGCCGTGACCTGGGCCCGCTGCTGCGCGGCGAGCCCGGGGCCACCTCGCCGCACGAGGCCCTGTACTACTACTGGAACCGCGAGCTGCAGGCCGTGCGCAGCGGGCGCTGGAAGCTGCACGAGCCGCACGACTACCAGCACCTCAAGGCCCCCGGCTCTGGCGGCAAGCCGGGGCCGTACGTCAAGGCGCACATCGATCGGGCGCTCTTCGACCTGGAGGCTGACCCGTCCGAATCGAAGGACGTCTCGGCCGAGCACCCCGAGGTCGTCGCCCGCCTGGCCGCGCTGGCCGACGCCGCCCGGCGCGACCTCGGCGACTCGCTCCGCGGCGTCGTCGGCACCGGCGTCCGCGAGCCCGGCCGTCCCTGAGTCGGCGGTCGTCGCGATCGGGCCGGCCACGCCGCCTCAGCCGCAGCGGCCGGCTCGTCCGGGCCGGGCCGCGTCGATGGCGGCCAGCGTGAGCCGGGCCGGGCCGGGCAGCGACACGTGGCGTGCGTCGCCGACCTGGGGATCTCGCAGGTTGATCCGGATCAGGGTCGCATCCAGTTCCTGAGCCAGCCCCGCGCCCTGATGGCGGACCGTCGGGATCGCCGTGCCCGCACCGCACTCAAGGATGGCAACCGACCGGCCCTTCAGCGACTCGACCCAGCTCCGGAACCGGCGGTACTGCGCCTCGGTGCGTGCGTCGTCCCAATCGCAATCGCCGAACATCAGGATGTTCGGGCGTGCCAGCGCCCCGCAGGCGTGGCACCGCGGCAATTCCCCCTGGGCTCGGATCGTCTCGGGGTCCACGCGGACCTCGTCCGAGGGCGCCTCGAACGGGCCGACGCCGCAGCGGGCGGTGCACTGGAACCAGTCGATCGCCCCGTGGCACTCGACCACCCGCTCGGGATCGAAGCCCGCGCGCTGGAAGTGGCCATCGACGTTCGAGGTGAAGACGAACCCGCCCAGGGGCGCCGACGCCACCCACCGCCCGAGCGTGGCGAAGCCGTCGTGTGGCCGGGTCGCGCGATACAGGTTCAGCCGGTGGCCATAGAAGCCCCAGGCGAGGTGCGGGTCGTCGCGGAACCAGGTCGGATTGGCGACGTCGGCGAAGCTCAACTGGAGTTGGGCGAACGACGGATACGCCTGCCAGAACCCCTCGGGCCCCCGGAAGTCGGGCAGGCCGGAGTCCACCCCCATCCCCGCTCCCGCCGTGACCACGAGCGCCTCGGCCCCCGCGATCGCCCTGGCCGCCCGCTGGATGGCCCCCGGATCCAGCCCCACCGCATCGTCAGACATGACGGACCTCCCGGCCTGACCAGTCCCGGCTCGCCAACGCTGCGATTGTAACCGATTCGAGGCCCCGGCTCTCCGACGCCCCGGGGCGGCACGACCGCCAGCGCCTGGCCGGCGCCCGCCGGGCCGGTATCATGGCGCGGCCGACGCCGGGCCCGCCCCGGGACCCGCGTCCCTCCCCGCGTTGAGGCCCGACCCGCCATGCTCATGCCCCCGCCCGACCGATCCCGGAGCGCCCGCCGGCTCACGCCGCTGGTGCTCGCGATATGCCTGGGCGCCGTTGCGGCGCCACCGGCGCCTGCGCAGGTGCGGGCCCCCGACGCCGCCGAGGCCAGGACCCTGCGCGAAACGATCGAGTCGCAGCTCACCGCGGAGCTGACCGAGCACTGGTATCCCAACGCGGTCGACCAGGAGCGCGGCGGGTTCCACCAGAACTTCGCCCGCGACTGGACCCTGCGGCCCGATGCGCACCGCTCGATCGTCTACCAGGCGCGGCTGACCTGGACGGCCGCCGCCTTCGCCGGGTTCGACGCCGCCCGTCGCGACGAGTACCTCGGCTACGCCCGCCACGGCGTGGCCAACCTGGCGACGCACTTCTTCGACGGCGAGGGGGGTGGCTTCCACTGGATCCTCCGGCCCGACGGCAGCGTCGACCCCGAGCAGGGGACGGACCAGCACGTCTACGGGACCGCTTTCTCCCTTTACGCCGCCAGCCAGGCGTATGAGGCGACGAAGGACGAAAAGGCCCTGATCCTCGCCCGCTCGGCATTCGCCTGGCTCGAGCAGCACGCCCACGACGGCACCCACGGCGGCTACCACGAGGCGTTCCGCCGCGACGGCACGCCGATCCTGACGTATCCGCCCGACGCGCCGATCCACCGGCGCACCGACCGGCTGGGTGTCTACTACGGCTTCAAGTCGATGAACTCGCACATCCACCTGCTGGAGGCGCTGGCGGAGTTCTACCGGGTCGAGCCGATCGCCGCCGTGCGCGAGCGGCTGGAGGAGGTCTTCACGCTCGTGCGCGACCGGATCGCCGTCGCTCCGGGAGCGCTGAACCTGTACTTCACCCGCGACTGGAGGCCGACGGCCGCGCACGACTCGTTCGGCCACGACATCGAGACCGCCTACCTGCTCGTCGAGGCCGCCGAGGCGCTGGGGCGGCCTGATGACGCGAAGACCTGGCAGGTGGCCCGCGCGCTGGTCGACCACGCCCTGGACTGGGGCTGGGATGCCGAGCACGGCGGCTTCTACGACAAGGGAGACGTCTTCGCCGGCCAGTCGTACGACCAGACGAAGGTCTGGTGGACCCAGGCCGAGGGCCTGAACGCCCTGATGATCATGCACGCGAAGTTTGGCGCCACCACGGATCGCTACTGGCAGGCGTTCCGCCAGCAGTGGCAGTTCATCGAGCGGCACCAGCTCGACCCGCAGTTCGGTGGCTGGTTCAACACGACCAGCCCCGAGGGCCAGCCGAGCGGCGACCTGGCCAAGGCGACCCCCTGGAAGGCGAACTACCACACCGCGCGGGCCCTCATGAACGTCGCCCGCCACCTGCGCGCGATCGAGGCCCAGGCCGCCGCAAACCCCGCCCCACCCGAGGGAATTCGAGCGGCCTTCGCACCCCCGGCCGCGCTGGCGGAGGACCTGGGCGACCACCGCTCCCCCCTCCGCTTCGACGACGGCCGACCCGTGCAGACGCCCGCCGAGTGGAGCGAGCGCCGCCGGCAGATCCGCGCCACCTGGCACGGGCTCATGGGCCCGTGGCCGGCGGCGATCGAGCACCCGAAGGTCGAGGTGCTGGAAACGATCGACCGTGATGGCCTGTCCCAGCGCAAGCTGAAGCTCGGGCTGGCCAGCGACCGCGACGTCGATGGCTACCTGATCGTGCCGCCGGGGTCCGGGAAGCGGCCGGCGGTGCTGGTCGTCTTTTACGAGCCCGAGACCTCGATCGGCCACGGGGGCGCCGGCCGCGACTTCGGCCTCCAAATGGCCCGTCGCGGGTTCGTCACGCTCTCGATCGGCATCCAGCCGCGCGGGCTGGGATCGGACCAGTTCGCCACCCGGGTGCAGCCGCTGAGCTACCTGGCGCACGTGGCCTCGAACGCCTACAACGCGATGGCCGCGATGCCCGAGATCGACCCGGAGCGGATCGCCGTGATGGGCCATTCCTACGGCGGCAAGTGGGCGATGTTCGCCGCGTGCCTCGACGACCGCTTCGCCGCCGGCGTCTGGTCCGATCCCGGCATCGCCTTCGACGAGTCGCGATCGAACGTCAACTACTGGGACCCCTGGTACCTCGGCTGGGCCCCTGCCCCGCGCCCCAAGTCGGGCCCCCCCTTCACCGACGCCAACCCGCGCCAGGGCGCCTACCGGGCCCTCGTCGCGGGGAACCATGACCTGCACGAACTCCAGGCGCTCATGGCACCCCGGCCGTTCCTGGTCTCGGGCGGCTCGGAGGACCCGGTCGAGCGCTGGCGGACCCTGAACCACGTCGTCGCCGTCAACCGCCTGCTCGGCCAGTCCGACCGCGTCGCGATGACCAACCGGCCCGGTCACGACCCCACGCCCGAGTCGAACGAGCAGATTTCTGCCTTCCTGACGTACGTCCTGAAGCCCTGACCCGGCCGGTCCGGGGACTGCGGGAATGACGACGGGCCCGGTCGCACCGCCCTGGAGGGTGGGTTGCGACCGGGCCCGCGCTGTGTCACTACCAACCGCGAACGCGGCTCAGCGGGGGGCGGGGAACTCGACGGCCAGCTCGACGTCCTTGCCCTCGCGCTTGACGGTGATCGTCTTCTTGACGTCCCCGTTCTGGATCAGCTCGGAGAAAGCGTCGCGATCGCCGACGGGCTTGCCGTCGACCTTGACGATCTCGTCGCCCGACTTGATGCCCGCCTTCGCGGCGACGCCGTCGGCGATCACCTCGACGACGCTGAGCTCGTCGAGCTGCACGCCCAGCAGCCGGCGGTTGGCCGGCGGGGCCTCGCCGCCGCCGCGGGCCATCGAGATCAGCTTCTCGCGCGACAGCAGGTGATCAAGGTCGGCCAGGCCGCGGGCGACCACGGCGACGACCACGGCCGAGTGCTTCTGGTACTCGGGGATCGCAGCGTCGTAGGTGTCGTACTGGGTGTGGTGGGTGCGGCGATACACGGCCTTGCCCGCCTGGCCCCAGAAGAAGCCGGGGACGCCCGCGCCCAGGAACGAGTCGTGGTCGCTGCCGATCCCGCGCCGCAGGCCGTTGACCTCGCGCACCGCGAACGGCAGGTCGGGGTTCAGGCCGATCAGGGGGGAGCAGACCTCCTCGAGGTCCGCCTTCATCGCCGGGGTGGCGCTCAGGCTGGAGAGGTAGTTGGTGCCGCCGTCGTGCACCAGCACGGCCGAGATCTTCGGCATCAGGTCGGGGTGCGCCTTGACGTAGGCCAGCGAGCCGAGCAGCCCCTGCTCCTCGCCGCTCCAGAGCATGAACCGGATCGTGCGCCGGGGCTTCACGCCGGCCTTCATCAGCAGCCGGGCGGCCTCCAGGGTGGTGGCGCAGCCGGTGCCGTTGTCGGTGGTGCCGGTGGCGCCGTCCCAGCTATCGATGTGGCCACCGACGATGATGTACTCGTCGGGGAACTCGGTGCCGGGGATGTCGGCGATCAGGTTGTACTGGGGGATCGGCCCCCTGGTGAAGTAGTTGCGGATGTCGAACTCGAGCGTGACCGGCTTGCCGTCCTTGGCCAGGGCGGCGATCTCGTCGAACTGCGCCTGGATCAGGTTGATCACGGGCGTCTTCGGGAGCTTGTCCCACGAGATCTGGAAGTTGCCGCCGGTGACGATCAGCTCGCCGCGGTTGGAGCGGACCAGGCCGGCGATCTTCGCGTCGGCGTAGGCGGCGTCGAGCTTCGTCTTGAAGTCGCCCGAGGGGCGGCGGCCCGAGGGGACGAGGATCCAGGCGCCGGCGAGCTTGTCCTTGACGGCGTCGAGCGCCGCCTCGTCGGCCGGCTCCAGGATGGCCGGCCCGCGCTGCACGCCCTGGGTGCCGGCGGTCCACGAGTTGGTGCCGAAGACGAGCGCCTTCTCGGTCGGCTCGACCATGCGGCCCGTCGCGGGGCCGCGGTTGAACCCGACGGGGAACGAGCCCCAGGGCTCGAGCCGGGCGTTCTTGATCCCGAAGCGGGCGAACTCGCCGCGGGCCCACTCCAGCGCGTTGGTGAGGTTGTCCGAGCCGGTCAGGCGCGGGCCGATCCGGTTGCTGAGCACGTCGAGGTGCTCCATCACCCGGTTCTCCTCCTTCGCCAGGTTGATCAGGGTCTGGGCGTCGGCCTTGGCAGCGGGGATCGCCTGCGCCCGGGCCGGCGCGGGGGCCAGCGGGGCGAGGGCCAGCGCCAGCAGCAGCGGTGCGGCGAGCCGTCGGCGCGTTGCGGTGGGACGGGTCAACGGAGGCACTCCGGAGGTGGGGGCCCTGGCGGGCGAGGACGAGGGCGACCGGGCGGTCGCGACGAGGGGTGCCGCGGCGGCGTGGCCGCGGCGTCGAGCTATCTTGGCCGGGCGGCCACACCCCCGGCAAGCCCCGCCCATCGGCGACCGCCGGGCGGTGACCGGACCCGTGCGGCGCCGCCACGGCCTCGCTAAACTCGGGGCGATCCCGCTCCCCTCCGCCCGGGACCCAGCCATGCCCCTGAAGCTCTCCGCCTTCCCCAAGTGCTACCTCGACCAGATCGCCGGCGATCGCTCCATGTCCGTCTTCGACTGGATCGAGCAGGCGAAGATGCTCGACGCCGACGGCCTCGAGATGTACGACGGCTTCTTCCCCGACCTCTCCGACCGCACCATCGACCGCGTCGGCGCCGCCATCCACGACGCCGGCTTCGCCATGCCGATGCTCTGCTGCTCGCCCGACTTCACCAACCCCGACGCCGATGCGCGACAGCGGGCCGTCGACCGCGAGGCCGAGCTGATCCGGGTGACCCGACGGCTGGGCGGCCCGCGCGCCGTCTGCCGGGTGCTCTCGGGCCAGCGGTATCCGGGGCTGTCGCGGGCCGAGGGGCTGGAGCGGGTGGTGCGCTGCATCGAGCAGGTGCTACCCGTGGCCCGCGAGCACGACGTGATCCTGGGCCTGGAGAACCACTACAAGGACGGCTTCTGGGCGTACCCCGAGTTCGCCCAGAAGCAGGACGTGTTCCTGGAGCTGCTGGCGGCGATCCCCGACCACACCCACTTCGGCGTGCAGTACGACCCCTCGAACGCCATCGTCGCCGGCGACGACCCGCTCGAACTGCTCGACGCGGTGGCCGACCGGGTCGTGAGCATGCACGCCTCCGACCGCTCCCTGGCCGAGGGCACGAGCCTCGACGACCTGCGCCAGAGCGACGGCACGCTCGGCTACTCGCCCAACCTGCGGCACGGCGTCACGGGCCAGGGGCTGAACGACTACGACGCGATCTTCCGGCGGCTGGCGACGGCCGGCTATCGCGGCTGGGTGAGCATCGAGGACGGCATGAACGGCATGGACGAGATGGCCGAGTCGCTCGCCTTCCTGCGCCGCAAGGTCGCCCAGTACTTCCCGGAGTGACCGACACATGCCACGGCTCCGCACGGCCCTGATCGGCTGCGGCAAGGTCGGCCCGTTCCACGCGCAGGCCTTGCAGAACCTGGCCCGCTCGGAGTTCGTCGCCGTCTGCGACACCGACCCGGTCCGGGCCCAGGCGTTCGCGGCCACCTACGGCGCCCGGCCGTACACCGACGTGCCGACCATGCTCCGCGATTCGGGCGCCCAGGTCGTCTGCATCACCACGCCGCACCCGCTGCACGCCGAGGCCACCCTGGCGTGCGCCGCCGCCGGCGCCCACGTGCTGGTCGAGAAGCCGATGGCCGCCAGCCTGGCCGACTGCGACGCCATGCTCGCCGCCACGCGGGCTGCCGGGGTGCGGCTGGGCGTCATCAGCCAGCGGCGGTGGTACGAGCCGGTCCTGCGGATGCGCCAGGCGATCGACGCCGGCCAGATCGGCACGCCAGGCCTGGGTGTCGTCATGATGCTCTCGTGGCGCGAGCCGTCGTACTACCGGTCCGACCCCTGGCGCGGGCGCTGGGACACCGAGGGGGGCGGCGTGCTGGTCAACCAGGCGCCCCACCAGCTCGATCTGCTCCAGTGGTTCATGGGCCCGATCACCGAGATCAGCGGCGCCTGGGCGAACCTGAACCACCCCGAGGTCGAGATCGAGGACACGGCCGTCGCCACCGTCCGGTTCGCCAGCGGCGGCCTGGGCTCGATCGTGGCCAGCCTCTCCCAGCGCCCCGGCATCACGACCAGGGTCCACATCCACGGCCGCAACGGGGCATCCATTGGCGTCGAGACCGACCGGGGCGCCACCTTCATCGCCGGCATGACGGGGGTCGTCGAGCCGGCGCTCAACGACCTCTGGACCATCCCCGGCGAGGAGGGCGCACTCGCCCGCTTCGAGGCCGAGGACCGCGCCCGGTTCGCGACCATCGACCCGCTGGCCCACTACCACGCCCTCCAGATCGACGACTTCCTCGACGCCGTCCTGAACGACCGCGCCCCGCTCGTCACCGGCGAGGACGGCCGCACCGTGGTCGCGATGTTCCAGGCCATCTATCGCTCCCAGCGCGAGCGGCGCCCGATCCTCTTCCCGCTCGACGCCTGAGCCGCCGCCCCCCGGCCACGAGACCGCCATGCCCCCCCTGTTCCCCGTACCCGACAGCCGCCTCCGCATCGCCGACGGCGGTCTCGCCACCGAGCTCCAGCGCCTGGGGCTGCCGCCCGGCCAGCCTGCCGACGGCTGGAATCTCGACCACGCGGACGCGGTCCGATCCGTCGCAGCATCCTACGCGGCCGCCGGGGCCCGGGTGCTGGTCACGAACACGTTCCGCGCCAACCCGGTGGCGCTGGCAGCCATCGGGGCGGCGGACGACCTGGAGGCGATCAACCGGACCGGGGTCGAGCTGGCCCGCGCGGCGGTCGGTCCTGGAGGCTGGGTGGTCGGCTCGGTGGGTCCGGTCGGGCCCAGCCTGTCATCGGATCAGATCGCCCCCCACGCCGTGCTGCTGGCCCTGGCCGCCCAGTGCCGGGTGCTGGCCCATGCGGGCGTCGATGCAATCCTGCTGGAGACGTTCACCGACCTGGCCGAGGCCCGCCTCGCCGTCGCCGCCGCCCGCACGACCGGCCTGCCGGTCATCGCCTCGATGAGCTACGACGCCCCCGACGGCCTGCTCACCCTCCAGGGCGACCCGCCCGAGGCCGTCGCCGAGGCGCTCACCGAGGCCGGCGTCGAGGCCATTGGCGTGAACTGCGGCCTGGGCCCCGAGGCCGCACTCCGGGTTGCCCAACGGCTGCGATCGGCCAGCCCCCTGCCCCTCTGGTTCAAGCCGAATGCCGGCCTGCCTCGCATGGCGGACGGCCGCGCCCACTACGACCTGCCCGACGACGCCCTGGCCCTGCTGCTCCCCGACCTGATCGGCCTGGGGGTCGCCGTCGTGGGCGGCTGCTGCGGCACCACGCCGGCCCACATCGGGGCGCTCGCCGGAGCCGCGCGCCGGCTGGGGGTCGTTGCGGACTGACTCCCCTTCCGACCCGGCCGTTGGGTACCATGCCCGGTCGAACGCGGGGCCGGCGCCGGCCCCTGGCCCGCTCCACCACAATTCCGGAAGGCTCGCCCATGATCCACGTCATCGCCAACATCGAGGCCCACCCCGGCCAGCGCGACGCCCTGATCGCCGAGTTCCACGGCATCCTGGCCGAGGTCCGCGCCGAGGCCGGCTGCCTCGCCTATGGACCGGCGGTCGACCACGCCACCGACATCGGCGGCCAGGCCCCCGTGCGGCCGAACACGGTCGTCATCGTCGAGCAGTGGGAGAGCGTGCCGCACCTCAAGGCGCACCTCGACGCCCCCCACATGCACGCCTTCCGCGCCCGGGCCAAGGACCTGATCGCCGGCATCAGCCTCCAGATCCTCGGCCCCGCCTGAGCCGGCGAAACGGCCGGGACATTCCAGGGCGGACCTGGTGATCTCCGGAGCGGCGGTCGCCGGTCCCGCCCGCCTGGAAACCGCAGCGGGCCGCGTCCTTCCGGCAAGGGAAGGCGCGGCCCGTTGGCGTCATCACGTGAGCGAACGGATCAGACGTTGAACAGGAAGTGGCAGATGTCGCCGTCGTGCATGACGTACGACTTGCCTTCGAGCCGCAGCTTGCCGGCGGCGCGGATCTCCTTCTCGCTCTTGTACTGCTCCAGGTCGGCCAGGGTGTACACCTCGGCCCGGATGAACCCGCGCTCGAAGTCGGTGTGGATCACGCCGGCGGCCTGCGGGGCGGTGGCGCCGATCGGGATGGTCCAGGCCCGCACCTCCTTCTCGCCGGCGGTGAAGTAGCTCTGCAGGCCGAGCACGCGGTACGCCTCGCGGGCGACCATCGTGAGCGCGGGGGCCTCCAGGCCGGTCGAGGCGAGCATCTCGGCGCGGTCGGCCTCGTCCAGCTCGGCGATCTCGGCCTCCAGCTTGGCACAGACCGGCACGACCGAGGCGCCGACCTTGGCGGCGAACTCGCGGACCTTCTGCACCAGCGGGCTCTCGCCGGCCAGGTCGTTCTCGTCGACGTTGGCGATGTAGAGGATCGGCTTGGCGGTCATGAGGCCGAAGCTGCTGATCGATTCGGCCTCGGGCTGGTCGAGGGTGAGCTTGCGCAGGGGCTGATCGGTCTTGAGGAAGTCGAGGCACTGGCGGATGGCGTCGACGCGGAGCTTCGCTTCCTTGTCGCCGCTCTTGGCCGTGCGCTCCGCCTTCGGCAGGGCGTTCTCCAGCGTCTGGAGGTCGGCCAGCATCAGCTCGATCTCGATCGTCTCGATGTCCGAGACCGGGTCCACCTTGCCCGAGACGTGCACGACGTCGGGGTCCTCGAAGCAGCGGACGACCTGGAGGATCGCCTCGACCTCGCGGATGTGGCTCAGGAACTTGTTGCCCAGGCCCTCCCCCTCGCTGGCCCCCTTGACGATGCCGGCGATGTCCACCAGCCGCAGGGCGGCCGGGATCAGCTTCTGGGGCGGGATGTACTTGCTGATCCGTGCCAGCCGCTCGTCGGGGATGCTGACGACCCCCTCGTTCGGCTCGATGGTGCAGAACGGATAGTTGGCGCTCTGGGCGCTCTTCGAGCTGGTCAGGGCGTTGAACAGGGTGCTCTTGCCGACGTTGGGCAGGCCGACGATTCCAGCTCTCATGGTGGCGCAATACCCGTGCGGGAGGACAGACGAACGATCGCGGCCAGGACGCGGACGCGCGAACCGGTGGCGTGCCGCCGGTCGACCGACCAGGCGGAAAAGGAACGTGATTCTAGACTCCCGCCCCCCCCCGTGTCTCGCCAACTTTTCCCGCACGGCCGCCACCCGGGAGCGCAGCGACCCGCTCGGCGCGGGCCGCCAGGGCTCACACCCGCTTGATCTGACGGAGCGCGAACAGCAGGACGACCGCGCCGACGGTCGCGGTGACCAGGGCGCCGAGCAGCCCGCCTGCCGAGATGCCCAGCAGACCGAACAGGAAACCACCGAGCAAGGCCCCGATCACCCCGACGATCATGTCGCCGACGAGGCCGAAGCCGCCCCCCTTGACCAGCTGGCCCGCCAGGAATCCGGCGGCCAGCCCGATCAGCAAGAACCAGAGTAAATCCACGGAGTCACCTCGCCTGATGGGCTCGAGAACCGGCCAGCCCTCGCGGAGCCACGCGGCCCGCCGGGTCGACCGGGGTCAGGGCTCGGCTCGCTCGCGCAAGTCGTGCGTCTGGTCGATTGCCAGGTCGGTCCACGACTGGATCCGCCCCGAGGGCCACCGGACCTCGATCGCGTCGACCCGGTCGAGGGCACCCAGGCCGACGTGAATCCGGCCGTCATGGCCCGAGAGGTAGCCGGTGCCCGCCGTCACCCGGCGCACGATCCGCCGATCGCCGGCCTGGACGGTCACGACGGCGCCGACCGGTGGTGTGCCCGACCGCTCCGAGGCCAGGCGCAGGGCGATCCAGTGCCCGGCAGGCCCGTCGTTGTGCAGGAGCTTCAGCGGGCCGTCGCGCTGCACGAGCACGAGGTCGACGCGGCCGTCGTTGTCGAGGTCGCCGGCGGCCAGGCCGCGCCCGACCGTGGGCGCGAACGGGCCGTCCGTCGCCGGCGGGAGCAGGCGAAACCGGCCGCCGCCGACGTTCTCGAACAGGTGCTGCGGCTGCCGCATCGGGCTGTTGATCCAGGGCTGATCGTCGACGTGCCCGTTGGCGACCATCAGGTCGAGGTCGCCATCGTTGTCGGCATCGAGGGCGGCGGTGCCGAAGCCCGTCATCGGGATGCTGGGGGCGCTCAGGCCGGCGGCGGTGCCGTGGTCGGCGAACAGCCCGTGGCCCAGACCGCGAAAGTACGTGTTCGGCTCGTTCAGGAAGTTGGTGATGAACAGATCGACCTGGCCGTCGCCGTCGAGATCGTCGGCCACCACGCCCATGCTGGCGGTCGCCTTGCCAGCGCCGTTGAGGGCCAGGCCGCTGTCGAGCGCCATGTCCTCGAAGGTCAGGTCGCCCCGGTTGCGGAACGCGAAGTCGGGGGAGGCGTCGTTGGCGACGTAAAGGTCCAGCCGCCCATCGTCGTCGAGGTCGACGATCGCCAGGCCCAGGCCACGGCCATCGGGGCCGGTGAACCCGGCCGCGCGGGCCACGTCGGTGAAGGTGCCGTCGCCGTTGTTGCGGAAGAGGTGGTCCTCCTGCGCCGGGAACAGGCCGGGCGAGCAGTGGATCCGACCGCCCGAGTGATCGCGGCAGGCTGGGGACGTCTCGCGGTGGGCCTCGACGTAGGTGACGACGACCAGGTCGAGGTCGCCGTCGGCATCCAGGTCGGCGAAGCCGGCCGCGGTCGTCCAGCGGTCGGACCCGACCCCGGCGGCGCGGGTGACGTCCTCGAAGGTGCCGTCCCCCCGGTTGCGGTAGAGGATGGTCCCCTCCAGGCCCGTGACGAACAGGTCGGGGTGGCCGTCGGCGTCGTAATCGCCCACGGCGCCGCCCATGCCGTAGCCGCGGCCGCCCACGCCGGCACGCTCGGTCACGTCCTCGAACGAGCCGTCGCACCGGTTGCGATAGAGCCGGTTCGGCGCCGGCGGCGCGGCCGGGTCGACGGGCAGGCGACAACCGTTGACGGCGTAGACGTCGAGCCAGCCGTCGCGGTCGTAGTCGAGCAGCAGCACGCCGCCGCCCATCGTGTCGGCCAGGAACAGATCCCCCTGCGACCCCGACTGGTACGAGAACGCCAGCCCCTGCGCCGTGGCCACGTCGCGGAACCGCAGCCCGGCCGGCGGCGTCGGGGCCGCGATCGTGGCGGCGGCCGCGAGGGCCGCCGGTCCCGAGCCGGTCGACGGCCGGGGCCGCGCCAGGGCGATCGGCAGGCGATCGGGCCCGGGACCGAGCGCGGTGAGCGCTGCGCGGGCGGAGGCGCGACCGGGCTCGATCCGCAGCGAATCGTCGAACCAGGCGCGGGCCTCGGCCGAGAGTCCGGCCTCCTGACAGAGCCGTCCCATCCGCTCGAACAGGGCGGCATCGGCCTCGAACCCCTGGCGGCGGAGGCTGGTGTGCTCGCGGCGGACCCGGGCGTGCAGGTCGCGGATGGCCTCGGCCCGCTCGCGGTGCGATCGGGCGCGGTCCGCGTCGCCCGCCACGGCGAGCGCCTGGCCCAGGCGGTAGTGGGCCTCGGGGTCGGAGGGGTTGACCTGGCAGGCCTCGGTCAGGCTCGCGAGGGCCCGGGCGCCCTGGCCGTCGAGGTCCTGGATCCGGGCGCGCAGGGTGAGCCAGCGCGCGGCCTCGGCCGGGTCGGCGGGCCGCTCGCCGAGGGTCGCCACGTCGGGTCGGGTGCCGTCGACCGCCTGGCGGCACTCGGCCAGCGCGAACCGGCCGATGGGGTCGTCGCCGAGCGCGGCGGCGGCGGCGGCCAGGTGCGGCAGGGCCTCGGCCGGGCGGCCCTGCTGCTGGAGGTCGAGGCCGTGGGCGCGTCGCAGGTACGGGTCGTCGGGGGTCCGGGCGAGGAAGGCGTCCAGGGTCGAGCCCATCGAGCGCGCGTCGACGTCGCCGGCCCAGAGCGCCATCACCAGGTCGATGAGCAGGCGGGGGTCGCGACCGATGGCGTGCATCTGCCAGAGGATCTCGCGGACCTCGGCGGTGCGCTGCTGAAGGCTCAGGAGCCAGACCAGACGCCGGCGCGGCTCGACGGCGCGGGGGTCGTGCGCGGCGGCGTCGCGGAACGCGGCCTCGGCGTCGGCCGCGCGATGGTCCTTGAGGGCGATCTCGCCGAGGGTCGTCTGCGCCCGCGATCGTCTGGGGTCGTCGGCGGGCACCTCGGCGAGCAGCGTGCTGGCCTCGGGCAAGCGGCCCTGGTCGAGCCGGTACAGGCCGAGCATCAGCCGCGATTCGCCGTCGTCCGGCAGCGCAGCCACCCGCGCCCGCAGGGCGGCCTCGACCTCGTTCCAGCGCCCGGCGGCGATCAGGCGCCTGATGACGTCGAGGCTCACGGGCTCGGGCCGCGACCAGCGATAGGCCGCGACCGAGCCGGCGCCGGCGAGACCGATCACGCCCAGCAGGGCCAGGGCCCGGGTGCCCCTGGATAGCTTCATCGCGAACACCCCTTCCTGGCGTGCCAGCCGGGACTGGATCGGCCCGTGGCGATTTCACCATAGCGAGCCCTGCCCGCTCCCGCCACCGGGGGAAGTCCGTTCCCTTCCACGATTCCACCGCCTTCATCAGATTTTTGCTTGACCGCCGATCGAGCGGATGCGAAAGGATAATCACCCTTCTGAGAAACTTTTCGACTCTTCGAACTGTCGGCGTGCTTCCGGTCATCGTCCGGTCTGTGCGCGATCCCGTGGGCAATGCCCTCCGGGGGCGCGTTGCCAGCTGGTGTTGCGCGGGGTCTGTCCGTTCTGCGGACAGCGCCCTGGGGCGTCAGGTTCGCGGTTCGCGCCGCGGACTGGAACCGGGAGCGGCCTGCGGAAATAGTTCGGGAAACGGATCGAATTCCCGGTACCGGTGCCGGTCGCTCTGACGCTTGATGGAGGCTACCGCCCTGGGCGTGGTGCGACCGGCGCCCTGGCGAACACGACCGTGAGTCTCGGCCAAGGAACTTCTGTGATGGAACGTCGGGACCGCCGCTGGGCCACCTGGGCTCGCGGCTTCGGGATTGCCACCCTGCTGGCCTGCCTCCCACTCGGGTG
>CAZUZD010000041.1:0-27517 GCA_964624465.1 uncultured Isosphaeraceae bacterium
ATGCGATCGTCATGCCACAGCCCGGGTCGGCAAGAGGTTGAGTTACACGGTCTTACGCATGTCGACCGGGGTGGTGGCAACCCAGACCTGCACGCCCTGGACGCTGGCTGGTGAGGCGATCACGCGGTCACCTCCGGTGCCTCGAGGGCGCGGACCAGCTCGACGATCCGGTCGACGGGCATCGAGCCCGGCAACCGCAGGCACCGCCCGCCGCGGAGCTCGAGGACCAGCCCCGGCTCAGCAGCCGGTCCGGCCGGCCGCTCGTCGGCGATGACCACCGGGACGAAGGCCGGATTCGCCTCGAGTCGGCGCTGATCCCGCTGCTGGTAGGTGCGTCGTCGCTCGTAGAACGAGGGCTCGTTGAGCCGGTGCCGCCGGCAGAATTCCCGGACCGAGAGCCCGCTCTGGGCCTGCCGCCGGATGGCGTCCCGCCAGGCGGCTTCCTGGTGCGGATCGAGTCGTGTGTGGGCCATCGCATCCCCCCTGGTGTGGCGATGCCGACAGCTTGGCGACTTTGGCAACCCGTTTGAAGACGTGATTTATGGAACGCTCACGTTCCTGCGGGTGGCGAGAGCGCCGCTGGACAACAACCTGTGCGAGCGGGTTCTGAAGCGGGCGATCCTGCACCGCAAGAACGCGCTGTTCTACCGGACCGCGGCCGGAGCCCGGGTGGGCGATCAGCTGATGAGCCTGATCGTGACGTGCGGCCTGAACCAGGCCAACCCGTTCGAATACCTGACCGCGCTGCAGGATCACGCCGACGAGCTGGAGTCGTGTCCCGACCGTTGGCTGCCCTGGAAGTACCGCGAGGCGCTGGCCTGAACCTCGGCCAATGGGGCCTCACCGCCGCCCCTGCGGACGCATGAGGTCATCGCGAGTCGGCAATGACCACGGGCAGCCCCGTCGATCGCCAGCTTTTGCACGCCTGCCGGAAAGACACGGATTTTGGGTTACTGAGATCGCGGACTACTCGGGTATTGCGACGATTCTGCCCGGAGTGAGCCATTGGCTTAACGGTGTATTCTCGCCACGTCACCAACCTTGCGATACGAACATCTCGTTGGACTCTGAGAACGGCGACTGATACGTTTTAAGTAGCTCTTTGTTGTGCCGGCACGATATCCGTGCTAGGTCAGCAATCCGTTCGCCAGAATCGAAATAATCATAGGACCAAGGAGCAAATCGTAGCGACGCGAACCGGCTGTTTTTCACCAGCCGC
Organism: uncultured Isosphaeraceae bacterium; assembly: GCA_964624465.1. Taxonomy (GTDB): domain Bacteria; phylum Planctomycetota; class Planctomycetia; order Isosphaerales; family Isosphaeraceae; genus CAZUZD01. The sequence goes on from CAZUZD010000041.1 coordinate 1,220, forward strand.
TTGTAATCCTCACGCATCCAATGCACAGGCCGATCCTCCGATCCGCCATAGCGTTTGAAGATCCGCTTGTCTTTGCCCACATCTATGCCGGAATAGTGAAAGAACCGCAAAGGCTTTCCAGCTGCGAAGTATTGTCCGTCATGTAGACTTATTTGTCGGCATGATATGTTCCAGTTTGCGACATTGTATCCAACTTCTCGTAGTACATGCATGTCGAAGAAGGATACGGCTAAATCTACCCATTTCTGGTCGACGAACAGGCCGTGGGTGAAGTCGACGTAGCACATCATCTCTAGGCGGCTGTCCCACCAGTCCAAAAAACGTGCGGCCTCGGCCGATCGGCGCAGGCCCAGGAAGCCCAAGTTGAAGATGCCGCACTGGAGGGTCCTCAGGACGTTGTCACGGATGCCTTCCTCAGTGGTCTCGTCCTCTAGATGATGCGGCGTGACGACGATGTCTTTCCTGTTCATTACATCCATTAGCTCGATAAACGGCCCGTATACCTGGATGTCAGGGTCGAGGTAGATGAATCGGTTCTCAGCTGGGAACCTACGCATCAGTTCTTTGAGCAGTCGTGCCTTGATAGCCGTGGTCGCCTCTAATAGCTTATGCCGAAATAGAAACGCATCAACATTGTCATAGTCTAGCTCGCTGGCTAAAATTACTTGGTCGAACTCTGTTCCGCTGGCCAGGTCGTCTGGCATCCGGCGCTCGACCAAGCAGAGCACGACCTTCGCCCGAGGATGGTGGACCCTGAGGCTCTCAGCCAGCACGCATGCCTTAGGTAGATAATTCGTGGCTGCGACGGTCAACACGACAAACGACTCGTTCTCCATCGACCTCACCCGGTGTGTCAGGGGGTTCGTGCTCGTGCCAGTGCCGCGCCAAGCGATAACGAGAAGTGCGCGGGGTCGCAATGCTCACGGACGTAGCGAAACCCGGCCTCTTGGGCGGAACGCCAAACTCTAAGATCACGCAAGGCGGTGTCGATTCGTTCTGCAAATTGCTGGGGTGAGTCGGCTACCAAGAAGTCATCTCCAGCGATACCCAACTGGTCAGCGAGTAGCCTCGTCATAACGACCGGAATCCCCTCGCTGAACGCCTCGGTGACCTTCCAGGGAATGCCAGCCGCGAAGATAGTCGGCGCAATAAACAGGGCGGCTGAGCGATAGAACGGACGCAGCGAAGGCTCGAATCCCCTTGCGTTAACGCGCACGCCCGCGGGAATCTCGAGGTGATCGAGTGCCCTGAGACTTCCGAACCCGATGATTTCTAGGGTTGAGTCGAATCGGACCAGCGGGGCGACATCCGAGAAATAGTGTTGGATCGCAGCTAGGTTCGGGGAGTACTCCGGCCGAAAGCTATCGGTCTCGATGTCGAAGAAGCTACCGACGAACAGGAGTCCACGCCGCTCTTCAAATCCTGCTATGTCGTCGGCACAAATATGGCAGGGATGTCCCACCAGGTACGTCGGTCTGGCGGTCCGCCGAGCAATCAAATCGGCCTCGCGTCGCGACACACTGACGATGACGTCGCACTCACGCATGAGCGCGAATTCCGAGGCCATCAACTGTTCGGCCTCACTCTCGCTGAAAGGCACGCCGGTTACCTCGCGCCGACGAATCTCACGCAACGCCCCGATAGCCTCGGCGTCGTAGACGACTGGGACCCCCGGAGCCGTTCGGCGGACCAACGGCAAGACGCGTTTGAGGTTCTTCGGTCGACTGATCCAGATCACGTCGTAGCCATCAAGCTGAGTGTTGCAGAACCGCTCGACGTCGCTAATCAGCTTCCAGCGATTCCCGTTGTGCCCGGGGAGACCTTTAAACGCGGGCAGGTCGCGGTTGATTTCGCAGAGCGGCACAAGGGTCATTTCGTGCCCAAGTGCTTCGAACTCACTCAGGATGTGGTAGGCCCGGGCATAACCATAGCCAAACTCTGGACTTGGTTCGATATCCTCGAACGCTGCTAGTCGCATCGAGATCAACCTGTTCGGCTAATAAATCGTCGCTACCCGATTGTGGCTGCCGCGCTCGATGGGGCGTGGCTATGCCGTTCCGGTCTCCGCCAACTTCCTCGCGGCCGACGCCTTCGGCCTCGATCTTACCGGCCCCTGATTTGGGTGCGTGTCTCGAAGCAAGCACTGGCGTCGGCTCCGGTAGTCACCTTCGTCAGCCGGAAGTCTCATTCTTCAGTAGGCATACCCATGGCGTGACAGTTCGAGGGTGAAATGCTGCTCGACCAACTCACGGGCTCTGGGCGTATAAACTTCGCGATAAGGTCGTTTACCTTTGGTAATGTTGGTCCGTGGAAGACAAATTGTCCCCTTGTGTCCTCGGTCACCCAGCAACCGTTGAATGTCGTCCTGCACTGAATCGTAACGCAACAGCACGTCTACGTCGTGGGTGTAGTCCAGGCAGAAGTTGCTTGCTCTAGGGCAAGCAACTTCCTCGAGCCATTGCTCGAACCCCATCGAGCGAGACTGCTCATAGTACGCCAGGACACCATCGCTCTCCGGCAAGTACACCCAAGAGCCGGGATCGGCCACGGCGTTCGCGTACCAATAACCTGTCAGCCGGGTCCATTCGGTCACTAAGTAATCAAATGGATTTCGAACCGTAGCCGTGGTAAGGATCGAATCCCGCGAAACTGAGGCGTTCTCCCATTCCTCCAAGACGGCGAGCGCTGCAGGGACGTCCATATGGCGAGGCTTTAGTCGAATGGCCCCCGCACAGACCACCAACCCAGTCGAGAGCGAGACTGATCCGGTCCTGGGCACCTCGAGCGCCAGAATACGATATCGGGGTAGCCAAATCGCCACGGCTTAGTCCCGACCGAGGTCGGGCTCCAATTTCTCGAGGATGGAGCGGCCCAGGATCTGGTTGCCACGACGATTTACGTGGCAGCACTTATCTATATATATTTCTTCTGTCGTGTGCCGAAACACGTCAGTTAGATCATAATAGTTGACGCCCAGGCGTTCCAGGTTAGCGCCGGCCTTCTGAAGGTAAGGATAGCCACGCCGGGCCGTGGCGCAGTAGGGATGCCTCTCGTCGTAGGACCGTGCACGCTCAGATTCCGATAGTGTCTTTGTTCCTTCGAGATACTGGTTGGGATGCAGCACGTGGCAATAGCGCCCGCCGTTGGCTGCGACAATACGCGACATCTGGTGCGAGCTGCGCCACCAAGTCGTCGCCAGAAACTCGTAAAGGCTGTGCCGGTCGGCGATTCCAGTGACCGGCCCGCATTCGAGGAACGAGTCACCGGCGCCCAATAAGCCTAGGCGGCTTTGCAGCGCCGCCACCCTCGAATCCCTAGTCTTGCGGATCAGCCGTTCCACAGCCGCGCCGGGGCCCCAGCGCAGCAAAGTCCTTCGTAACCACGAGTCACGCGGCTTCCAGGCCAATAGCTCCTGAATCTCGGCCACCAGCAGCCGGATCCGGCGGTCTGCCAAGTGCGAAACGCGCAGACTCCAGCCGCGAGGGAAACTCGGGTTCACCCGGAAGTCCCGGTTCTCGCTTTCGTAAAGTGCGACCTCGTTGAACCCGTCGACATTGATCACAAGATCGAAGCCATAACCGAGGGATAACAGCCAGACCAAGAGCATGAGCTGTTGCGGCTGCTTATAGCCCCCAAGTGCCGCCGGCACGACGACTACTTCGCGGCCTCCCCACCGCAGCGAAATCGCGGCCGCCATTTCTTCGTGGAAATCATGCGCCAAGGATTTGGCGACCGAACCGCCAAACACAGCAACGCGGACGCAACTCGAGTCCGAGAGTCTCTCCCAGGGCCATTCACTCTCGAACCCCAATGCATTGATGTTTGGTTTGCCCCACTCCCAGAAGGTCTCGTCGGACTCGGGGTTAAGGACGTACCCAACAAACGGATGAATTACTTCTATAGAAGTAGATTTATTGATGTTTTGTCTCAAATATAAACGCATATTTTATAGATAAAATATATGATTGTTTTATTGAATCTTATTTATTTATTATTAACATATTTTTTACTAAATGCGGCCTATCCGGTTACCAGAGCGGGTAGATATCATCAGGAGGGTATCGCCGCTTTTCGACGCTGCGGAGTTTTAGTCGCCCCGCAACGTAACTCCAGAGCGACTTGACCAGCAAAATAAGCCATCTCATCGTCGAGGTCCGGCTGTCAGGCCGGCTACAACCGGGAAGAGGTTTGGGATGTTCTGACTCGCGCTATCTCAACCACCTGATCGAGATCTTACATGGACACCAATTGCTCACAAGCCCGAAGCGTCAGCATGGGTCGTTCTTTTTTAGGGCGACCTTAATCTGGCGATTCGGGCCTGAAGCAACACACAATCTGCGCATTATTAGACTAGGGCGTTAACGGACCCGAGCCCCGGTCGCATCAAAGGATCCGAAATCGTACCAGTCGTCCTCCTCCGAGTCACCGAAGGTTGCTATCTCGACCGCTGTCAGCCCCTGCTCGATGCCGACGCTGCTACGGATCATCCCCTTCGTCCGCCCACCGACGGTAACCATGTACTTCTCGTCAATGCGGCCATTAACACCGCGAAAGACTTCGGCGATGGCGAGCTGACCCTCAGACCCCGTCACCATCTCCTTGAACAGGACGCCCTCAGCGCCGCTGTGGTTTAGCGTGCTGTACTCTCCCTGGCCGGGACTAGCGGCCCAGGATGTGGCTGTCAGGCCTTCGACCGATTGAACCTCGTTCCAGAGAAGCTGACGCTCGCCGACCGAGTCATGCTGGCAAGACGAAGCCTGATCGGAGGAGATAGCTTGTACCCAGGACGACCGATCCCCGCCCGCATTCGAGCAGGTGGCCATGGTCTGTTTGCCGCTTGAGTGCTCGGCTGCACTAGCTTCGTGACGGCTCCCGTCCGGCAGATCAACGGACTCCTCGACGCGCATCCCGTCCGCCGTATGGATTACTCGCTTTCTGTACACGCCTTCCTTTCCTGATCGCTTGTCGGCGAAGGTCGTGGTCTCGTTCGTCACGGAAGCAATGGCCGACATGACACTTCCTCGCCCGTGGGACATTACGAGTGGTCAAGACGATTCCACTATTCTCTATAGCAGACGCCGGAGCCGTTCTCAAGCGTCGGTGGCCCGGTTGATAAAAGGTCTGAGGAGCTTGTACACCGCACCTGGATAAATTTGTGCTGCCGGTTGTTCAAACCGGTTATGGGCGATACGATGGCCTCACTCTGGCCCACTCGATCACCCCGGGGAGGATAGGTAGCGAGTCGGCCTCGCTGACCTGCTCCCCGTAGCCTGGTCCATCTGGTATGAGAGTCATTCTGGCCCGGAAGGGCCCAAGGACTCCTGCCATGAAGCGAATTCGTCATACGCCCGAGCAGATCATCCGCAAGCTCCGTGAAGCTGACGCCGAGCTGGCCAAGGGCACAAACCTGGCTGACATCTGCAAAGCCCTCGGCGTGTCGGAAGTGACGTCATGAGGCTGCACCCCGGGTCAACCTTGTGATGCTGAGCTCGACGAGCCATTCCTTGCCTCCTGGGTGTGCATCCGGTGATCGACGTCCTTGACGGCCGAACCAGCCTTGAAGTAGGCCGGCCCGATGTCAGCCGGCTGCGAGGATTCGCCGCACCGACGTGCGGCCGATCGCCAGCCGACCGCGATCTCCGAATGGCTGAGACCCCGGGGTCTTGATCTGGTGGACCGCGGCGGCCTTCCGTGACGCCGTCGGTGGTCGGCCGTGGGGCCGACCCTCCCGACGAGCTTGGGCGATGCTAGCGCGGACCCGCTCGCGGAGTGCTTCACGCTCGAACTCGGCGAAGACGGCCAGCATCCCTGCCATCGCCCGCCCGGTCGAGGTCGTCAGGTCCAACGCCTCGGTCAGCGACACGAAGCCGACACCCAACTCGATCAGCTCGCGGAGCGACGTCACCAGATCGGGCAGCGACCGGCCCCAGCGATCGAGCAGCCAGACCACGATGACGTCGACCTCGCGGCGACGCGCGGCCTTCAGCAGTCCTTGCCGGGCCGGCCGCTCTTTCGAGCCCGAGCCGACGTCCTTGACCTGCCGCACCGCCTCTCAGCCGCGGCCCTTGAGATAGGCCGTCATCGCCTGGACCTGCAGGCCGAGCGTCTGCTGGTCGTGCGTCGAGACCCGCGCGTAGAGTGCAGCACGCATGGGCCGGCCCTCCCTGGCCAAAAAGCCCTGTTCGGATCGCGGCGATCAAACCCCTGGTTTCACCGCGTCCGCGAGGCCCCGATTGGGGGGGGCCGATATCCTTCCATTTCGGCCGGGCCCGGCCGTCGACTCGGGCGATTCCGCGGGCGTCCAGCGATCTGGCAGCAGCTCCTTGAGCCGGCGGTGCGGATGCGTGCTCACGCGGGTGAGCACATCACGCAGGTAGGCCCATGGGTTGATCCCCAGGTCCTTGCACGTCGTGCACAGGCTCAACAGCGTCGCCGCCGTCCCGCCCCCGCGTCGCTGCCGGCGAACAGCCAGTGCCGCCGCCCCAGCGCCACCGGCTTCAGCGCCCGCTCGCTGGCCCCGTTGTCGAGCTCCAGGAACCCGGCCTTCCGCGGCCGTGTCAGGGCCGACCAGTGGTTCAGGGCAAAGCCGATCGCCTCGCCCATCGGGCTCCAGGGCAGCACCCTGGCACGCTCCCCCTCCAGCCAGGGGGGGATCGCCTCCAGGATCGGGCGGGAACGCTCGAGCCGCTGCTCGTGCCGGTAAGTGTGCCACTGCGCGTCGTCTCAGTCGGGGTGGTGCTTGCGCGCCTGCCTGGCCTCCTCTTCGACCTGGTACAGCCCGGCCACCCACGCCAGCATCACATGCGCCCGGGTCGGATCGCTCCCCCTGGCCTCGAAGAACCGTCGCCGCGCGTGCATCCAGCACCCGACGTCGACGATCGTGCCATCCCGGTCCAGGTCGTAGTAGTACGGGGTTACGTCGGCCTGAAGGTCGCCCGAGTACCTCCGGAAGACGCGTTCGGGACCGGCTCGCCTCGTGTCCTGGACGGTTCCCGTCGCCCGGCTGGCAGGAGATTCCTGTCGTGTCCAGTTGAATCTGATTTGTTCTTTTAGACTTGACTCGTTCGAGTCCAAGAAAAGAAAAAGAAGATACAGTTAGGTGTCCCTTTCCTGGATAGCTGGTGTTCGATTCGGCCCGGGTCAGCCCGGCGATCACTCCGGCACTCGCGATACCCAGGTCGCCCGTGCAGGTCCGCGGGTCGCTTCGATCACGTCCCGGCATCTACCTCTGACGTTCGATTTGGGACCGTCGATGCGGGGCGATGGCAGGCCCTCGCTTGGTCCGAGACTCCGGCCGCCGGGGCTTGGGCTATCCCCCGTACGAGCGGTGGTCATCGCCCTTGCGCGACCGAGCCGACGAACCGGGCGATCGTCCAGTCTGGCTTGCTCATCCGCGATCGCCGACTTGCGCCGGGGCATCGACTTCATCCCCGCCGGTTCGTAGTTCTGGCCCGGTCGTCCTGCCGGGTCTTGCCCCGGCAGCCCGGCGCGGGAGGCCGCGGCACTTGCCATGATTCATTCGGCGAGCTGGTTTTTTCCACTCACCCCCAACAGTGTAGGCGTCGCTTGATGGGTTCTGGTCGGTCGTTCCTTGGTGTCAGCGGGGCCGGTCCTGGTCTCTGGACCCACAGATGCCCGCCCTCGATGAGCAACTCGAGGCCGATATTGCTGAGTGGCGTGAGCGCTGGATTCCCCGGCGTCTGGCCTGATGCGGGACCAGCCCAGCGGCGATCGTTTTCTGCCTCCAGGATCTTACCGCGTTGAGCGAGCTGGCCCACGGACAGCTCGATTGCCGGGGTCGACAGGAGCTGGCGGACCTCGGGGTGAAGGCGCAGAGTCGCGAGCATCTCGCGGATGAATCGGTCCAGTTCCGGGACCGGGCTGAGCGGAGTGGTCGCGGCGGCCGGTGCGGCCTCGCTTAGCGTCTGGGGTTGGCCTGTGACGCCAGAGGAGGCAAGGGTCTGGGTGGCAATGGTTCGCTCCGGGCCAGCAGCTCGACCAGGTAGTGGCCCAGCCGCAGCCGGCTCCGGATTGCGTTCTCGTGGACCCGGTTCCAGACCGACTCGGGGACCCGCCGGACGTAGATGGGTCGGGTCAGCTCCGGGGTCGGAGGCTGGTTCGGTCCGGGCGTGCTCGTCGTCTCGCTCGTGCTCATGTTCTTGGCTCCGGGTACGGGTTGGCGGGATTTCGAGGACATGCTGGGCGGTCTCTCGGTGAACTCTCCCTTCCGGGATATCGACTTTGCCTTCGCCGGTCAGGATCGCCACGGCATCGGCGTATTCCAGACTCCGCTCCGCTTCGGGGGCGATCGGGACCGCCAGGTGGTACGTCCGGGCCCGGCCGGGCCCCCGGGGGTTGTGCCAGCGATCCTTCGCCATCCGGAGGACACCGGCGGCGGTGGCGGCCTCGACGCGCCGTTTGTAGTTCATGTGGTGGCAGCCCGGCCATCTTCGGATGACCTGGCGGACCGCCGGCGCGGCCTCCCACCCGGAACGGTCCTCGGCGGGCTGGCCGTGTCGCCGGGCGAAGTTCACCATGCGCAGGAGGAACTCGGCCTGCGCGGGGCGATCCTCGGGCGGCAGGGCGAGCACGCCGGGCCGGAGGACCCGGAGCTCGTCGGGGGCGAAGCGCATCTCCGGGCTGTGGGGCTCGCCGTTGCCGGTGTTGGCCCGAGGCTGTGCCTTCTCGGCGTACCACCGGCACATCCGCTCGATGTGCTCGGCCACTCTCCGGGTCCCCCGTTCGAGGTCGGCGCGAATCTCCTCGCTCTGGTGCCGGGGATCCAGGGCCCATTCGGTCAGGATCTTGGTCGCCTCTTCGGCGTCCTGGCCCCGGAACCAGATCAGGTGTGCCGCCAGGTGCTTGAGCACGGCGGTCCGGGTCCCGGCTTCGAGGATCCCCAGGTTCATCAGTTCCCGGGCCTCGTCCGTGGTCTGGGGGCCTTGCTCGACCAGGGCCCGGTAGCGCTCGAGCTGATCGGGTCGGACCGCCGTGCGGGCCTCGGCGGCCTGCCGTTCGGCCCGGGTCGGGGCGAACTGGCCCGGCTGGGTGGATCGGACGATCGCCGGCGCGGGCGCGGCCGCCGCGGCCTGCTGGGCCCGGACCCGGCGGACGCTGGCGATGCGTCGGGCCTGGACCGAGCGGTGCCGGCCGAGGTTCGAATCCAAGGTCTCGAGCGAGAATCGCCGGATCCAGCCGTTGGCATGGTCGTCGATGAACTGGACCCAGGCCCTCGGGTCGTGGGGGTGACCGGGACGCAGGCCGAAGGGCAGTCTCAGGCCGTGCTCGGGCGCGGGGTAGATCTCGACCTGGCCCGGTCGGTGTGTCAGGCCGACCGCCGTCAGCAGGTCCCTGATCTGATTGACCAGGTAGGCCTGATCCAGGAAGACGTAAAGGTGCAGGCCGCCGCCCGGGGTGGGGAGGGTCAGCACGTCGCGCGGGTTGGCCGGGTCGAGCCCGAGCCGGCGGAGGGCCCGCTCGACCTGCTGCTGGCGCTCGTTGAAGGACGGGCGGACTTGGACCACTCGCGGGGCCCGGACCGCCCCTGAGGCCGCGGCTGGGCCCCGGTCGGCGTCGATGTCGAGGCAGATGTACCGGGCCAGTCCAACGCCGCCTCGGGCCGCGAGGCCGCGGGCCCCGACCCACATGGTCCGGAGGCCCGGGACCCGATCGGCCAGGAGGTGCCGGGCGACGAGGTTCGGGCCGAGCGAGCCCTTCAGGGCGGACCAAGTCCGGTCCGGCCAGTCCGCGAAGCGGTAGATCGCGTTGCTCCGCCGGAACGCGAACAGGTTCATGAATTGGCGGAGCCGCGATCGGGTCGCGCGGATCGGCGAGACGGGGTCCAGGAGCCGTAGCTTCTCGTCCAGCGAGAATCGTCGCTTGGTGCCGCCGGCCCGGGTCCGGAGCAGCTCGGCCGGGATCGCCGGGCTGGGGGTCGGGGACCACGGCGTCGGGAGGGTTTCAGGGGGGGTGGTTCGGTTCAGGAGTGCGGGCACCGTGAGGGCTCCGGATTCGGGGGATGACTCGGTCGTCATCCTCCGCCCCGGATCGAATGGGATATCGTGATATCCCGGGAGTCCCATCACCTCGGGATGGTCGTCCGCGTCGCGGCCTCTCCGAACGCCTGATGTGGATCTTAGGGTCGTCTCCGATCCAATCGGATAAAGAAAAAAAGATCCAATTACGTGTCCCGGCCGTGATGACCGGTTCGCCGTCCTGGACGAACGCGGGCGGACCGGTGGATTCACCCGCCGATCGGGCCCCCTCTGACGTCCGGTCCCCTGCCCCGATTTGACTCAGACGCCCCTGAGGCCCAGATCGACGCCAAGTGACCGCTGGACGGCCTCGGGGTCGCCGGCGAGCATCCGCTCGTGTTCGTCCCATAGGACACGCCGGGGCTTTGCCTGGAGCCCGAAGCGACTCTCGACCCGAGCGAGCCAGTCGGGTACCGGTGCATCACCGCCATGATGAACCAAATATACGTCCCGGACTCGCGTGACTCGCCCGCGTGGTAAACCGGAATAGTGATCGATCAGGTCCCGCATGAGCGGCTCTTCCGCCCGTCCCCAGGATCGGGAAAGTTGTCGGACGATGTCCGGCCAGAGCCGAGCGTGGCTCATCCCAGACTGACGCGTCAGGTCCCGGCAGGTTACCACCTGCCAGCCGATCGCCCGGTTCTCGGGCAGGGGAACCCAGTAATAGCCCCCGCACGTCGGACTCGGGTCGCTCTCGCCGATGTCCATCCTCGATATTCTGCCTCGCGAATTGAGGGATCTGAGCTCGACTGATCCCTATTTCCTCAGCCCAAACTGCGGGAAAACACGGGGTTGCCCATGGATCGATGTCGGTTCGTCTCGCTGTGCGAATGCAAACCCAACTCTCTCCTCGGCGGGGCGTACGTACGGGATCATCTCGAACTCGCAGGCGCCCAGCCGCCGAAAGTTGTCTCGGCCCTGCCTGAGCGTGAGGCCTTGGTTGCAACCCGACGGATCATCCTGCCTGTCGAGGTCGTGCCCGTCGGCTTCCCAATAGCACAGCTCGCAGATGTCCCAAATGGCACGCTTTTCCAGGGTGAAGTAATCGCAGCAGGGGCATTGGTGCAGCCGCATCGCCCTCGCGTGTGATCATCTGATTTCGCCCAGCCACCGAGAACCCGTTCCGGGCGTCCCTCCCCCAGTACCGCGCCCATCGCCCCGACGTATCGGTCGGGCAATGCCACCTCAGGGCCTTGTCCTTCTCTGCCTCCCCGAAGTCTACGTGCCACCGGATGGTCGAACCGATGCCGCCCACCAGTCGTAATGCTCGGCCCCCCGGCCCGGCCGGTAGTTGGCGAATCGCTCGATGGCTTCGAGCGTCTCCGACAATTCATCCGCGCCCGGCTTCACGAGCTCGGCCCACTGCCTCATGACGCCGGGGGTGGCCAGCACGGCCACGCCCAGTTCACACGCGATCCGGCGGGCCTTCTTGTCGTCCGTCAGCAACGACCAGCCCCGCACCTTGGCGATCGCCAGCCCCATCGACTCGCCGTCGTCGCCGATGCTGGCCGCGAGTTGGACGTAGAGTTCCGCCTCCTCGCGCCCCTCGCAGTCGCACCGGCTCAGCACCCCCGCTCGGATCGCCGGGGCGAGGTGGAGCGGCGTGACGATGAGCTTCTCCGGGTCGGCCGGGTCCGGCTGGCGGTACTGCTGGGATTCCCGCTCGACGGCGGCGGGGATGAACCAATCGTGGCTCAGTGCGGCGAGGATCGGCACGAACCGGCCGCTGGCGTAGAGATTGAGAGCCCCGCAGGCGTCGAGGATGACGGCCGGCATGTTGCAACTCCGGTCCGTGCCTCAGGAGTGGTCGGCCAGCAGGGAGCTCTCGAAATCGGCCTGCATGGACAACGATCGACCCTCGGAGTCCACCTCCACGCTGAGCATAGCCTCCTGGATCACCCGGCGGGCTTCCCAGATATCACACCTCAGGTAATTGGCCAGTTCCTTCTCGGTCAGCTCGCCGCGCTCGTAGGCGTGAACGGCCAGGAACTTGTACCGCTCCGGGTAGGCGGCCTCCGGCTTCGCTTCGCCGGCAAGGCCGAGGCGCTTCTCCGCCTCGCGGACGGGGAGGCCCTTCTCCTTCTGAAGCTCCCAGGTGCCGGCTTTGAGGAGGCCGAGCCCTTCGAGCCGGAGGGCCATCGCCTCCATCGACACCGAGTAGCGGTGCTTCAGCTTGACCAGGTCGCCGACCTGGAAGTTGCCGGTGGTGTTCACGACCTCGTTGAACCGGAACCGCACCGACGACGCGGGCATGAGGAAGCTCATGGCGAACGACTCGGCGAAGCGCTCGTTCGCGGGCTTGCGGCCGGAGATGGTCAGGTAGTCGATGCCCGCGGTGTACCGGTCTACGATCAGGTGGGCGTACTCGTGGGCGATCGAGGCCCTTTGCTTGTCGGCGGGGTGGACGCTGTTGATCAGCATGCACCCGCCGAGGCCGTCCACGAAGAGGTACATCCCGGCAAACGTCCGGGGCAGGCGGCCGAAGAAGATGCGGACGCCGACGTCGGATTCCAGTACGGTGCGGATGTCCGGAATGGGCTGGTCGCCCAGCCCGAGCCGCTGCCGTTCCAGGTTCGCGACGTCCTCGGCCAGCTCGGTGACGTTGACCCTAGCATTCAGCTCCACCGGCTGCGGGTAGTTGAGCCGCATCGGGGCCTTCATCCGGCGTTCGAGGTCGAGGTAGTTCTCGACGGACACCTTGAACTCGCCGATGGCGGTGCGGAGCTGCTCGACCTCGGCGGGCTTCACTTTTTCCAGAGACGCCCGGAAGTGCGGCTGGAAGTCGGTCACCGGCTCGGCGGTGCGGACGAAGTGGCTGACGGGCCGGCCGTAGAGCGCCGCCAGCTTCATGATCTCGGCCGGCTTGGCGGCCCGCTCGCCCTTCTCCAGGGCGATGAACGTGGGGCGGCTGACGCCGAGGTGCTCGGCGGCGACTTCCTGGGTGATCGACCGGGCTTTCCTTGCCTCGGCCAACCTCTGGCCGATGAGCCGCGGCGAGGCGGTCTCGGTCGTCATGGGATGGCTCCTGGAGCGAGGGCCGGTGGAAGGGAGGGGGCGAGCCACGGCAGGCCGTGACGGCGGGCGTCGGCGATCAGGTCGAGCCACTCACGCCGGTAGCGGCGGTGCACCTCGACGTGCTGCGCCAGTTGCTCGTCCGATGAGATCGCGCGCGTCGCCAGGAGGTATCGGCGGAGGCACTCGGGGGCGAGGCCATCGTCCAGTTCGGAAAGGCGGGCGACCTGTTGGTGGAACGCCCGGATGGGGCGGAGCTGCTTCAAGGGGATCGGGTGTCGCGGGTGCGGCGGCGAGAAAAGATCCACCGCGTAAGCGTCCTCCGCCTCGGCGATGCCCGCGGTGAGCATGGCCTGACGGCGGTACACGCACGCCGGGCAATGGCCGCACTGCTGCCACCCACGGCGGAGCAGCGGGTGGAGGATGCACGAGACGGACTCCTGCGCCAGCTCCTCCAACCCCAGCTCCCGAACGCGGGCGACCATTTCCGCCTTGGTCTGGCCCGCGAATGGCAGGACGTACTCGATCTGGGCCTCGTTGACATGGCTGACCAGCGCGGAGACCAGCCGCAGGAAATTCGGATGGGTGCTGCGGGTGGTCCGGTAGTCGGCGGGCCCGCTGACGAGGGGGAGGTTGACGGAGCCGACGCCGGACTCGAACACCTCGACCGCCGGGACGGCGAGGGTGTCGGCGACCAGCCCGGCCAGCGTCATGAACAGTAGCGGGCGGCAGCGGTGGGTGATCTCACGCAGGCGGACGCCGAGCTCGCTCTTGATGCGCCTGTTGCGGACGAAGGCCCCGGCCTGGAACGGCATGAGGTCGCCGCGCGCGACCACGCCGCGCCGGACCAGCAGCCGGAAATGGTCGCCGATCAACTGCGCCTTCTGCATCTGGTGCCGGACGGTGACTGGGACCGCCATCCGGCCCGGTTCGGCGGCGAGGCGTGCGGCCAGTCCGGCCGCGGAATCGAGCCCGCCGCTGTAGAGCGAGACCAGCGCCGAGCGGTCGTTGCCGCGGAACATGCTGACCCGGCGGTCGTGGCGGGCGTTTGCCGAGCGCACGAAGCGAAAGCTCCAGTCGTCCCCGCCGCTGAGGAAGTCCACGCAGTCCTTGAGCCGCAGGACCGTCTCCGGGCGCGACCAAAAGGCGGTGTCGAGCACCTCGACATCGAGGGTCGGGCTTCGCAGGCCATTGTGGGCCGCGCGGCGGCGCACCCACCCGTCGGCGACGTGGACGGCGGTCGCGATCCGGATCAGGTCGACCTGCCGGGCGGTCAGCTGCTCCCCGAAACCCTCGTCGTGGCCGGTGGGGTAGATGCGGATGTGCTCGCCCTGCCGCAGGGACAGAGTTTTCCCGCAGTCGGTGACGTTGAACCCGAAGCCGGCGTCGAGCGCATTCATGGGTCCGCCCTCACAGAAGGTTCTCAGCAAGCTGGGTGTCCAGGTCCGGCTGCGGGTCCTGCCGCGGTGGGAGCGAAGGGAATCGGGACGGGTTGTTGAGCAGGCCTTTGAGCATGCGATCCAGCATGGCCTCGACCTGGGCCATGAAATCAGGGGACCGGGCCGCATCGTGGCAGTCGAGCTGCAGTTCGTCGCGGACGGCGTTCCATGCTGCGTCCAGGAAGGCCCTCATAAGGTCTTCGGACGTAGCGCATTGCATCCCGGAAGCAACATCGCGGAGGAGTTGCGCGTTGCGGTCGAAGCGGGTCTGCCGGATCAGCCCGTTCAGCTTGCCCGGGTCGTCCCGCGCGGCCTCGAAGAGCTCACCCGGATCGACTCGGTTACCCTGCCACTGCCGCCAGACGCGACGGAGGCAGGCGTAGAACTCGCGCTGGATCTGGGGGAAGGCTTCGGTAGGGGTCTGGCCACCGTCCATGCGGTCGCAGATCGGGCGCCAGCGGCTGGCGCTCCTGGGATCGTGAAAGAGGGTTTCATTTTCCGGCATGACGTCCCCCGCCAGCGAACGGCCCAACCGCACGACACAAGGATAGGCGGGGAGATTTACTTTGTCAAACGGCAGTGGATCTTAGGTGGTTTCTTGTTAAGGGTGGCGGTCGCTTGTCGGGGTCGGGGACGGGCCCACGTAGGATTCGGTCCACGTCGCCGTCGGAGGGTTAGATCGCTGGTGTCTGCAGGCCATATCCCTGGATGGAATGCGATAGGGGCGGCTCACCGGAGCCTGAGATGGAAGCGGAGCGGCGGATCGCCTTCTACCAACCCCTGCCCTGCTCGTGGGACGGAGTATTGAGCGACCGCAGCGAACTGCCCACATTTCGATCATGGCCCGGAAGGCGACCTTTTCGAGGAGCATCGCGTTCATGCCCTCCGACTGGCGGGCCGGATGCGTCGCCTCGCGGTCCAGGTGCGTGAATCCCGGCGGGATGCGGCCGTTCATGGCCTCAGCCCGTGTGGGCCTCGGTCGAGGCAATGATGACGACCGTGGTGGACAGATCCTCCTCGGAAGTTCACTTCGGCGACGTGAAGTCGGTCGGGGCGGGCATGCAGCAAGTGCGGTTCGACTGGGCGAAGGGCTGGCGTGTTCCAGATAAGCCCTTTCCGCTCAGGAAGTCCGAGGCATGAGCCTGGGATCGGCCCGCGCCTGGGTCGGTGGACGATCTCATCGTCGAGGTCCCCGAGGGCGACTTGGTCGAACCGCGAGCGGCTGCCGTGGATGCGGATCGGCCTCATGCCAACGCGAATTCCGCCGACCGGTGCCGCTGCCTCGCCGGCAGGAATCTCTCGAGCGTGACGCTGTTGCCACCGTTGTCGAGGTGGAGCTTCGAGCGGAACCCCTTGGGCGGCGATCGGGCGGGTCGGCCCTCGGTCCCGCGGCACCCGGGTTCCCACCGCGGGCTGCGGCCAGGGGGGGCTCGAATGGAGGGCCCGTCGACGCACCATAGGGCCCAGACGGTCATTCCGACCTGGTCGAGCCGAGATCGGGCAAGAGCCTGCCAACCAGGCCAAGAAGCCGTCGTGCCCCATGCCGGGACCCATGGGCGGGGGCCAGAGCATCCCTGGTTCCCGTGGACCACACTGGCCCGGCAGGGACCGCCTGCCCGTGGAGATGGGGGATCCAGGCGTCGAGCTCACGCTCGGCGACTGCCGCGGCAGGGCGATGGGCCCTGCCGCGGTGAGATCGACGCACTTCAGAGCGATGGGTCGAGATCCATTCGTTCCACGAGGTCTCGGGTCAGCCGCCGGCCGGGGGCATTGATGGCCTTGATCAGCGGCCGGCAGGCAAACCCGACGACCAGCCCGGATTTTTTGGCGATAAGCCGCAACGTCGATGGATCATCGACCTTGAGAGCCCAGTCGCCGAGGCGTTTCTTCAGGAACGCGATCAACTCGCCTTCGGTCGGGTTCTCCGTCTGAAACTGGCTCGCGAACCGCCGCAACAGGGCACTTCGCCGCTCGGTCTCGGGGCGTGACTCCCCGGAGCGTTTGCCGATGATGGACTGGGCGGCGGCGAAAGTGCTGACCTCCGGGTGGGTGAGCACCACGCGTAAGGCAGCCTCCAGGCCCCGGTGGTACAGCTCGCCGAGTTCGTCTACTAATAAGTACGCGTGGTCGGTATTGCTGTACATTGCCAGGTTGATCTTGCGTAGAATGTTCTCCGGACTATCCGTCGCTCCGTTGATTATAATAAACATATATCTGACTTCGCCGCCTGCGTCCAAGGGGCTATGCATGGTAACCCCCTTGCAGAAGTCGGTGATCTCATCGTCGCCCGTGTACAAGCTCGGGTTGTTCAGGTGCCGCCTCATGAAGGCGATAATCGAGGAGGTTTTCCCCGTGCCCGGGAAGCCTTCCACCAGGACGTTGGATTCGCTGCCCCGTGGCTGTCCCAGGCAGTGTTCGAGGTGAGATCGCAGCGAGTAGTTGCCCACGAGATCGGGCCATGCCGGGATGTCGGTCTCGGCCGCCCTGGCCTCGATCAACCGGCCCGGAGCGGAGAGGGAGCCCTGCTCCGGCCTCCGGTGAGTATCAGGTGGTGTCAAGCGCATTCTCCCTTCATAAGCACAAGATTGTTCGGATTGACCTCGTCCATCGGGTCGGCGTCTCGGTTGTCGAAACCGGCCTGAGATCGGGCTTCGTCATCGTCATCGTCGTCGGTGTCGACATCGCCGGTGCGGGGCGGCACGGCAAACAGAGTTCCTGGACGCGTGGCGTCGTCGTACGAGAGGGTGGTGTCGTCCTCCAAGGAAGTGTCGGAAACGGCCGAAGGGTCGAGCCTCTCGGGGGTTCCGTCCGTCACTTGCTCGTCACTTGCGTCACGTTCCTCGTCGATCGACGCAATCGACCAGGTCCGCGGCCGATCCGTGTCGTGGCGAGTGAGAGTCACGCCCAGGGCGGCCAGCGGCGTGATCAAGCTGGACAGTTGCTTGCCGAGCGAATCTTCGGAGTTCGGCCAGGTCGGGCCTCTTGAGAGGTCCAGCCTCTGGCGCTGAGCCTCCCGGACCAGTGATGCCAGGAGCTGCGGCAGCGGCTTCCTGGTCCCCCCGGCCTTGGCGATCCCCAGGACTGCCTGGGCGAGCGGTTGCCGTTCGAAGACACTCGCGTGGCTGGGCCGAGCGTGCTGGCGCGGTTTCCTGAAGGCGATCCCCCGGAGGATGTCGAGGAACGTCAAGACCTGCGTCCTGCTCGGATAACCCGCCTTCAGGTTCTGGCAGATCTCAGCCGTCACGATCGCCAGCGCCTGGGGTGAGTCGATGAACAGCTGCTGGAGGGTGGTTTCTCCCTCGACACGGACCTGGATCAACACGTCACCCGAAGTGTCCTGGAACGGCTCAAAAGATCGAGCGAGCGAATAAAAATCCATGCAATCCCTCCTGCGGGTCTGGTGAACCTTTCGAAAACCCTGAGTCCGCGATGAGCTAACGACCCTGCCAGGCGAGCCCGGCCCCCGAATGCCATCGGGCCCGGGGGGTGGTCTGGCGAGCATCAGCGGGCTCTCGCAGCACCCACGACCGGGTGAGCGAGGCGCTCGCAGGTGGTCCCTATGAGCGGGGCGACGGTTTGGCACCGATCGCATCGCCGCACCGTTCAGGCAGCGGCATGCTGCCGAACTGGCCGAGGGCCAGGATGGTCTGGCGGAGATGATCTGGCAGGGCCGACCAGCCGGCCACGAGGGCCTGCAGTTCGGGTGAGAGCTCATCGAGATGGCACCGGGTGCAAACTTCGGTGCAACCCCACGATTCGTCTGGGTGTAAGTCGTCTTGGTGTAACGTGTTTGCGGTGGAGGCTTGCCGGTCTCGAAAACCGGTGAACCGGTCTCCGGTTCCGTGGGTTCGAATCCCACCTCCTCCGCTGCCTGAAATCGGCCCGCTGTGAGTCTCACGCAGAGTGAGGTTTGCGGCGGGCCTTTTTCATTGGCACCGGGGACTGTGCCAAACTTGTGCCAGATCACCACCACGCACCAACGGTCACGGGTCTCAGGGCGGCCGTCGCCGGCGCCTCGGGGAACTCCACGACGGGTCAGGCGTCCGACGGCCACACACCGCCGGACTGCGTCTCGCTGAGGCTCAACAGATCCATCAGGCGACGGGCCTCATCGTCGTGCAGGTGATCTGAGTAGGCGACCATGCGGCTGTCCGAGTGGCCCAGCCAGCTCATCGCAATCCGCTGCGCCGCGCGGCGGTTGGCGCACAGCGAGCGGAAGAGGTGCCGGAAGCTGTGCAACCGGCCATCCAGGAAACCGACCTGACCCAGGCTGCTCGGGAACCGACCCGCGAGCGGCTTGAGGACGTCCCGGACCAGGATGTTTCGCAGGCTGTCGGGCTCGATCCGACCGCCATGACGGCCGTGGCACGCGAACCCAGCGGGATGGCGGGGCAGCGTTCGCAGTCGATTCCGCAACTCCTGGTGGATCGGCAGGCTGCGGTTCCGGCCGCTCTTGAGCGTGCGGACCCGGTTGCGGGCCTTGCGCGACTGGCTCAGGGCGCTCGCGTCGACGAGGTGCAGGACGCCCCTGTCGAGGTCGAAGTCCGTCCAGCGCAGCTGGACCAGCTCCGAGATCCGCAGGCCGGTCCTGGCCAGCGCCACCAGCTCGTCGCCGAGCCCGCCGAGGTCGGGCTGCTCGCCACGGCGCTGAACCATGGCACTGACCTGCAGCACTACGGGTCGCTACCAGCAGGCTTTTCCAGCGGCAGCCGGATCCGGGACGCCACGGGCAGGTGGCCGTCGTTGACCAGTTCCGTGAATTGCGTTCTGTGAATTGATTTGGACGTGTCGACTCGGGTCATGAGCGCCGTGGTCGCCTCGATGATCGTGCCGACGTACGGGCGGCCGCGTCAAATCCAGGCATGTGTCGAGGCGCTCGCCGCACAGAGCAGAGCCTCTCCGAACCCTGGGAGGTGTCGGGCATCGCCACTCACAGACGCTGCGCGGCTTCTTGGACCTGCATTTTTGCTATGGCCGCGGGGCCCATCTGCACCAGTCGAAGCGGCAAAGTTGCGGTTCAGGCACGATCCGGGAGGATCTTCCCCTCCACCGACGCCTCGCACGCCGGGTCGCAAGCCGCCTGGCAGACGATGGGAACGCGGCACGAGGCGCCGCAGTTTGCCTACCTGCTTCGCCTGGCAGGCCACCGATCTCACCGGCTTCGTGGTCGAGGGGCTGGCCACGTGTGGGAATCGCCGGGCTGGCTCCGGCACGAGACATGGCGAGGAGTAAGCCGCATGAGCGCGATGTTGCTGGGACCGCCTCCTCCAGGGCCCGACTGGCATGACTCGTCAAACGCCCGTTCGGCTCCAGGTCGGGACTGTGTGCAGGGTCTGGAAAACGATAGAGTCCTACCTCGCCAACGTCACGGTCCCGGGCCGTGAGCTGCAGAATGCCGGTTCCGTGGAACCAACCAATTCGTGTAAAGCGAGATCTACCCTGTCAACACCCATGACGGTGATGTCATCCATGTGGTTGCCCAACCTTCGTCGCCGATCCTACTTCCTTCACATCCCGAAAACGGCCGGCACCACGATGGGGGCTGTCCTGTTCAGGCGGTATCCGCAGTCCGAGATCCTCAACTGCCCTACGGCACACCTCCTCCAGATGCCTCCCGAGGAGATCAACGCCCGCCGGGCATTCGCCGGGCACTGGGGGACGGAGCTCCTGAGCATGCTCGACCGGCCGATCGACTGCTTGACCGTCGTGCGTGATCCGTTCGAGCGGACGATCTCGGGGGATCCGCTTCGCCCAGCGTCAGGGTCTCCCGAAGCAGCACCCTGAAACTCAGGCGGTCTTCGGTCGCGGCAACTGAGATAATGTTCTCTAGCAGACGTTAATATGCGGTATAATAGAAACAACGCAGTTGTTTAATCTCAGATTTGCCATGGATTTCAACAAGTTCTTGAAAACTCCGCCGCCCGGCGTCACGAAGAGTGCCGAGACGATCCCCTACGTGGAGTACAAGTGGGCAACGGAACTCCAGGCCGGTGCCATCGAAATGGATAACGTCGTGGCCGAGGCCAAACGGCAGCTCGACCGGATGAAGGTGGTGGGGTTGTTCTAGCAACTCAACGAGACGATCCGACTCGCTTGCCATTTTCTGGGCAGCCCGCCTCCAGGGTCGCTGCCCCGGCAGCGTAAGTCTCCGGAGCGGATGGCGCTGGGGAACACGTCCTACCGGCAGTCTGGCACGATTCCTCGGGACGTGGTGCGGAAGATCGACGAGGTCACGGCCCGCGACCGCGAGGTCTACGACGATGCACGCGGCATCTTCAATCGACAGGGCGTCAGAAGGCGCCGCCGGCATTTCTGGCCGTTCGGGTTCTTGACCGCGCCGTTGCGACACGGAGCGGTCTGAGCACGAAATTCTCAGATCTGCGAATTGGAAAGAGCTCGTGAACGGTGTATCCCGGAAATCACCACTGGACCACGAACTTGCGGCGGTCCGGCTCAAGGCGCTCGCCTTCATCAGTGCCGAACTGGGCAACAGTGACAATCTTCCGATCCAGCTCTTCAACCCGGACCGGCCCGATCGGACGGTCTTCGCCTCGTCGTATGCGGCCCTGGCCCTCGCCGCCGATCCCTCTGCAGAGTCGCTGGCCATCAGACGCAAGCTGGTTGCCTTCATCCGCTCCGAGCGTGAATGGCCGGGCCTGTGGCGGTACTGGGGCAAGCGGTCCCTGATCCCGTGCGATCTCGACGACAGTTCCCTCGGCCAGATCGTCCTGACCGCGCACGGGGTGCGGTGCTGGCGAACCGACTGGCTCCTGTACCTCCACAGATGCCGCGAAGGGATGTTCCATGCCTGGATGATGCCTGGCAACGTTGCCACGCTGAATCCGTTTTACTGGCTGATCGCACTCAGAGATCTCACGCCGGCTCGGCTTCACTTCCGATTCTTCGGCCTCTGGAAAACCGCTGGCAAAAGCCACCTGTATCAATACCACGTCATCTCGAATGCACACATCGTCCATTATCTCGGCGATACCCCGAGGTCGGCGGCCGCGATCGATTGGATCATCGACACGATGAGGAGCGGGCGGGAGTTCGAACGCGAGATCTACTACCGGGATCCGGAGTTTCTCTACCTTGCGATCGGCAGGGCGTTCAGCGGTGGTATCGCACGATTCGGGCCGCTGGTCGACGTCGTCGAACGGCGGGTCGGGGAGCGAGCTTCGGCGACGGCCTGCGTCGGAGAGTCGGCGTTCACGACTGCGGCTGCGTGCGCCGCGCTCCTGCACCTCGGACGATGCGGGAAGGTCGTCAAAGCCGCGATGAACTGGCTGGTCTCCGCACAGGCGGAGGACGGCGGCTGGCCGGCCGCCCCCCTGGATCATGACGGACCTCCTCCGTCACGAACGTATTGGGGCTCGCGGGCCCTCACGACGGCAGTGGTCGTGGAAGCCATCGCGCTCTACGAGTCGTGGCGGCGCTCCGGGGCGTCTTTGGCAGGCCCTCACGAGCCTGCGTAGAAGTGCCGTCCCAGATGCCACAGCCGGCTGGCCATACCCATTGCCATCAACCCGGCGTCACGACACCACCACCAGGGGCGTCTCGTCGAAACCGCGACGATGGCAAGCAGGATCCAGTTGGCCGGGTCCTGGCGGATTGACCCTGCAATACAGGCGATTCGGTGAAACATATCGTAGTATTCAAACATCGCCAGCCGGTCACCGGGGGCGGGTGTCACCACGACCACCGACACTTTCCAGGACCGGTGGCGAACGAACTCGGTGAGGGCATCGACCCCGAGCAGGATCCATGCCACCTCAAGGTTCAGGGTGTAGAGCATTCCCAGGAAGGCCGCGATCTCCAGCGGAAAGACGATCCGCCGCCCAAGCAGCACCGCGCGGACTGGCGTCACTTTCACGGCGAACGTCTCGATCCCGGCACGCCGGTCGGTTTCGTGATCCTTGAGTTGATGCCACAGGATACTTCGCGTCCCCACCGCAAACGACCAGATGGCGACAAGGACCGTCCAGGTCGGGGGCAAGTCGCGCGACGCCGCGGCGGCAGTCACGGAGGCGGCGAAGAGGTGCGGCAGCAGGCTCTCCCCCAGGGCGATCGCCACGATGCCCAGGTGCGCTCGACTCTTGAGACGGACTGGTGGCAGGGAGTAGAGGGCGAAGACAAGCCAGTTCGCTGCGTAGATTGCCACGGTGGCGGGTGCATGCCTCAGCCAGACGGCCACCGCGACTCCCGGGATCAGACAAGCCGCGAACAGCGCAGCGACGAGCGGCCGCGCCATTCCATCCAGGAGGTTCCGCTTCCCTGCGATCCGGTCCTCGGAGAAGTCGCAATGGTCGTTGATTACACTGGCAAACATGGCGACCGGAACCAGCGCCACCAGCAGGAACCCGAACGTTCGCCAGAGCGATACCGGCGAAACGATCAGGACATCGGCTGTTGCGAATCCGGTGGCGACAATCACCGCAATCTTACAGGCCCACCAGTCGCCAGCACGCACGACAGCGGCGAGTCTGGCGAGACGACTCGATTGTCGGTCTGAAGCAGGCAACACGGTGATCATCGCGAGCCCGCTTCCCCCGTGCTCTGGCCCGCCCTGTTGCCGAGCGGACGCTGGGCATTGCGGTGGCCCACGATGCGGATCGGCACGCCACGGCCGGGTGTGAGAATGACCCCTCGGCGGCGAGGCTTTTCCGGTCGATCATCAGCCAGTTCGAACTCATGAGTCGAGAGTAGCGTCGCGATTGCCACCTTGATTTCCAGCATGGCCAGGGTCTCGCCGATGCACCGCCGCGCCCCGGCTCCGAACGGCATGAACTCCGAGATGTGGAACTTGCGATCCAGAAACCGTTCCGGCCGGAACAGGTCTGGCCGTGGATAGAGTTCCTCGCGCTGGTGAAGCAGCGAGATACAGCCTGCGACGCGGCTCCCCGTCAGAAATTCCCACCCCAGGATCTCCATGTCTTCACGGACGATCCGGGCGAAGGTGAACGGCACGGGGGGATGGATCCGCAGGACCTCATTGCAAACCGCCGTCAGGTAGGGAAGCCGGGCGATCTCGGCACGCGTCGTCTCGGCGGGAAGCAGATCAAGCTCGTGTCGCAGCCGTCGCCTGACGTCGGGCTCGCGATGGATCCAGTAGAGCGCCCAGGCCATCACGGTGGACGTCGTCTCCAGCCCCGCGAGCAGGAGGGTGATCAACTCGTCGCGAAGCTCCCCCGGCGTCATCGCCTCGCCGCGATCGTCTCGAGCCGCCATCAGGAGCGAGAGGACGTCAGTTCGCTCGCGCCCGGGTTCGATGGAGCGGGCCGAGATCTCGGCGTAGATCAGATCGTCCAGCTGCTGCCGTCGCCGCAGAAAGGTTCCCCAGGGCCCCCAATTCCGCTGAAGGCCCTTGTAGTACAGGAAGGCCGAGGCGAGTGGGGAGGAGAAGCTGTCGAAGACCTCCGTCAGCAGTCGCCTGGTCTCCTCGTTGCGCGGCCCAAGTTCCAGGCCGAGCACGCTCTGCATGATCACCTGGAGGGAGATCTGCTGGGTCAGGCGGTGCGCCCTGAACGTGGATTGCAGCGGCTGCCTGGAGATCTCCTCGTTCGTGATTCTGGCGATCAGGTCCGCGTAGACATGGAGCCGATCCCCGTGGAACGGCGGCAACATCAGGCGCCGCCGTCGCACATGCCGCTCGCCCTCGAGCATGACCACCGACGAGTTGCCGATGAGCGGTTCAAGGACGGCAATCCCATCCCCAGGCGCGTACAGTTCCTTGCGGTCGTGCGTGAACACGTACTGAAGAATTTTGGGAGCTTAAACGAAGATGATGGGGTGGCTTCGGCTTCCAGAGATGCCCGTGGCGAAGCAGTCTGCGCCGTAGCGCCGGCAGTCCAGCATGTAGCCCACCGGGTCGATCACCCACCAGGCCGCCTGGAGCCATGGAGGGCGCGGGACCACGGGGATTTTTCGGGGCGGCATACGGATGCCTCAGGAGTGCGCTGAGTGAGTCGGCCGCCGGGGAACCGGCGTCGGTCCGGCAGATGACCGATCAAGGGCTGTGGCGCGTGGCATGCGGCGCGTGGGACAACGCGGCATGAAGGTCCACGAGCCGATCGGCGAACGTCGCGCAGGGGTCGACCGGGTAGAGGGTGCGGACATGGGCCGCGGCGCTCGCTCCGATGGCCTGCCATTCGGTCCGCCGATCCCAGGCCCGTCCGAGCGCGTCGTCGATGGCCGCCTCGGTGGCTGCGATGGCGAGGAAGCCGTGCTCGCCGTCCCGCATGATCTCCGACGTACCGCCAGCGTCGGCCACGATCACCGGCCGGCCGCACATCATGGCTTCCACCTGCGCGAGCGGTAGACCCTCGGCCCGCGACGGTAGCACGAGAGCGTGATGCGTTCGCCAGATCTCGGTCGGGTCGGTGAAGCCGGGGAACCGCACATTGGCGAGGCCCAGCGATCGGGCCATTGCCTCGATGCCCTGAGCCATCGGCCCTTCACCAAAGAAACTCATCTCGACGGGGCGGGCCCGCCATCGCTCAGTAGCGAGTACATTCAGAAGGACGTCCTGCGCCTTCTCCAATGGCCACATTCGCCCCACGCAGGCCAACCGCAGAATGTCGTCGGTCGTGTTGGGCCAGGCGAGTGGTCCGTCGGCCCCCACCATGAACGGATTGCGGACGACCTCCGCCAGCGGCAGCTCAAGATCGAGTTGCCGTTCGACGGTGCGATGGTTGTGCTCCGAGACGAAAAACACGGCTGCCGCCTCGCGGTAGCAGCGTCGGAAGAGATCGCGAAAGCCGTCCTCCGGCCAGTGAATTTCCGCCGCCTTCTGGCAGATCATCACATAGGGAACGCCTGCGAACCGGCAGATCTCGGGGAGGCAGATGGGGTAGCAGCCGTCGTAGGCTTGGCCCTGGGAGATGACCACGAGCTCGGGTCGCAGCAGGCGGATCTTCGCGGCCAGCGCCAGGCTCTGCGCTTTCCAGACGGGGCCTTTCAGCGGCGGCAGAAACCGCTTCACCGCGTCCGGCAGGGCCCGCCCGAGCCCCGAGACGGAGAAATTGTTCACACCTACGCCGGCCTCGCGCAAGGCCTGCCACCGCGGGTGTCGCCGTCCGCCCGACCAGGCCTCGCTCCGGC
This sequence comes from uncultured Isosphaeraceae bacterium, assembly GCA_964624465.1. Lineage (GTDB taxonomy): Bacteria > Planctomycetota > Planctomycetia > Isosphaerales > Isosphaeraceae > CAZUZD01. Next base: position 26,805 of record CAZUZD010000041.1, read on the forward strand.
CGGAGCCGACCCAGAAGCCCCGCTAGCCAAGGTGAACCGCCGTGCCCGACCAGAGTTCCTCCGAGCCCCCCAGACGAGGGGACACGAAGTCAAGAACAGAAAGGACATGAGAGCTGCTTCGCTGTCAGCGACTGGATGAGATGATCCGGACCCTCCCCACGTTTCGTCGGAGGCCGCTCACCGGTCGTTGTGGATCGGGGATCGAAGCCGTCGCGCTACCACGGGTGGAATCGGCAGAACTCCAGCTGGCATTGCTGGCCGAGTCAGACACCGCCTCGCAAGATACTACAGCTCTCCTGGACGCAGGACCATCAGCCAGCACGCCACCGACTGATCGGATGCTCGAGTGGTGACCTCCAGGCCGCAGAGCTGCTCGACGATGGCCGAGACCCTGCGGTTCGAGACGCCCTGAACATACATCTCGGCCACGGCCAGCTTCAGGGCCCGCTCGGAACGGATCCCCTTCTCCAGGGTGGAGGGGTAGAAGGCCACCCCACGGGTCTGGGGGACCTGGACGGTCAAGGCACCGAGCCTGGTCCGGATCGTCCTGGTTTTGAAGCCATTGGCGTACCCCTTGCGGTCGTCGGTTCGCTGAAAGGGCCTGGCGCCGAGGGCGTGGGCCCGCTCGATCTTCATGACCTCGTTGAGCAGGACGGTAACGGCCTGGGCCAGGCCGTCGAAGCCGTTCTCGGCGAGCAGTTCCGTGATCTGAT
>CAZUZD010000042.1:0-27419 GCA_964624465.1 uncultured Isosphaeraceae bacterium
GGCGAGGCCGCGTGACACAGCCCAACAGACAGTCGGGTTCAGCGAGAAGTCTCGTAATTTGTTCCGCCCGAACCGTTGGCATTCCCGCCAGTCCCCAGGACCGTGACGCTGGCGCCGGTTCCGCCGCTGATCACACCCGCGCTATTGACCTGGACGCCATAGTTGCCGACGCGAGCTCCCGAACCGCCGCCGGTGCCCGTCACCAGGACCGCTCCGATCCCACCGGACGTGAGGGTGGCACCCGAGACCTGCACCCCGACATGGCCGTTGCCCGAGGTGCCGACATCGCCGGTCCCGCCGGTCCCGGTGACGGTCACCGACCCGTTACCACCCGAGGAGAGGATCCCGTTGCTCCCCAGCACCACGCCGTGCTGGTTGGACCCTGAGGAATTGAGTGGCCCACACCCGGTGACCGACACGTTTCCACCGCCGGACGTCACGGTCGAGTTCCCCACCGTGGCGTTTCCGCCAGTGATCTGGACGCCATAATTCTGCTGGGCCGAGAGGCCCCCTCCCTGCCCGCTCAGCGTGACCGCGGAGGTCGCCCCCCCCGCGGTGATGAGCGCACCACCCGCAACGCCGATCCCGTAGTTGCTCGACCCCGACCCGGCGCTGCCGCCGCCCGTGCCGTTGATGATCAGGTTGCCCGACCCACCGGTCGAGATCGTGGCACGCACATACGTGCTGTTGGAGGAGACCAGTTGTGTGCCGTTGGCAAACACACCGTAGTTGCTGGCAGTCGTCCCGTTGCCAAAACCGCCACCCGTACCGTTGACGGTCAGGCTCGCGCTGCCACCCGTGGTGAGCTGGCCGCCATTCGTCACGGCGACGCCGTAATTCGTGCTGCCCGATGCACCAGACCCGGCGGCACCGCCACCGCCGATGCCCGTCACGCTGACGGCGCCACCGCCGGAGGAGATGCAGGAAAACGCCGCGGTGTTGGCGCTGGTGGTGTTTGCGGTGGTGATGCAGACGCCGGCGTTGCTGGACCCGGTGGCGCCCGGCGAACGGCCTCCTCCCTGGCCGAACACCGTCACCGTGCCGCTGCCGCCCGCGGTGATGTAGCCGCCCTGGTTCACGAAGACGCCGTGGTTGGTCGCGGAGGCACTGGCCACCGGAGAGTCGGCCGTGCCGCCGCCGCCGGTGCCGCGCACGTCGACATGGCCGCCACCGGACGTGATCGCGCCCGGCGCCTGGCCCGAGCCACCGGAATCCACGCTCACGCCGTGATTGGTGTTGCCGGTGCCGTTGTTGTTGCCGCCGTAGCCCCGCACCGTCACGTTGGCCGTGCTGCCGGCCGTGATGGTGCCGTTCGTGATGAGAGCGACTCCGTGATTGTTCATGGACGACCCGCTGCCACCGCCGGTGCCGGTGACCAGGACTGCACCGCCATTGGAGGTGATGAGCCCGCTGCTCGAGAGCAACACACCCCGGTTGGTGTTGCCCGAAACCGTCCCGCCGGAACCGCTCACCGACACGTTGCCGCTGCCCAGCGCCGAGATCGTTCCGTTGGAGATGACAAAGACTCCTTCGTTGATAGACGCCGTGCCGCAGCCGCCGCCGGTGCCCACCACGGTGGTGGTACCCGTGCCGGTTCCGGCCGCGATCAGTCCGGTCGCTCCCTGCAGCACCACCCCGTGGTTGTAGCTGGAACAGGCCGTGGTGCAGCCCGTGCCGGTGACCGAGACCGAGCCGTTGGTGCCCGAGGTGATCTGGCCCTGGTTCAGATTCACGCCCATGCCGCAGGCGGTGTTCGCCTGGGCACCGCCGCCGGTGCCATTGACGGTGACCAGCCCGGCCCCGCCGGAGCTGATCGTGGCGTTGCTGCCGGCCAGAAACACGCCCATGGCGTACGCGTTATTGGCCGAGGTCTGGTTGGCCAGGCTGCCGCCATAGCCGGTCACGGTCACCGCGCCGTTGCCACCGGAAGTGATGAGACCGCCCTGCGTACCACTCAAAGTACCAGGGCCGCCGATCACCACGCCGGCGTTGACCATGCAGGCCCCGAAGCCGCTGAGGGTCGCGCAGGTGGAATTGGCGCCATAGCCGGTGATCGAGACGTTCGCCCCGTTGGAGCTGATCGTGCTCGTGTTGGCCCCACCCGCGTTGAAGAGGAAGACTCCCTGGCCCTGGAGGGTGCCATCGACACCGTTGAAGCTCCGGCCAGTGATGCTCATCGTGCCGGTGGTGCCGCCGATGATCCTGCCGCCGGTGTGGACCGAGACTCCCTTGTTCTGGTAGCTCGCGGCGGCCCCGATCCCGCCGTTGGCATTGATGGTGGTCAGGCCGGTGCCGGTCGTCTGGAGCGTGGCGTTGTTGATCGTGAGGCCCGACTCGCTGAACGAACCGCCCGACGGGGTGTTGACCGTGATCCCGACGTTGCCGTTGGCCAGCGTGAGGGTGGCGCCGCTGTTGAGCTTCACCGGCCCGTCGGCCGTGATCGCCAGGGCACTCGAACCCGTGAAGTTCGCCGTCACGTTGGTGTCAACCACCACCGCGCCCGACGTGTTGGCGCTGTTGTCCAGGGTGATATCGAAGTTGTCGCTGTACGTGCTGGCGGCGCCGGTGCCGAAGGAGACGCTGACCCCGCTGGCCGAGTCGGTGATGTTGACGGCGCTGAAGGCGGTCAGGTTCGCGGCGTTGAGCGTGGCCGTGCTGAACGTGAGCCCGCTGCCCGCCGTCCCCGTCCAGGTGTTGTTGGCACCCCCGCTCAGGACGAACTTGTACGCCGCCCCGCTCGATTCGGAGGTGATCGTGACCTTCTGGCTGGCCTGATCCAGGTTCAGGTTCAGCGTGGAGCCGACCAGGCTGAACGAGGTCAGCAGCTCGCGGGACTCGAGCTGCTGGAAGAACTCGCCGCGATTCAGGGCCTGGTGGCGGCGCCTGGCCAGGGCCCTCGCCTGGCGCCGAGCCGAGAACCACCCGCCAAGCTTCCCGTGGAACGCCATCCGAGGCTTGCCAGGATCAGACATCGAATGCGGTCTCTCGGGAGAGTTTTTGGGCGATCGACCGGTCATGGTCGATGGAGTGCGGTCGGGATCGATCGACCGGTCGTGGTCGATGGAGTGCGGTCAGGATCGATCGACCGGTCGTGGTCGATGGAGTGCGGTCAGGATCGAACGACCGGTCGTGGTCGATGGAGTGCAGTTTTGGCTGACGAACATGCGGTCGGAACCCATCGCATGTCAAGACGGTGTGTGGTTTTTGCTGGTTTTTGGGGTAGCAAATCGATCACAGAGAAGGCGGTGAGGATTGGTGATTCTCATGCGATCGATCTGTCCAAGGACACCGCTGTCGGCAAGTTGCCCGCCGTGCCGCGGCCTTCGAGTGTGAGGGTGGTCGGCTGTCGGTGGTCAGGCCGGCCGAGAGCCTCTTGAACGTGGTGCTGAACGCCCCAACGGCGGCGTCGGGCCCGATGCTGGGGGGCCCAGGCCGGACTGGGAACAGGGGTCGATCCGGCCGTCAACGTCGAACCGAGGAGCTCGCGGTGCCCCTATTGGGTGACATTGCCATCCGGCCCGGGAAGGGGAAAACCGGAGCCACGAAATTCCGAGAAGATGCTCCCGGGAATGGACGCAATACGATGCAGAACCTGAGCTTGAGGAATCTTATTCTCTCGGTGTCGAATCGCTGGTCCTTGGTTTGTGTCATTCTTCAGGGCTTCCCCGGACCGCTGTGGGTCTCGCCTGGGTTTCGGGTTAGGATTGGACCTCGGGACGCCGTGGTCCCCCTGCCTCCGATCTCACCGTCTGAGACGAGCCGACCTGCATGAGCCCCGAAGACCCTGCCGCCACCACCGAGTTCCCGACGTGTGCGGCTCAGCCCCAGCCCGCAGCGGTCCAGACCGCCCCGTCGGCCGATCCCGAGAGGCCGCTCCGCGAGCTCCTGGCGGCCTACGCCGCACGCGCCACGGAGCCGGCGAACCTGGCGTTCCTCCGGGTGCTCCAGTCGCTCAACGACCTGAACGTGCTGGGCTGCGAGGCCGTCGAGAAGACCCGGCTGGGCCGGACCCTATCGACGGCGCTCGCGATCTTCGTCCAGCCCGATTTCGAGATCCTGGAGCCGCTGGCGTTCCCGGTGCTGGTCTACAACGCCATGATCGGCAACATCATGGCCGGCTGCCTCCAGACCACCACCGACTCCCTGCTCATCCAGGTGCAGGGGCAGCCGCAAGAACTCTACAAGACGATGGTCCTGTACTCGGCCCGCAACGAGACCCAGGTCGATGTGGGGCAGTTGCTCGGGATCAACCCCGACCTGACCAGCAAGTGGCTGTACCAGACCTGGAAGGTGGTCTTCAGCGGCAACTGCAACGAGAAGGTCACGCGCAATCTGTCGCGGTTTTTGTCGCAGATGGACCACCGGGTGCAGCCCGCGCTCGACATCCAGGAGCTGTACTTCGGCTGCACCTATCTCGGGATCCCGGAGGAGCGGCGGGCGAAGGAGCTGATCAACCAGTCGATCCGCAAATGGCTGCCGGTCGAGATCCGGAACACGCCGAACCCCCGCAAGATCGCGGTCTTCAGCGAGTACTGGTCGAAGGGCCACAGCGTCCACCGCACGCTCTGGAAGTACATCGAGGCTCTCAAGGCCGACCACGAGCTGACGCTGCTCCACAGCATCCGCGACGCCCGGGAACTGGACACCACGCTGTTCGACCATGTCCAGCAGGTCCCGTTCGAGGACAGCCGGCTGAACGCCTCGATCCTCAACCCGAACGACTTCGCCGCGGTGGTCTTCCCCGACATCGGCATGACGTTGCCGTCGATCCTGATGGCCAACCTGCGGATCGCGCCCGTGCAGCTGATGATGACCGGCCATCCGGTGAGCACCTTCGGCTCGCAGATTGACTACTTCATCAGCGGCCAGGAGGTGGACCTCCCAATCATCGCGCAGCAGAACTACTCCGAACGCCTGGTGCTGCTGCCCGGATTCGGCGCCGTCCACGAGGAACCGACCTACGAGATCCAGGGCCGGACCAAGCAGGATTCCGAGATCCTGATCAACTGCTCGTGGTATGGCCAGAAGATCCACTGGCGGTGCCTGGAAACCGTGAACCAGGCGCTCAAGGAATGCAAGCACCGGGTCAAGCTCCGGATCTTCGCCGGCAACGCGCCGATCCTGCACAAGGGGTATGCCGCGTTCATCAACGACGTGTCCCGGCAGATGACCAGCTGCTGGGTCGAGCTGGTGCCCCACCTCCCCTACGGTCAGTACATGGCGATGATGGAGGAGGGGGATTTCGCGATCGACGTGTTCCCCTACGCCGGCTCCAACACCGTGTCCGACAACCTGCACCTGCGCAAGCCGACCCTGGTCCGCGAGGGGTATCGCTGGTTCAACCGCATCGGGCCGGCCATGCTGCGTTCGGCCGGCGTGCCCGACCTGATCGCCACGACCGACGATGAGTACGCGCGCAAGCTGATCCGGCTGGTGGACGACCCCGACCATCGCGCCGAGCAAGCGCAGAAGCTGCAGGCCGCCGACCTCACCAACACGGTGTACCGCCACAAGGGGGCCCGCGAGTTCGCGCAGTTCGTGCGCGATGCGATCGCCGGCCACCGCTACGGCCGCGGCACCGAGCCGATCGTGCTCCGGGAGGAACCCGCCGGCGCCTGAACCACCGGCCCCCGGCCCCGACCCATCGCCGGCGCCGCGCTCAGACCGTCAGGTGGCCGAGCCGGCCGGTGCTGTCGCCGAAGCGCTCGGCGGGCACCTCCAGGCGGTCGAGCAGCTCGAGCACCAGGTTCATGAACGGCGTCCGGCGCCCGCAGCGCACGTGGCGCCCGGGATCGATCGTGCCGTTGCCGCGGCCGGCCAGCAGGATCGCCAGGTCGTCGTGGTTGTGCAGGGCCCCGTCGCCGTTGCCGTTGCCCAGCAGCACCATCGCGTGGTCGAGCAGCGTGCCGTCCCCCTCGCGCACCGATCGCATTCGCTCCAGCAGGTAAGCGAACTGCTCGACCATGTAGCGGTCGATCCGGCCCACCTTCTCGATCTTCTCGGGGTCGTTGGCGTGGTGGGTCAGGCCGTGGTGCTCGTCGCCGATGCCGATCTCGCGATAGACCCGGCGACTCTGCTCGACCCCGAGCGCGAACGTGCCGATGCGGGTCACGTCCATCTGCAGGGCCAGCACCAGCAGGTCGGCCATGATCCGGAAGTGCTCGCGGAACGTCTCGGGCACCCGCGCCGGGCGGGCCAGGCCGCCGGCGGCCAGCGCCGGCACGTCGAGCGGCGGCTGGTCGAGCCGGCGCTCGACCTCGCGGATCGAGGTCAGGTATTCGTCCATCCGGCGGCGGTCGGCGGTGCCGAGCTGCTGGTTCAGGCCGCCGAGGCTCTCGCCCACGAAGTCGAGGATGCTCCGGTTGTAGGTCTCGGTCTGATCGCGCTTCTCGGCGTCGGCGTCGGTGGCGGCGCGGCCGCCGAAGAGCCGATCGAAGACCGAGCGCGGGTTCACCTCCTTGATCGCCGGGGTCGTCTCCGAGCGCCAGGAGAGGTTGTTCGAGTAGATGCAGGCATAGCCGGGGTCGCAGGCGCCCTCGAGCTTGCCGTAGTCGAGGCCCAGCTCCAGCGAGGGGAACCGGGTGTGGTGCCCGAGGTGCTGCGCCGCGTACTGGTCGGCCGAGATCCCGATGCGGATGTTGCTCCCCTCGGTCTTGTGCGCCTGCACGCCGGTGAGGAACGAGGCCATGGCGCGGGCATGGTCGCCCACGCCGTCGCCGTTGGGCTTGGCCTTGTCGAGGCTCAGGTTGCTGAGCACCAGCACCTCGTCGCGGAGCGCCTGCAGCGGCTCCAGCGACCGCGAGAGCTCGAAGTGTGCCCCCTCCTGGCCGGGCACCCAGTACGGCGTGTGCACGCCGTTGGGCAGGTAGCAGACGACCAGCCGGTTCGGGAACCCGGTCTGGCCGGGGGCCCGGTCCTGGGCCGCCCGCAGCGCGGCCAGGGCCGCCTTGCCGGGGGTCATCGCCTCCAGGTACGGCAGGCCGATCAGGACGCCGGCACCCCGCAGCAGGGTGCGTCGAGACACGCGGGAGGGACGGCTCATCGGTCGGCGGCTCCCCGGCCACGCCGGTACTGGAACGGGTCGCTCTGGACGAGGGCGCGCATCAGGGCGCCGAAGGTGTCGCCCTCGGCCACGGTGGCGGCGGTGATCGCGTCGAGGGCGCAGCGGTCGTCGTAGGTCAGGCCGCGGCCCAGGGCGTAGAGGAACAGCTTCTCGGCCAGCCCGCGGCGGAACTCCGGCAGGTGCTCCACCAGCAGGGCGCGGAACTCGGCCGGGCCGGCGAACGACCGGCCGCCGACCAGCGTGCCCGAGGCGTCGATCGGGTCCGGGCCGTCGTGCGTGCGCCAGCGGCCCACCGCGTCGAAGTTCTCGAGCGCAAAGCCGAGCGGGTCCATGCGCTCGTGGCAGCTCACGCAGTTCACGTCGGCGCGATGCTTGGCCATGATCTCGCGGAGGGTGCCGGTGAGCTGCTGGCCGTCCCCCTCGATCGTGGGCACATCGGGCGGCGGCGGGGGCGGCGGCGTGTTGTACAGGTTCTCCAGGATCCACTTGCCCCGGTTCACCGGCGAGGTCCGCGTCGGCTTGGCCGTGGCCGTGAGGATGCTCGCCTGGGTCAAGAGCCCCCCGCGCCGGCTCTCGGGCGTCAGGGCCACCCGCCGGAACTCGTCCCCTTCGACGCCCGCGATCCCGTAGTGCCGGGCCAGTGTGCCGTCGAGGAACGTGAAGTCGGCGTCGAGGAAGGAGCGCAGGGGCAGGTCCTCGCGCACGACCGCCTCGAAGAACAGCTCCGTCTCCCGCTTCATGGCCCGGCGCAGCTCGGGAGAAAAGTCGGGGAACAGCGCCGGGTCGCGGCTCAGGGTCTCGAGGCTGCGGATCTCGAGCCACTGACCGGCGAAGCTCTCGGTCAGGCCGCGCGCCTTCGGGTCGGCGAGCATGCGGCGCACCTGGGCCGCCAGGTTGCTGCGGAGCGCCCCCGAGCGCGCCAGCCGGAACAGCTCGGCGTCGGGCATGCTGCTCCACAGGAAGTACGAGAGCCGGCTGGCCAGGGCGAACTCGTCGAGCGGCACCCGGTCGCGATCGCCCGAGGGGCCCTCGGGCGGTCGCTCGATGCGGAACAGGAACTCGGGCGACATCATCGCCGCCCGCATCGGCAGCATGGTCGCCTTGTCGAACGACTCGCCGTCGTGCGTGAACGACAGCGCCGCGAACCGCATCAGCCGATCGACCTCCGCCGGCGTGACCGGCCGGCGGTAGGCCCTGGCGGCGAAGGCCGCGATGACCGGCCGGACCTTCGCCTGGCGATTGGCGAAGTTCTCGCGGAGCAAGGCCCCGGCGATCGTGAGCCGGCCCCGCGCCGCCCGATTCCGGAACGCCTGGGCGAGCGCCTCATCCACCGCCTGCAGGTAGAGCTCGACCAGGTTGGGCGAGAGGGTCAGCACGTCGCCGTTGTTGTCGAACCCGTACGCCCGGTCGTCGGCGGGGAAGTCGACCGCCGGCTCATAGTCGGGCAGGTAGAGCAGGTCCCGCACCGTGTTGCGGAACTCCGTCCGGTTCAGCCGGCGGACCGTGACCTGCCCCGGATCCGCGGGCCGGTCGCAATCGCGGCCCATCAGGTCGCGGTCGATCCAGGTCAGCAGCGCGGTCGACTCGGCGTGGTCCGGCCTGGGCTTCTGGCCTGGTGGCATCTCGCCATCGCGGACCGCGTCCGCCACCCGGGGCCAGAAGCCGCGATCCTCGGCGTGCTTCCGATCCACGGCCGCCCGGTCCGGGAACTCGAGGCTCAGATCCGCCTTCGGCGCCTCGCCGCCGTGGCACCCCACGCAGTACCGCTCGAGCACCGGCGCCACCTGCCGCTCGAAGTCGATGCCCGCGTCCAGCCGGCCCTCGACCCGCGGCACCGCCTGCGCCCGTGCCGGCATGGCCGTCGGCCCCGCACCGACGACCGCGCCGGCCAGCATCAGCAGCCCGGCACCAGGCCAGGGACGGCACCAGGGCATGACCGAGTTCCTCGCCAGGGATCCAGTGCCGCACGACCGGGGCCTTCCAGTGTACCGTCCGCCAGCGCGCGCAGCGCCGTCTCTCTCCCCGCCCTCACCGAGCACCCACCCAGGCCAGTCCCCGATCCCGCGCCCGCCCGCCCCGGCCCTCTGGCACCGGTCACCGGCACACGCGATGAATCCGCTTGCCCTTTCTTTGCCCTGGGGAGGGGACGAAACTGATCGGGACCTGGCGCTCTGTGCACACCACGCCGGCGTCGACCGGAATCCGGCCGACTCGACGCAAGTCCTGACACGGTCCGATCCTGACGCGTCTGGTCGGGATCTGTCGCAAAGTACCGAAGGTGGGACTCGAACCCACACGGGTGTTACCCCACCGGATTTTGAGTCCGCTGGGGCTCTGGGTGTAACTCGTTGCCAGGAAATGGGTAAGAGTTCCATCGGCGATCGCTGTGCCCTGCCCTTGCCCTACGGGCCCCAACTGGAGGCCGTGATTGCCGCCTGGCCCGCCCTGCCCGAGGCGATCCGGGTCGGAATCCTTGCGATGGTACGGGCCGCTTCGGTCAAGCCGTGAGAGACCACGTCGACCAGCCATCGGGGTCGAGCCACCCCAGCAGCATGCTGATGGTGTCACCGGGCGCTTCAAAACCGGCCATGCGGGGGCGCTTCAAAACCAGCCAGGGTTGGTTCGGATCACGTCCACGGTTTGACTCTACTGGGCTGGCTTCCCAGGCTCCAGAGGGTTCGACGGCGGGTGGCCTGATCAGGCCGCAAGCCAGGGGCTCGGGATCGCAGACCCGAGCTCCGGTTACGGTCCGTCCGATGGCCTCACGGGGCCTGGTCACCGGCCTCTCCGGAGTCGGTGGGCGCTCTGGCTGGTTTCGAACCCGAACGAGGGCTCTCCGGGCCGGTGGGCGCTCTGGCTGGTTTTGCGGTCTCCTCCGGCTCGCCGGGTGGCCCACCCTGGTGCCGCAGGCGGTAGCTCCGGCCCTTGAGCTGCACCAGCTCGGCGTGGTGCAGGAACCGGTCCAGGATCGCCGTGGCCGTCGGGACGTCGCCCAGCAGCTTGCCCCAGTCCTCCAGCGGACAGTTCGAGGTCATCATCGTCGAGCGGGTCTCGTACCGCCGCATGATGATCTCGAAGAGGTACTCCCCCGATCGCTTCGGCAGCTGCTTCATCCCCATGTCGTCGATGATCAGCAGGTCCGGCCTCAGGTACCGCGACAGCACCCGGTCCTCCGCCGACAACGCCTCGTCGTGCAGGAAGTCCCGCACCACGTCAAACACCGACCGGTACAGCACCGCCGATCCCGCCTTGATCGCCTGATAGCCGATCGCCTGCACCAGGAAGCTCTTGCCCACCCCGGGCGGGCCCAGCCAGAGCACGTCCCGCTTCTCGCGCAGGAACCGGCACGTCGCCAGGTCCAGCACCTGCTTCCGCGGCAGCGACGGGTTGAACGACCAGTCGAACTGGTCCAGCGGCTTGAGCTCCCGGAACTGAGCGGCCTTGACCCGCCGCTGCAGCTGCCGATCGGCCCGCACGGCCAGCTCGTCCTGCACGATCAGTTCCAGGAACTCGGCATGGCTGAGGCCATGCCCGGCCGCCTCCTGGAGCCGCACCTCCAGGCCCTCCAGCAGCCCGGAAAGCCGCAGCTGCCGCAGGGAACTCCGCAAGCTCTCGCTCATCGCGTGACCTCCTGCTGGATCGCGTCGTGGACGAACTGACCGTAACTGGACAGCGGCCGGATCAGCGGATGCTCGCTGAGGAACGGCAGGGATTCCTGCCGGGGGACGTCCCGGTCGATCAGGGCCCGGAGGCTGCGCAGGTGGTAGGCGCCGTAGCCGGTGGCGATCTGGCAGGCCCGTTCGATCGCCGCGGCCGGGTGCTTGCCGGCCAGGCTCTGCAGGCCGATCAGCGCCCGCACGGCCTCGACGCCCCGCGACTCGAGCAGGGCCTCGGCCCAGCGGGCGCTGTGCGGGCCGATCCGACGGACGCGGGCCAGATGCCAGGCCACGCCCCGCTCCAGGCCGCTGATCTTCTCCGAGGCGATGTGCTCGTGCCGGGTGCTGAACCGCCCGGGCTCGAGCCGCACGTGCACGGCCACCGCCTCCATGCGGTCGTTGAAGATCCGTGAGCGTTCCGTAAATCACGTCTTCAAACGGGTTGCCTGAGTCGCCAAGCTGTCGACATCGCCACACCAGGGGGATGCGATGGCCCACATCCGACTCGATCCGCATCAAGAAGCCGCCTGGCGGGACGCCATCCGGCGGCAGGCCCAGAGCGGGCTCTCGGTCCGGGAATTCTGCCGGCGGCACCGGCTCAACGAGCCCTCGTTCTACGAGTGGCGACGAACCTACCAGAAGCGGGACCAGCGCCGACTCGAGCCGACACCGGCGTTCGTGCCCCTGGTCGTCACAGCCGAGCGGCCGGCCCGATCAGATGCAGAGCCGGGGATGGTCCTCGAACTCCGTGGCGGGCGGTGCCTGCGGTTGCCGGGATCGATGCCCGTCGACCGGATCGTCGAGCTGCTCCGCGCCCTCGAGGCACCGGAGGTGACCGCATGATTGCCTCCCGTCCGGGGGCCGAGGGCGTGCAGGTCTGGGTTGCCACGAACCCGGTCGACATGCGCAAGGGATTTGACGGACTGGCCGAGGTCGTCCGCGCCTTCCTGGGACACGACCCGCTCTCGGGCAGCCTGTTCGTCTTCCGCAACCGATCGGCCCAGCGGCTCAAGATCCTCTGGTACGACAGCGACGGCTGGACGCTCTACTACCGACGCCTCGACCGCGGCACGTTCCAGTTCCCGACCGGTGCTGAGCCGACCGTCGCCATCGACAGCGGCCAGCTCCTGCAGCTGCTCTCCGGGGCAACGGTCGTGGCGACGCCGGGCCACTGAACTCGAAATTGGGTCCGGACCCGGCTGGCGCTTCCGAATCGGCTCCGGTACAACGGGTCGCATGACCCGTCTCGACGAGCTGCCCGACGACCCGGCCCTGCTCAAGCGTCTGCTCCTGGAGCAGCTCGCGCGGGCCGACCGGATCCAGCAGGAGGCGGCCGAGCAACTCGAGACGCTGCGGCTCCGGATGGAGGCCCAGAAGCAGGCCGAGATCGCCGCCATCCTCCGCCGCTTCTACGGCCCGAAGTCCGAGCGGTTCGACCCCCGCCAGCTGTTGCTCTTCGGCCTCCAGGTCGATACCACACCGCTCGACGAGCCGGCCATCGCCGAGGAGGCCGGTGAGCCCCTGGTCACCCGCCGGGTCCAGAACCGCCCGCCGCACGGCCGCCAGCGGTTGCCCGAGCACCTGCCCCGGATCGAGATCGAGCACGATCTGCCCGACGACCAGAAGCCCTGTCCCTGCTGCGGCGAGATCCGGCACCGGATCGGGCAGCAGGTCAGCGAGCAGCTGGAGTACCTGCCGGCGTCGTTCAAGGTCCTGCGTCACGTGCGGCACACCTACGCCTGCCGGTCGTGCGAGCAGCAGGCCGTCGACCCGCAGATCGCCACGGCGCCGAAGCCGCCGCAGCCGATCGACCGGGGGCTGGCCGGACCGGGGCTGCTGGCCTACGTGATCACCAGCAAGCTGGGCGACCACCTGCCGCTGTACCGCCTGGAGCGGATCTTCGAGCGTCAGGACCTGGTGATCGCCCGCAGCACGATGTGCGCCTGGCTCCAGGCGGCCGCCGGGCTGGTGCAGCCATTGGTCCGTCTCATGGCCAGCCGGGTGCGACGGTCGCGGGTGATCCACACCGACGAGACGGTGGTGCCGGTGCAGGCCCCGGGCGAAGGGCAGTGCCGCAAGGGCCGGATCTGGACGTACATCGGCGACGCGGCGAACCCGTACATCGTCTACGAGTACACCCCCGACCGCACCCGGGCCGGACCTTCGAACTGGCTGGCCGATTACCGGGGCTATCTGCAGGCCGACGCGTACGGCGGCTACGACGGGATCTACCACCGCGGGGGCGTGACTGAGGTCGCGTGCTGGGCGCACGCGCGTCGGAAGTTCTTCGACGCCAGGTCGACCGACGGTCGGCGTTCGGCCGCGATGCTGGCACTGGTCGGCGAGCTCTACGAGGTGGAGCGGCGGGCGAAGCCGCTGGACGAGTCGGCCCGGCTCGCACTTCGACAGCACGCGAGCGTGCCGGTGCTTGCGCGGATCAAGGCGTGGCTGGATGCCGAGAGCCTGGTGGTGCTGCCGCGGACTCCGATGGCCGGCGCGATCGGCTACGCGCTCAACCAGTGGGACGCCCTGAGCGTGTACGCGACGCAGGGTTTCCTGGCGATCGACAACAACGCGGCCGAGCGGGCGTTGAAGCGGGTGGCGCTCGGCCGGAAGAACTGGCTGTTCGCCGGCAACGACCGGGCGGGCCAGACAGCGGCGACGCTGTACTCGCTGATCGCCAGCGCCGAGCGTCACGGGGTGGACCCGCAGCGCTACCTGACGGGCGTCCTGGCGCGAATCGCGGTGACGCCGGCGTCCGAGCTTTCGGGTCTGCTACCGGACGTCTGGAAGGACCCGTCAGAAACCGCCGCGGTCAGCGCTGGCTGAGCGTCGCCGCCGCCCCTGCACCCGGGTCGCGATGGTGGCAGACTCGTGGGCCCAAGCCAGCAGGCGACAGCGTCGATCTCGGCCCTGAGCCGATCGGGCCTTTGTAGTCGGTGCCCATGATCTCGAGGGTTGGCCCGACCTCCCGAGCCGGCGCATGGCCCCGAAATGATCGCCACCGGACCAACTCGCCCCGTAGCGAGAGGCCTCTGCGTGGTCGGCCGAACGCTCACGGTCGAGGCGATGACGGTGTATCTCAAGGGCCGCGGCTGGGAGGCGGTGCAGCAGGTCAAAGACGTCGGTTCGGGCGCGAAAGCGCGGCCGGCCCGCGAAGGTCTGCTGAAGGCCGCGCGTCGCCGCGAGGTCGACGTCATCGTGGTCTGGCGGCTCGACCGCTGGGGCCGGTCGCTGCCCGACCTGGTGACGCCGCTCCGCGAGCTGACGGATCTGGGCGTCGGCTTCGTGTCGCTGACCGAGGCGCTGGACCTGACGACCTCGACCGGGCGGGCACTGGCCGGGATGCTGGCGGTCTTCGCGGAGTTCGAGCGTGAGGTGCTCCGCGAGCGGGTCCGCGCCGGCATCGCCCAGGCTCGCCGGGAGGGCCGTCCGCACGGCCGGCCACCGACGGCGTCAAGGAAGGCCGCCGCGGTGCTCCAGCTCAAGACCCAGGGTCTGAGCCATTCGGAGATCGCGCGTCGGCTGGCGACCGGCCGCACGTCGGTGCGGCGGATCCTCAAAGCCGGCTGACATTGGGCCGGCTTACTTCACGGCTGGTTCGGCCGTCAAGGACGTCGATCACCGGACGCACACGACCGCATGCTTCGAGGCGAACCGGAGCGGTCGGCCAATGCCCTCCCCACTGGCCTGAGCGATGGCCCATGCGGTGAGAGTCCCCGAGACAGACCGTGAACGCCTACAGAGTTCGGTTTCTTGACACGTGTCACGGCCGCGGAGGAGGTTCCGCGACAAGCAGGCCCACAGGAGGAGCAGGAGCCATTCAGCCCCCCCTCGGATGAACGAGACTCACCGAGGATTGGGTGGAGCCGCTCGAGCATTCCGCATCGATTCCTGTGGCTGCGGCGGATTGGAATTGGGTGCGTTAGGGAAGAGTTCGAAGAACTCAGGAATATCCGGAGGGTTGAGGGGTGGTCGAAGGGCCCTGAGCACGACGAAAGCCGGAGTACCTTCTTTTAGGACAAAATAGCGGCGCTCCTTGTCCCCTATCATGTTCCAGTCAGAAGAGAGTTGGGGTGGTGGGGGGATGCCTAGTTTGCTCCTCGCGGAGTCTCGCTTGCTCACCACATGGAACTTTACCCTAGGGTTCTGGGCTGCGCGGTTTGCCCGGGATGGATGTGGTAACTTGAAAACCAACCTATCACCCTTCCATTCTCCGCCGATCTGGACCCCCTTTCCCCCGTCGACCACATCATCTGGTTCGACCTCCAATGTGACCTGGACACTCTGCAGACCATTGCCGAAATGGTCCTGTGACCAATCTTTCCAGATGCTTGTTTCATCTGTTTCGTCCCTCAGATCCCGAACTTCTACCGTCACGCCCTGCCTGGCCCTCTCGGCCACAGGTTCGACCTTGGCGATAACCTCATCAAGGCACCTGAACTCGGGCTCAGGGTTGTCTGCTCGCACCTCTCGGATCAAAGAACTCGCTTCCGAAAATCTCCGCATTTGTACCAGTTGCCTGAACGATTTGTAGGCGCCGCGAAGCTTCGCCCAGCGGGGGTACTGGATCAGCTTCGCTCGAGTGCCCTCGCCTCGATACTCCGGCAGTTTATCGAAGAATGGTTCAACTTTCTCCTGATAAACGATGGAATATTGGCGAGAAATATTCTCGTAAATTTTTGTTTCGCCGGGGTCTTCTGTCGCCTGTTTGAGGTCGGGTTCCAGGGCGAAGTAGACTCGCCAGAATGCGTCCCCGGTTGCGGCAAGCGCCGCCCGGGTTTCCGCTGGCGTTACGAACTTGCCCTTCATCTGGAGATACTCGTCTCTCAGCGCTAAAGCCGCCTTAATCGTGCTCACGCCCTCCGCCTTCTTCTCGAAGTCGGAGAGCAGTCTGTTACCCGGGACTTGTGACCCGGCGTCCCGAACATCGCCCGCGACATCCTCGGGAGCGGCCTCTCCGCCGGCTGTGCGATCGGGCTCGCGGAGCCACCCGCTACCCGCCCATGCGCCGATCACGAGGATGGCCAGGGCAGCGAACATCGCAGCGACCGCGAACGGACCGGGCCATCGCCTGGGGCGCGACTTGGGTCGAACTTCAGCCCCGTCCGCGAGGGGGAGCAGGTCGCCTTCCCATTCCAGTTGGAGGGCATCGTCGTAGCCCGGCCTTGCCGCAGTGACGGCGTCCATTCGGCTCAGGAACGCCTCGGCCTCGTCCCGGCTCCGAGGCCGTCCCGGCAGCAGGGCGAGTCGCAGGATCGGCTTCCGACGTTCGCCTTCCGCCGCGACCAGGCCCTCGGCCCGGACGCCGATGACATAGAAGGAAGGTTGCCCGGAGAGCGGTCGCGGGTCGATGGGTCCGACCGCCCCGATTGTCTCCTGACCCAGGTCCGCGACCAGGCGCCGCCGCACCTCGGGGACGATCTCCGGGTGGAACGCCCACCCGGCCCTGTTCTCGAACCAGCCGTGAATCGCGACTTGGATCTTCATGGCGCGGTGTGGTCCATCAGGCTGGGGGCTGCTCCTGGGGAACAGGTGAGTTTTATCACCACAGGCCGGTCATTGCCGTCCTTCAGTTCCACGCCCTTCGCCAGGACGACCGGAACGCACTGGCCTGAATCGATCGAAAATGAATTCGTGATTTCTCCCCCCGCGGTGAGGTATCGGTAGACAATCAACCGCAGCTGTGCCCGATCGCCGAGCTTATAGGGGAATGTCCCATTGAATGATTCTTGTGATTTGAATTTGGATTTACCTCCGAGGTATTTCTTCGAGTCCTCGTCCCACCCGAAGTTATCACACCACTCCGACCAGGTTCGGTCGGTGCTGCCAACGCGGAGCCCGAACTTCAAACAGCTTAGCTTGGATTGTGTGTTGAAGTTGTACCAGTAGTTCGTACCCTCGGCCAGGCCCACAGACTCCACGGTCACGGTTAGCTCGGTCCCGGCAGCGAGGCCATCGTACCAGCTCTTCCAAGCACTCACCGCCGACCTCATGGTCTTGGCGGGCGGGCCGTCGGCCTCGCTCAGATAGGTCTCGGCCTTCTGGGCGGCATCCCTGAGCGTGGATACCTCCGCGGACTGCGAGACCGCCCGAAGGTCGTTGTAGAGCTTTCGATCCCAGGTCCGGCTGTTCATCTCGATCAACCGCTCGGCCTCGGTGATGTGACGGGCGGGCGTCCCGGGCTGACCATAGTTGCGCAGATATTCATTGGCAGAGCGATGGATATCGCGAAAACTGAGAGTGTTGCTTTCGGCGAATTCGACGACCCGGAGCCAGGCCCGGTCGTCGTCCTTCTGCCGAAGCTCCGTGATCCGGTCCTGCGCCCTGAGCTTCAGGGCGTCTGGGGGCTGCGGCTCGGACTTGAGGTAGCGGTCCCAATGGACGATGGCCTGCTTGTAGTCATCGGTCGGCTCCTTCTGCGCGGTCAGTTCGTAGCGGCCCTCCTCCTGCGTGATGCCGTTGAGCTTCGACTGGGAGGCCGCGAGGATCGCGCCGGCCTCGGCGGCGGGGCCGGAGTCCGAGAATTCTCCTACGAATTTCCGGGCCGCGTCGACCAATGCGAGGAGATCCTCCTTAGTCCGAGCAGCGTCTGCCTGCTCTCGGAGCGCCTTGATCCCGGCGCCCTGACGGTAGCTGCTGTCCTCGGCCTGATCCAGAGCGATCCATTTCCCCAACTCGGCCACTCTGTCGGCGGGGAGTGCCCAGGACGAAATGCTGTTCAACAACGCCTTTCCGCGGTCGACCCTGGCGGCGGCTTCCTCGTGGTCTTGACGCTCTGCTCGGAATTCGCGGAGGCTCTCGAACTGGGCGTCGGCGGTCCGGCGGGCCCCGAACCAGGTCAGGCCGGTCGTCGCCGCCAGCAGGCCAGCGGCGACCCCGGCCCACTTTCGCCGACGTGCGTTCCGGCGGCGGTACAGCTCGTCGAGTTTCGCCCGCGCCGCTTCGTGGACGGGCCCGTTGATGATCCCGTCGCGGTCGATGAGCGTCTCGAACGCCTCGATCTGCTTGGCGAGGGCCGACGGCTGGTCCGCCGCGAACCGATTCGCGTCCGCCAGCCGTCGCTCGTCGGCCTCTTGCACCGCCCAGACTAGTGGCCCGAGCAGGTTGTACGGGTCGGGCTCACCCCGAGCGGGCCAGAAGACCTCCCGGCCCTCGGCATCAAGCCCTCGGAACACGGCCCCGGGCCCGAACGCCGAGACGGGGAACAGGGAGACGGTCTCGCCGAACCCGTCGACCTGCTCATAAATCTGGCGAAACTGGCGGTCGGAGGCCAGGAACTCCTTCGCACGCCGGACCTCCTTCTCGGGGTCGGTGCGGTCGATCGGCCCCCGGCTATCCCACTTCGCCAGGACCAGGGCCAGCGGGCGCACCAGCCGCCGATCCGCCTTGGAATACTCGCCACAAAGGCCGAGCAGGCGACCGACCTCGGCGCGGCGCTTCTGGAGCTCGGGCGCCCGGCTGTCGGAGACGTCGAGGAAGATCAGAATCGCCTCGCATTCCCGGAGCCACATGGAGACCAGATCGCGCAGCCACTCCAGGTCGTCGGCTTCCTGGTAGGAGCCCCCAGCTCCCGGCTCGGAACGCTCTAGCTTCTCGATCAGCTCGCCCGCGTGGTCGAGCATCTCCACCGTCCAAAGCCGGCCGGATTGCTTATGCGTCAACTGGAACCGGAGCTTAGTTGGGATGGTCTTGCCAGTCGCGCCGGGGACGCCCTCGGAGTATTCATTCCAGCACATCTCGGCATAACGGGCCGTGTCGGCGTCGTAGTCGAGGTTGGCCGCGGCCCCGTCGCCCGTGCTATTGCCGTACAGCGAGGCGAAGTAGCAAGTCTTGCCGCTGGAGCGGGGTCCGAAGACCGCGATCCGCCGCTCTCGCGGGTTCGCCTTGCCAAGCTTTTCCTCGAACTCTCGGAGGATCTCGTCGGCGATCTGAGTCATGGGCGTCCCCCACGAATGGCTGTTATGCGTTCTCTAGCCAATGGTTGTCCCGTCGGCGGAACACCACGGCTAGTACGCCCGCCGTCCCTACCAAGAGCACCAGGGAGTGGGCCACGTCGGTCCACATCCAGCGAGCGTACTCGGCCTTGTCGATCCCCCGCCGGTGCATCGCCGAGACCGCCGGGCGGGCGTAAAGGAACAGGGAAGAGAAGTCCAGCGCGTACTCCGGCCAAATCCTGGGGCTGCCGGCGGGCTCGCTCCAGTCGCGGGAAATCTGGCGGGCCAGAAGTGGTAGCGAGCGGAAGTGCCCGCTCCGCGGTGACTGCTCGTCGAGCCCGGTCGCCGCCGAGCTGATCAAGAGCTGGGGCAGGACGATCAGCGGCAGCCAGGCCACGGCGAATTCCTCGGTCTTGGCCAGCGCCGAGATGGTTAGCCCGAGGAGCAGGGCCGAGAGGTACGCCGCCCAATTGACCAGCACGAGCTGACAGAACCAGACCTCGCGGAGGTCGTCGCGCACTCCGTCTCGCGGGTCCATGAAGCTCATGAAGAGGACGACCGCGACGAGGGACGCGACCTGGACCAGGCCGATGCCCGCGAACAGGGCGACTTTCGAGACGAGGTAGCCGACCGGCGTCACCCCGAGGAGCCGTTCGCGCACGTAGATCTTCCGCTCGCGGACCAACTCGCGAGCCGTGTTGTTGAGGCCGAGCCAGGTGGCGGTTGCCGCCACGAAGGTGAGAATCGGGACGGCGCTGGTCGGTTTGCACTGCGAAAGGTTTATGAGGAGGCCGATCACGAGCGGCTGGAGCACGAGTAGCCAGGCGAAGAGTGGATCGCGCCCGATCAGCTTCAGCCCTCGAGACATCAGGACCCGGACCTGAGCGGCCAGGCTGATCGCGGTTTCCGGGGGCCGGACCCGCGCCGGCGCCGATGGGGGCGGGGCGGGGCTCGACTTGACCGGGCGAAGGGCCGATGGACTCGACCGAGCCTGTCCTTTTTCGAGGTGGCGGTACAGGTCCGGGTAGGTCGTCACATTGTAGCGCGGCAGCAGATCCTTCGGAGGGCCGCTGAAATCGACCCGGCGGTGGGCGAGGACGAGCAGGCGGTCGAAAAGTTCGAGGTTCCCGAGCACATGCGTCGCGCAGAAAACCGTGACGCCCTGCCCAGCGATCTCGCGAAGTTGCTGCATGAGGTCCCGCTCGGAGGCGGGGTCCAGCCCGGCGGTCGGCTCGTCGAGGAACAGGACGCGGGGACGTCCCAGCAGCTCGGCGCCGACGTTGAGGCGCCGACGCTCCCCGCCGCTGAGGGTGCCGGCAAGGTTGTCGGCGACCCGGGTCAGGCGGAGCTGGGACAGCATCCCGTCGACCAGGGACGCCCGGTCACGGCGGCCTAGATCGCCGCGAAGGCGGAGGGCGTAGTCGAGGTTCTCCCGGACGGTCAGGCCGTGGAGACTCGTGTCGTCCTGCGGCACGTAGCCGACGTGCCGCCGGTACTCGGCGACGTCGGCCGGCAGGCTCCAGTGACCCGCGAAGACCCTGCTATTGGCCTCCGGTGGGACGTACCCCGCCAGGCACTTTAGCAGTGTGCTCTTGCCCGACCCGCTGAGCCCGAGGATCCCCACGAACTGGCCGGGCTCGGTGTCCAGCGAGATCCCCTCGAGCAGGCGGGCCGAGTTGCGGGTGACGCTCAGGTTATCGACCCGGAAGGCGAGCCCGATGTCGGCTTCGGCGTCGAGGCACTCCAGGCGACGTCCGACGACGCGGTACTCGACAGTTCCGAAGCTGACCGCCTGGCCCGATTCCAAAATCGCACGCTCGACGCGGCGACGTCCTACGAACGTCCCGTTCCGGCTCTTGAGGTCGCACACGAGGACGCCCTTGTCGTGCAGCATGACGATGGCGTGCCGCGGGGAGACGCTAGGATGCTCCAGGGCCACCTGGGCCCGTCCGAGGCGGCCGATCGTCACGCCCCGGACGGTCGGCTCGATGACCCGAGCCCCCTGGAAGGCCGCCCGGTCGGAGTTCAAGGTCGGGCTCCCGAGGAGCCCGCCCGGCCCCCCTCGTTCTTTACGACCCGACAGAAGTACTTGGTTTCCACGTTCGCCTTGCCCCGAAAGGAGGTCTCGAACAGCAGGTGAGTCTTGCTGAACCGTTGCAGGGTCGCGGTCGCCTTGATCTCCGCCTCCTCGACGATCTGGTCCTCGGGCGAGAAATATAGCTTCCCCGACGGCTCCAGGTCGCCGATCCGCCCCTCGTCCTTGTCAGACCCCTCGAGGTTGAGGTGGGCGGGCTGGAGGATGCTCAGCACCCGCCGCGCCTTGCCCGAGCGGTCCTCGTCGGCGAGGCGAACGAAGCCGACTTGGCCCGAGAGCGTTGCCCGCAATGACGGGTCGATCAGGTGGTTGAACGCACGACCGTCGACTTCCCACTTCCCGCCGACCTTCACATCGGCGTTATTGAATATGATGGCGTCGGACAGAAGGACGCAGGCCTGGTGG
Source organism: uncultured Isosphaeraceae bacterium (assembly GCA_964624465.1). Classification (GTDB taxonomy): domain Bacteria; phylum Planctomycetota; class Planctomycetia; order Isosphaerales; family Isosphaeraceae; genus CAZUZD01. The sequence continues at coordinate 21,157 of CAZUZD010000042.1, forward strand.
AACGTCCTCTCTTCCGGGGTGGCCACACCCCTCACGTCCGACACGTCCACGACCCCCTTTCCGTCGATATACTCCATCTTCACGGCCTTGCCCGACAGGGCATCGACCACGGCGAACGCCTCGGCCAACTCGGCGTCGATTCCGAGCAGCCGCTCGACCGGGACGAACCCTTCCAGCCAGCGGAGAACGGGAGCCAGCGAGAGGCCGTTGAACTGCTGCACGACCATGGCGGCATCGGGGCTGATGGCCAGCAGGCTGCCGAAGAGGATCTTGCCCGGGGCGCCTAGGTCCAGCCTGACGTCCTTGAGCTTGCCGTGGATGTCGAGCGACTTGAGGTCTTTGAAGTGGCGGATCTCGACGATCGTCTTCCCGTCGTTGGAGACGATCTCGCGGTCGATGAACGCTTCGAACGTGTAGACGACGTCGACCACCGTCTTGATCGCCCACTTCTTGTTCTCCGCCGGCCCGTGGATCGACCCCTTGAGATGGGTCTCGTAGGTGAACCCGGGCTTGAGGACCTGGCGCACCCGCTCCTCTGCCGTGAGCGTCGGCGTGGGCTGGACCTTGAGCGGGGGCTTCGGCTGCCCGTCGCCGCCCCCAGTGCTACCCTTGTCCTCGCCCTCCTGCCCTCGCAGGGCGGTCTGGGGCCGCGAGCCGATGAAATAACCCAGAGCGCCGACCACCGCCAGCGCCGTCAGGAAGGCGAAGATGCCGAGGAGCTTGTTCATGGCGTTCTCACGACTGTGTAAGGTTTCCGGTCGCCTGAGGTCAGTTCTTCGGCTTGGCCAATTGCTCTCGGTAATGCGCCGGGAACGGCACGTTGAGCCGGCGGGCCTCGGCCAGCGTCTCGTCGAGGTATTCCAGGAGCTCTTCCGGGATGATCGCGTCGCGGTCCATCATGAGCCGGTTCGCCTCGTCGCGCGCCACCTGTTTGCCCGTCTTGGGCGTCGTGACCAGTGCGGACTCCCAGATCTCACCCCGCCCGTCCCGCCTCATGCACTTTAATCGGACCTCGACGACCTCTTGGTCGCGCGCGAGTTCACGGAGCCTCTGAGCATCTTCGTCCGCCCAATCGCCGCCGCGGTTCGCCTCGGCGAGCCCGGACAGTGCGAGGGTGGCCTCGACCGAGCCGTCGTCCGACGCCGCCTGATAGACCTTGCGGGCGAGGTCAGAGACGCCCTCGCGCTCGTGACCTTTGCCGATCAAGGCCGCCGCCCGCCACCTGATCCTCCGGGCCGGCAAGTCCCACGGCCGTTCGACGAGGACCGGGCCGAGGATCCGATAGGCCTCCTCGGCGAGGAGGCGCGCCGGCGTTTGCTGGCGTTCAACGGCCTCAGTGGCCCGGTTCAGCAGGGCGGAGGGCGTGTCCCCGAGGTAGCGCCGCCACCGGGCTTCGACGACGGTGCCGGGGCGATATTCGTCGGCGTGATAGCCAAGAGGGCTGCCGTCGCCGTTCAGTAGTGAAAGGTAGATCGCCTCAACGACGTCGCGGACGGCGAAGTCTAACTCGGCCTCCTCACCCTGGTCCGCGTCGCCCGTGACATAGCGGTTGCGACGAGAGATCGCCAGCCCATAGAGCGCGAGGACGCTCTTTGGAGCGAGCCGGAAGGCTTCCTTCAGGTCGTCCTCCGCCTCCTGGGTCGCGGCCCGGTCGAGGTGATAAAACCCCCGGTAGACGTAGGCGTCCGGGTTGGGGAACAGCCGCAACGACTCGTCGAGGTCGGACCGAGCCTCCGCCGGGTAGGCGCGTTTGAAGAAGAGTCTGGCTCTCTCCGAAAGATAAAAACTGCACCGCTCGTGGAGGACGTCCTTGCGGGCCACGGTCGCGCCCACGATCTCCTTTCGGTCGATCTCGAGGGCCTTGCCGAGGTATTCAATGGCCTGCATGTCGTTCTTCTCGGCCTCGGCGACGCGGGCGAGATTGTAGTACAGCCAGGGATCGGACCCGGCGTCGTGGGCCAGGGCCGCCTGCACATCGGCCGCCGCCCCGGCGTGGTCCTCGACCGCCGAATGGCACGCAGCGCGCCGGGCGTAGACCAAGGCGTCGGACAGGGCCAGGTCGAGGGCTCGCGTGTAGTCATCGAGGGCCTGCCGGAACTCGGCGCGGTTGCCGGTGCGCAAGCCTCGAATGTGATGGACCCGGCCCCGCCCCGCGTAGGTGTCGGCGAGGTTATGGCCCTCTGCTATCGCCCGCTCGCAAAGGGCGGCAGCCTCGTCGATCTGGTTCGCGTCGAAACACCGATCCAGTTCACGCGCGATCGGCTGGGCCGACGGCCGGGGAGCCGGCCGTCGGCCGAACTGCTGGAAGGCGAACAAGCCCAGCCCGACCCAGACCGCGAGCAACCCGGCGAACACCAAAGCGGTGGCAAGCCGACCATTCTTGGGCGGGTCGATCGTCCGGATCAGTTTCGCGACGTCCGTTTCGAAGTCGGGATTGGGGCGGATCAGCAAGGCGTGACAATAAGTGAGCCGGCCCAGGCTCTTCGGCAGTTCGGACCGCCGCGGCATGCCCGCCTTGCCGACCAACACTGGGATGACCCTCAGGCCCCGCCGTTCCCGCCGTTCCCGCTGCTCCAAGGCCGACTCGATCTCGATCCGGACATCGTCGTCCCCATCCTGAAGCCTCCGAGTTCCATCCGGCAATTCGGCCGCGAACCAGTGATCCCCGATCACGACCAGAAAAACGTCGGTTTCCCGGATGGACGCGTTCACGACAGAGCGGTAATCCTCCCCGTACTGATTCGAGTTGACGTCCTGGAAGATGTGGTCCTGGCCGAACCATCCGGCCAGCTCTCCGTACAGCCGCCCAGCTTGGTGCTGGCTGTCGTCGCGTCGGTAGCAGATGAAGATTCGGGGCATGATCGTTACACGCGGCCGGCGGGCCCTGACGGGATCTCGGATGGGCGAGCGCCGCCCATCCGGCCATGCGTTCGTTGGGGGCAATCCAGTCGGGGCAGGACCCTCGGGGCGCGGCTGACGGGGGGCAGAGACCGTCGGTCCGAGCTCGAGCAGCAAGGCTACTTCGAGAAGATCCGGGAGCTGCCCGTCGGCCGTGGACCGACAGACCCGGGAGATATTGCAGGCAGTCAGAATACTCATTGGAGACTGACCGATTCTTTTAGTAAAGAACTATATTGCCGGTCCAGGCCGAGGAAAACAGCGGAATCCGCAGCGGGTATGGGTCGCTTGCCCCGCTACCCGACTGGCGGTGGCGACGTCATCTTGGTGGAAAGGAGGACAGGTAGAGTTGCTTCGACGAGCGTTCATGCATTAATGGCAATGCATCCACCCCGCCAGGTCCAGGATGACGCTCACGCTCACGGGCCGGGCGGCGTGGGCCTCCATGCGGCGGATCTCATCCCTGTCAAGTCACTTGTTCCTCGGATCGCCGTCGATCTTGCGAAGGCCCTCCTGGTTCGGGTGAGAGCAAAAGAGTTCGATGACGTACTCCGTCAACTCGCCGGCACTGTGGGAGATGGCCCGATACTCCAGATGACTGGCGCATGATGCGGAAACGGGGCACTCGGACGGCGTCAGCCCGAGTTCCTCCCCGATCTCACGGATCGCGCACTCGCGGTAAGTCTCGTCACCTTCGCGGTGCCCGCCAACGAAGAAGAGTGCCTTCCAGTTGTCATTCCACCGGGCCAGCCACCCCGATCCCCGCCGATGGTTCGCTGGATCAGGGCGATGCCGCCTTCCGAGCGGCGGAGCGGTCCTGAGAAGGTGCGAGGGGATCGCGTTCAGCACGGACGAACGGACGGCAGGCATCGTTAGCGAGAACGCGATCGTCGGGTCGTCCAGCCTGCCGGCGGAAAGCCGGAGGAATGGCTTGTCGCGATCAAGCAGCGCCCGTTCCAGGACGTTGCCGGGCTGGTGCAGGTCGACCTCTGCGAGAAGCACCTCGCAGACGTGCAAGTTGTATTGGCGGTCGCGTTGGAACCGGTTGCTGAAGTGGACGTCTGCGACCTCGCCGCGATGGGTCGCCGAGGCGGGCCCGCGATACCCGAGGTCGGAGCGCACGGTCCCGATGGCCACGCGATCCGGCTTCACCTCGGTCTTGACCCGTTGGGTCGGGAAGAAATAGCCGCCGTAGCCGGCGTTGTGGACAAGTAGGAACTCAGTCCCGCCCTCCCCCGCGCGGGTGACCACGGCGAGGACCGCTTGAGGTTTCGCGACGAGACAAAGTGGCGAAGCTCGACACCCCGTTTTCCGTCGTTTGACTCGATCGTCCGGTCGATCTGCAGCTCGGCAGCGTAGGCCATGCTGACGACTTCGGTGAGTCCCCACGACTTGTCCTCGACCCTGGCCGTCATGCCCGCCTTGAGGACCGAGTGGTAAACGCCGCCGACCCGCAACGCCTGTCGGATGCGGTCCGGATCCCCGATGGGTTTGGGGTCTTCCCGAGGCTTCGGGAGGGCACGCCTTTCGACCGTCTGCCCCGGCGCCACCGCCACCTTTGCCGGTGCTGCGGAGGGGGCCGCGGTCGATACCTGATCACCCTCGTTCCGCCCACCTCGGGCCTGGAAGAGCAACAGGCCGATGAGGGCCAACAGCGCGAGGAGGATTCCCGCCAGCAAGATGGCAAGTACGGGATTGATCCCGGCCTGCTGGCCCGGCCTGGGTGAGTTGACCTCGTTCACCTTGATGTGCTCTCGACAAGGAGCCGATGGCATGGATCGGGAGGAAGTGAGTGGGTGGGTACCCGCAGCATTCAGCAGATGCCCCGCCACCTCGACCCGACCACTTTTCCGCAGCTGACGCACGCGGGTCCCCGGGACGAGTCCTGTTCATCAGGACCGGCCACTGACGGCACTACATTAAGTTCCGAAGCCGATGTATGCAAGGCACAGACAAACGCGATCCAGGAATGCGTTCGATATGTTGCGAAGTCAGGAAAACCTGGGCAATCGCCTCGAATCGGGTCTCTGGCCGCATCGGTGACACCTGGACGGCACCCTCCTCGCTGGCGAGGACAATCTCCCGAGCGGAGCCCGCTGTCGAGAACGGGCGCCCGAGCGGGTCGGCAGTCGGTCTGCCGTGTGTGGAAGGGCCAGTCGACGGCCCGATTGAGCGCAAACTCGGCAGCCGCGCTGGCGAAGTCCAGCAGGATCGTGCCGGAGTCGCCGCATGGGTGCGGACGATCGATTCCGGGGCGACGAAGGGTCGTGTGATCGCATTGCGTTGGGGCTGTGTGCGAGGACGTCGAGAACTGAAAGACTGGGAGAACTGGCCAGGTAAGCTCTGCAGCTTGATCGGATGACAGTGGCCGAACCGCTCTGCGGGGGCATACCTTCCTCGTCACGTTCTCTCCAACTCCCTCGGCATCGAGGTCGCAGTTCTCCTGAGATGGCGAGGGCGTTCGGTCGGTGTGTGGCATGAGCTTGTCGTTCCCGCAAGACACCACCCGGCCAGCACTCGCGCAGCAGACTGGATGACTGCCCTGGCCGCTCAACACGACGGAGGGCTCTCCAGGGCGACGTTCACGGATCTCCCGGCCGCCCCACTTCCCCCGCAGGTGACAACCGTTGTCAGTCCGAGAGCCCGTCATGCGGTCCGGCGCCTCTGGATTCGGGCTGGGTAACCGGCTCAGATGGCTGAATCGCAACGCATTCCCCCCGAACCTCGCGATTCATGCGAGTTAAGCGAGCCTGCCTGGGTAATTCCGGGCTGACCAAAACGGTCCGATCGGGCCGGATCTGCCAGGGCCGCCTGGTTCCGCGCCATCGGTGGCTGCGCCTCCGGGTCGAGGCCCGACCGCAGTTCTTTCGCCTCATTCGCATGATCCCCCCGCGCCGACGCCCGGAATCGAGCCATGTCACTGCTGGGTTCACCCGGGCGTCCCGAGCCGGAAGACTGCAGCCGGATGGTAGCGAATGTCGGTTCGCCAACTTCCGGCGTTGGACAGGGTGCTTACCTCGGAGCGAGTTCGAGGCCGGTCCGAAACCCTGGGAGTACCCTGTGGTCGACGCCGAGATCGGTCTGTCAACCGTTGACGCTCATTCGACGCGATCTTGACCTGGTTTGGTCGCACTCGGGGTCAGCCTGAAGAACGCGGCCGTCGGATCGGACACCCCCGACCTTGTTCCAGCGGTTACCGACTCTCGACAGTCGCAGCAGCATTTCTTCTGAAGGCACCGAACCACCACGAAGCGAGCGGAACGCTCGATCGGAAGGTTGGCCTGCGAAACAGGCGAATCAGGCGTAAATTCTGAGACTTCTCGCTGAACCCGCCTGGAGGCTCGTCGCCTCAAGGGGCTCTTGAC
>CAZUZD010000043.1:0-2504 GCA_964624465.1 uncultured Isosphaeraceae bacterium
GCGCGGAACGGATCGGGCGTCGGGGGCGGGAGGGGGCACCGCTCTGGCCCCGCAGCTCGGCGTCGATCTTCTGGATCGTCTCGAGCGAGCGCTCGACCGAGAGCTTCGTGAGCGCCTGCTCCTCGAGCGGCTTGATGGCGCCCTTCTGCTTCTCGGCCTCGGCCAGCGACTTGACGATCTCCTCGAGCTTGGCCTTGAGGGCCTCCTGATCCTTGGGCAGGTCCTCGGGCTTGGGCGGCTGCCAGACGAACTCGATCTTGAAGTCGGTGCGCGTCAGGGTCTTGATGTCCTTCTCGTCGGCCTTCTTCCCGGCCCCCCCCATGCCGCCGGGGCCCATCATGCCGCCCATGCCACCGCGGCCACCCATCATGCCGCCCATGCCGCCCATCATTCCGCCCATGCCCCCCATGCCGGGGTAGCCGCCCCCCTCACCACCTTCACCCATGCCGGCGCCCATGCCGCCCATGCCACCCATTTTCCCCATCATGGCGGCCATGTCGCCACCGGCACCGCCCTCGCCGCCCTCGGCGGGGGGCTGGTCCTTCCGGAGCATCGAGGGCGGGGGCACGCTGGCGGTGCCCTTCTCGGTGGTCCAGCTCGTGTCGGGGTAGAAGTAGGTGAGGGTGGCGTGGTGGATGCCGTTCAGGCGGAGTTGCGGGCGCCAGAGGCTCGGCAGCACGACCTGCTGGAGGTAGGCCAGCGGTCCGAAGGCGAACTTCTTCTCGCGCTCCGAGAGGTCGTCCTTCTTCTTGCCGAGCGGCGACGGGTTGTAGTGGTGGCCCACGACCTGGATCACCCAGCCGGAGCCCTCGGGCGCCTTCTCCTGGTCGAGCGCGTGCATCGTGTTCAGGTAGAAGCGGTCGATCTGGTCGTACCAGTTGCCCTTCAGGTCCTCACGCCAGACCGGGACGATCTTGTCGATGTGGACCCGGAGCATGCCCAGCAGGCCGACGTTGGCCGGGGCATTCGGGTCGAAGTTCGGGTCGCTCTGCTGGAACTCGCGACCCGGGTTGGGCAGGGCCGTCATGAGGGTCTGGAGCAGGCCGGGCCAGCTGGCGGTCTCGGGGGCGTCGGAGACGAGGTCGGTGCCCTCGGCCTTGAGGGTGTCGAACTCGCCCTTGGCGGTGTCGAACTCGCCCTGGAGCTTCTTGCCCTGGTCGGCGGCCGACTGGGCAGCCTGCGCCGGCTCCTCGAACGGCTTGGTCTTGGCCAGGGCGTTCCACGAGCCGAAGAACAGCGCCGAGGTGCCGAGCATCAGGAGGGTGGAGGCCGCCAGCGCCCACGGCTTCTTGCGGCGGATCATCCGCGTCTGCTGGATCTCGGGCGGCAGCAGGTTCGTCGAGAGGCCACCGCGACCCAGGGCCTGGATCCCCAGGCCGTAGGCCACGGCGAACGAGGGCAGGTTCTCGACGAACTGCGGCGCGGCGACGACCTCATCGCCGGTCAGGCGCTGGAAGGTCTCGAGCCGCTCGACCTCCTGGTTGATATTCTGCTGCAGGAACTTCTGGAGCCCCGGCAGCTTGAAGCCGTTGCCCAGGCCGATGACCTTGGCGATCTTGGCCTGGCGGTTCACGCTGCCGTAGAAGCCCAGCGAGCGGCTGACCTCGCTGGAGAAGTCGTTGAAGACGCCCCGCATGGCCGTGAAGACGGCGCGAGGGTCCTGGGCCTTGGTGGCGTTCTGCTTCAGGTGCTCGGCCTTGGCGAAGGTGAGCTTCAGCTCCTTCGTCAGGGCGCGGGTGAAGTGGTTGCCGCCGATCGGCACGTTGCGCTGCCAGATCCGGACGCCGTCGGTGATGATCAGGTCGGTGTTGTCGGCGCCGATGTCGAGCAGGACGTAGGAGTCGGGCTGCTCGCCCTTCTCCCCCTTGGCCGGCGGGTTGTCGAAGGCGATGAAGTTGTAGAGGGCGATCGGGGACATCTGGACGACATCGACCTCGATCCCCGCGTTCTTCAGCGGCAGGATGGCGCGGTTGATCTGGTCACGCTTCATCGCGAACAGGCCGACCTCGGTCATCGAGATCTCGTCGTCATCCTCGTCGTCGCCCCCGATGGCCTGGTAGTCCCAGATCACCTCTTCGAGGGCGAAGGGGATCTGCTGACGGGCCTCGAACTTGACGATGTCGGGGACGCGCTTCTTCTCGACCGGTGGCAGCTTGATGAACTTGACCAGGCCCGACTGGCCGGGCACCCCGATGGCGACCCGGGTGCCCTTCAGCTCGTTGCGGCCCATGAAGGTGGCCAGCGCCTCGCGGACCAGCTCTTCGGGGTCGGCGTCGGGCTGGCTGAGGATCTTCGGGTATTCGACGTAGTCGAACGCCTCGGCGTAGAGCTTGTCCGGCTCGTCGCTCGGCAGGAGCTTCAGGGCCTTGAGCGCGGCCTGACCGATGTCGATCGCCCAGACGGCCTGGATCTTCGCCATGCTGATCAGTCTCCTAACAGGCCCACACCGCGCGCAATCAGCCGGGCGCGGGCAGGACCGCGGGTGGGTCGGGACGATGGGCGAG
>CAZUZD010000043.1:2514-27082 GCA_964624465.1 uncultured Isosphaeraceae bacterium
GAGGGGCGGTCGAATGACCCAACTCGCTAGCAGCCGGAATTGGGGTCGTCAACGCAACACCAGTCCTCGCAGGGCGCAACGCCCGCGGGCCGGGCCGCGCTGAAGGGGAGTCGGGTTCGGACGATGCGGAGGCGGAGAGGAGTGGGCAACTCGCGGATCTGACCCTTCGACGCCGGGAGGCGGCAAAGAGTTCCCGCCTGGTGCAACCCTCGGGGAGGGGACACCCGTCGCGGACAGACCCCCGGGCGGAAACCGCCGGGCTGCCACGATCAGGCAATCTTAGCATACGGCCACACCCCGGACGGGGTTCGGCCGCAGCGATCGGGGGGAGGGGTGGGGTGGGAGGGATCGGGCGGGCGCCGGCAAGCGGCCGGACGCCCGCCGGGGTTCAGCGGCTGCGGGTCTCGACCCCGGGTTCCAGGGCCGCGGCCGGCTCGGAGCTGGGGGACGCGCCGGTGTCGTTGAGGACCTGGATCTGGAGGTCGTCGAAGAGCACCCGGCCGAATCCGGCCAGCCCGAGCAGGACCGTGACCTCGGCATCGGCCGGGGCGCGGCGGTACAGGACCACCTCCTGCCAGTCGGGGATCGCCCGCGTGGCGCGGTACTGGAGCTGGGCCCCGCCGAGGGAGTCGCGGATGATCAGGCCACCCGAACCGGGGGGCAGCTCGCGGGGCATCTTGACCCGAACGCTGATCCGCAGGAGCGAGGTGCCCTTGACCTTCACCGCCGGCGACCGGACGGCCGCGGCCGGCTGGTCGAGGAACGGGGGCAGGGCGTCGGCCGTGGCCAGCAGCGCCTTGGTGTAGGCGGCGTTGTCGAAGCTGCCGTCGGGCCGCTTGAACGCCTCGGGGTCGGGCTTGTCCTGGGGCCGGACATCCAGCTTCAGCGCGGCCTTGTTCGGGCCCCAGCCGTCGCGGCGGTCGATGGTGATCGAGGTCGCCACCCGGTCGGGGCGGTAACTCTCGTTGACCCAGCCCAGATCGCGCATCGCGACCGGGTCGGCCTCGAACTCGCCGCCCTGCACCCGGTTGCGGCCGTAGGAGCCGCTCTCGCCCCGGATCGGACCCCGCCAGGCGCGGTAGTAGTGGGGCAGGGTCTGCATGGTCAGCAGCGGCGGGCAGCCGACCGGGCTGATCGCCTGCGACGGCCGCGGCCCCTCGCTGGTGTCGGCCCCGACGCCCGTGACCGTGCTGGTCACGTAATCCTTGTACGCCCGCTCCCAGTGCGCCCGCATCAGCATCCGCAGCGCCTGGCCGACGGTCCGGGCCTCGTTCCAGGCCAGCGTGTACTCCTGGCGGTCGGAGGCATCGCGGGCCGACTGGATCAGGTTCCGGGCCGAGGCGAGCAGGCTCTCGGCATCCCGGATCGGCAGGCCGCCGGCGCCCAGGATCAGGGCGTGCAGCGACTGGGCCTCCTGGAACTGCAGCTCGGCCTGCTTGATCGCGATGTCGATGGCCCGGGGCCGGACCGCGTTGACCCGGCGCTCCAGCTCGTCGCGGAACGACAAATCCGTGGTGACCAGGATGATGCAGGTGGAGTTGAATGCCGGAATCGTGATCCGACGGCCGCCGGCCTCGCGGCGGCTCTCCAGCAGCGTCACCCCGCCCAGGCTGATCTCGAACGCCTGGGCGCTCTCGGGCACCGGCACCAGCAGGTTCAGGTCCTGCACGGCCTTCTTGCCCGGTTGCCACTGCGAGCCGGCCGTGTAGTCCGAGACGATCAGCAGCTTCGAACGGGTGTCGGGCCCCTCCAGGCACGCGACCTTGATGCCGGGCAGCGCGGCCGTCTCCTTGGTCGTGGCCTTGACCTTGCCGATCGAGCCGAAGCCGCCGGCGTTGCCCGAGGCGTCGTAGGTGATCTTCGGCTTGAGGTCGGGCGGGAACGCCGGCCAGTGGCCGATCGAGGCCCCCGAGCGGGCCACGAACGATTCGATCAGGTCCATCTCGGCCACCAGCAGCGTCAGCTCATACAGCCGCGGCAGGCCGGCCGGGCGCGAGAGGTCCGCGTCGCCGCGGTAGCCGAGCGCCCGGTACCCGGCGGAGATCGCCGCGTAGCTGTACATGCGGATCTGCTCAGGCTGGATCTGCGGCCAGCCCCAGGCCGGCGGCACATCGTCGCCCCAGACCGCCGTGCGCACCACCCGCGGCGACGACGCCGGAACCCAGCCCAGGTACAGGGCGTTCGGGTTCCGGGTGGCCGTCTGCGACCGCCGCTGGTCCAGGTACGTGAGTGTGTCGACCGGGTCCATCATGGCCGCGAAGCCTGGGACCTCGACGCCGATCAGGTCGAGGTTCCGACCGAACAGGCCATACTGCGGGAACAGGCCATCGACGCTGCCGGTCGTCAGCCGCGAGGTGCCCTCGGGCAGCTCCTTGATGCCGCGGATGATCTTGCGGACCCGGTCCAGCTCGGCCTGGCGGGCCTCGGGGTCGGTCAGGGCGCCCAGGTGTGAGCCCAGGTCCCAGAGCGCCACGGCCTCGCGGTTCTTGAACGTACTGGCCAGGGTGGCGGCCGAGTCGGTGGCGACGCCCTCGGGCTCGGCCAGCGTGGGCATGAGCAGGTACCCGGCCCGGATCGCGGCGTCGACCTCGTTCGGGTCGGCGCCGGCGCCCATGGCCATCACATCGAAGCCGGCGCGGCGGAGCTGTTCGATCTCGCCGCCGGGGGCGTGAATGATCCGGGGCACCCAGTCGATCCCGTCGCGGCTGAGCACCGTGCTGTTGAGCTGGACACGGGTCTTGCCCGTCGGGGCTCCCGGCAGGGCGGGATCGGGCAGGTTCGCCGGCGGGACGGCGGGCGCCCCGGCGACGATCCGCGCCTCGGGCACGGGCGAGACGGTCAGGTCGTCGAGGAAGACCTCGCCGTCGCCCGCGCCGCCATAGAGGTTGATGACGAGCCGTTCCAGGTACGCCCCCTCGACGCTCACCGTCCGGCCGGTGCCGAGCCGGAGCACCTTGGCCTGGCGCTCCACGGCGCGGGGCAGGTCGGACAGCTCCAGCCGCTGCCAGCGATCGGCGGCGTCCAGGCTCGTGCCGGGCACCAGCAGGAACGTGGGCTGGCCCGACTCGGGGTCGCGATCGGCGGGCAGGACGACGCGGCCGTAAATTTGGACCCCTGGACGATTTCCGCGCACGTACAGCGTCGCCTTCAGCGACTCGACGATCGGCGTCTTCGGGAGCTGGTAGCTGTAATAGAGCGCACTGCCGGGCCCGGCCTCGAAGTCGAAGCGCTCGGCGCGCTGGCCCTCGTGGACCGTGCCCTCGGCGCGGTCGTGGGCCCGCAGCACGAAGGTCGCGTCGGTCTCCTCCTCGCGCCAGGAGGGCCGGGTGGCCTCGAACCCGTCGCGCAGGATCGAGCCGGGTGAATCCTCCGGCCCCTCGGCGCGGGTGCCGGCCCCCGGGCCGCCGAGGACGGCGTACCCTGCCAACACGATGCCGGCCAGACGTGCCTTCGCCTTCATGGCGGTCGACCTCCCTGTCACCGACCGTCCCGCGACGGCCCGAACGCCCCACGCGCCGGACACTCCGGTCCAGCAAGCGCGAGACTCTAATGGCCGTCCCCCGGTTCGAGAAGCTCAATCCCCGGGCCGCATCCGGAGACGAGGGTCCCGGACCGCCGGCAAATCTTGCCTAGGCCGAATGGACTTCGCAGATTGCCGTGCTAGGTTTGCCGTACACCCAGGGAGCTTGCCGACCATGATCGAGACCATCGGGGGCCGCGTTGCCCCAATGGGCGGGAAGATTCCCGCCGAGCTGATCACGCTCCAGGACCGGATCCTGAGCCTGCCGGCCGCAGTCCGGGGCGACCTGGACGCCCTGGTGGCGCAGGCGATCGAGGACGCCCAGTACCGCGACAGCACCCTGGCGCTGGCCAAGGCCGCCCTGGGCCGGTTCCGGGTCGAGCTGGCCTCGGTCCGCCACGACCTGGAGGCGACCCGCCGCGAGCACGCGGAGGCGAGCGACGGACCGCAGGAGGCCTGAGATCGCCCGAGCGGCCCTGTCAGCGCCGGCGTTTGGAGCTGGCGGGGATCGGCTTGTTGACCCACGCCGAGACGACCCGACCCACCTGTTCGAGGCTCGCTGCCGAGCAGTTCTCGGGCAGGTCCGAGGCGGTGTGCCACTGGGGGTAGCTGAAGTCGATCAGGTCGACGGTCGGGATGCCGGCATCGTTCATGGCGAGGTGGTCGTCGAGGACCTCCCGACCGAGCTCGTCGCGGAACGCCGGGGCGTCGACCCGCTTCGCCACGGCCCAGATGTCGCGCACCAGTCCGCCGGCGAATCGTACGCTGTACGGCTCCTTCGGGATCGCCAGGTTCTTGCCGGCGACCATGTCGAGCAGGATGCCCGCCGCATAGGTGTAGGGCGTCTTGCCACGGCGGTCGGCCTTGTAGCGGCGGGCAAACTCCTTGGAGCCCAGGAAGTACTCGCCGACGCGGTCGTAGACCAGCTCCTCGCCGTCGAAGAGTACCAGATCGACCCCCCACTCGGTGGGCGAGTCCTTCAGGTGGTTGGCCAGTTCCATCATCAGGGCGACGCCCGAGGCCCCGTCGTTGGCGCCGATGAACGGGGCGTTGCGGAGCCGCGGATCGGTCTCCTGGTCGGGGTGCGGGCGGGTGTCGTAGTGGGCGGCGATCACGATCCGCTGGGTCCGCTCGGGGAACCAGGAGCCGATCAGGTTGACCATCGGCACTCGCAGGGCCTGGGCCCGGTCGGCGGGCTCGAACGGCTCGCGAATGGTGCCGTCCGCCTTGTGGATCGGGTCAAGGGCCTCGAACGGCTGCTCGCGGACCATCGCGCCGGCCCGCTTGAAGTGCTCGGCGACGAGCTGCCGCTGCTTCGTGTTGGCCTCGGAGCCGGCCGGCCTGGGCCCGAGGTCGCAGATCTGCTTGAGGTAGCCGAACGCCCGGTTGCCATCGATGGCGGCGGGCTGGAGCTGGGCGGGCAGGGCCTCCTCCGGCATGGGATCCCTCGACGGCAGGAACCGCATCAGCCCCAGGACGAGCAGGGCCCCCAGGCCGCCCACGCCGAGCAGCACCAGTGCCGGGTGCAGCCCCGGTCGCGAGGCGGCGGCCGTGGCCGGGTCGGGGCCGACGTGCCCCGGGCTCAGGCCGTCGGCAGGGCCGGAAAGGTGAGCTGCCATCATCCTGGGACTCCGCTCGGCACCGAGGCGACTCGGTCGGGCCGGCTCCTGACCGGCCCCGACCGGCGAATCGTACCAGAACCAGGCCCGCGCGACACCCCACGCAACCACCCGGCCGGATCAGGCCACGTCGAGCGCGACGGCCTGATCGAGCATGCGCTTCAGACGCTCCAACGGCAGACCGACCACGTTGCTCCAGCTCCCCGAGACGACCGTCACGAACGGATCGTCGTCCTGGACCCCGTAGGCGCCGGCCTTCCCCTCCCAGCGGCCCGAGTCGAGGTGCTCCTCCCGCTCGGCGTCGGTCAGCTCCCGGACCTGGACCACGGTCGTCTCCACCCCACCGAGCCAGGTGTCGCGCTCCGCCCGGTAGAGCACGACGGCGGTGAGGACCTCGACGTGGCGGCCCTCCTGGAGCCGGATCATCCGCTCGGCATCGGCCCGGTCGACGGGCTTGTTCAGGATCTCGCCGGCGACGGCGCAGGTCGTATCCGCGCCCAGGACGAGGCCCGCCCCGCGCCGGTGAGCGACCGTGGCCGCCTTGCGGAGGGCCAGCTCGCTGGCGTAGAGCCTCGGATCGGTGCCGGCTGGCGGCTCGGCCTCGTCGACCCCCGACGGATCGACCTCGATCTCGTAGCCCGCCTCGATCAGGAGGGCCTGGCGGCGGGGAGAGGCGCTGGCGAGGATCAACCGCATGGTGGGCCGGGGTCCCTGGAGGGTGACTTCGGTGCGATGGCCGCCCGACGAGCAGCCGTCCCTCCCGGGTCGCCGCCCGCCGGCAGTGCCGATGGTATCCCGGCCACGCCACGCCCCGCCACCACGCGGAGGCCGCTTGCCGCAGGGTCGGGCCGGCGATAGCCTCATCTGCACTGGTGCGCCCGATCGGGCGATCGGGGTTCGTTGCGGACACGGGGGCGGCATGCGCGAGGTTCTGCTGCGGTTGCTCGAGCGGCTCGACGCCGGCCATGAGGTCCTGCTGACCCAGGTGGTGGAGACGCGCGGCTCGACGCCCCAGAAGGCCGGGGCCCTGATGCTCGTCGAGCCCGACGGGGGCCAGGTCGGCACCCTGGGCGGCGGCTGTGTCGAGGCCGAGGTGAAGCAGAAGTCGATCCGACGGCTCGGCCAGCCGGGCGCCGAACGGCACACGTTCGTGCTCGACCACGACTACGCCTGGGCCGACGGCCTGATCTGTGGCGGCCGCATGACCATCCTCGCCGAGGCGCTCCAGGGCGAGCCCGCCGCCCGGTACGTCCGCGCCCGACTGCGATTGCTGGACGACGGCTCGGGATCGACCGAGGTCGTCGCCGTCGATCCCGAGGCCGCCGGGTGGACCGGCCCGGTCGGAGCCCGCTGGCTGTTCGATGCCAGCGGAACGCTGACGGCTTCCTATCCCCCGGGCCTGCCCGCCGAGGTGGGCGCCGGACCGGTCGTCGCGCTCGACCAGCGACCCCGGCCCAGCCTGACCCGGGGCCTGGCGGCGTTGCCCACACTCCCGAGAATCCGACTGCTCATCATCGGGGCCGGGCACGTCGGCCAGGCGGTGGCGGCGCTGGCCAGCCAGGCGGACTTCGAGGTCTGGGTGGCCGACGACCGCCGCCAGTACGCCAACCCCGACCGCATCCCCGCCGCGGCCCGGCACATCGTCTGCCCGATCGACGACCTGCTGCGGCATTGCGAGATCACCACGCAGACCTACGGCCTGATCGTCACGCGGGGCCACGGCCACGATCAGGAGGCGCTCCAGCTCCTGGTACCAACGGTCGCCCCGTATGTCGGACTCATCGGCAGCCGCCGCAAGATCCGCATGATCTTCGAGGCCCTCCGCGCGGCGGGAATCGCCGAGTCGGACCTCGCCCGCGTCTCGGCGCCGGTGGGCGTGAACATCGGCTCAGAGTCCGTGACCGAGATCGCCATCAGCATCGTGGCCGAGCTGGTCGCCCGCCGGAACCTGGGTCAACGGGGTGCCGTCGGGAACGCATTCACCGAGGCCGAGGATGTCGACGCCGAGGCCGCCGGCGGGCGCGGGCCAAGGTGAGCACCGCCATCGTGCCCGCCTGCGGCACCAGCCGGCGGATGGGGCGCCCGAAGCTGATCTTGCCACTCGGCGACCAGACCGTGATCGCGACGGTCGTCGCCGCCCTGCGCGCCGGCGGGGTGGTCCGGGTGCTGGTCGTCGTCCCCCCGGCTGGAACGGTCGAAGGAGCCGGGATCCTGGCCGCCGAGGCCGCCACGGCCGGGGCCGAGCTGGTGGTCGCGCCGGAACCGCCGGCGGACATGCGCGGATCGATCGAGCTGGGCCTGCGGCATCTGGCCCGGACCGATTCGACCTCCGACCCGATCCTGATTGCCCCGGCGGATTCGCCGGGATTGACCGCCCGGCTGGTCGCGCGCCTGCTGGCCGAGTCGGCCGCCGGGCCCGGCTGGATCCGGGTCCCCTGGGTGGACGGCCGGCGCGGGCATCCGCTGCTCCTGCCGCGCGACCTGGCGTTCCAGATCCCCACCCTGCCGGCGGGCGTCGGGGTGAATGCGCTGCTGACCCGCTTCGCTGATCGGGTTGTGCCCTGCGCGGTGGACGAACCCGGGGCGCTGGAGGATCTGGACACGCCGGACGACTACTGCCGCCTCGGGGGCCGGCCCCTGGACTGATGCTGACGCCAGATGCCGGCGAACCGGCCCGGCCTCTTTGCGGCCCATTTCGGGACGGTTAGACTGTCTCGGACGCTCGTCACAGCCTTGAGCCCCTCGGGATCCCGCGATCCCGTTCCCGTCATTGCCGAGGTGGCCCGTGTCGGTCCGGACCTTCCGTCGTCTTGGACTCGCCCTGTTCGCGCTGGCGCTGGGGCACGGCCTGGCCACCAGGGCCCCGGCGCAGGCGCAGGACCCCGCCCCCACGAGCGAGCCCGAGGCCGTCCAGGACCTCTCCGACCTGGACAAGCTCACGGAGAAGCTCGCGAAGGACAAGAAGAACCGGCCGCCGTTCGAGTTCTTCCGCAGCCAGGTCGCCCCGTTCGACGTGCTGCCGTTCGCCAAGCCGAACCACTGGTCGACGCTGGCCATCGAGCTCCGGTCCAACGACAGCAACTTCGAGGGTCTGCTCCAGACGACTTCCGAGGTCGGGGGCCGGCCGCAGGTCCCGCTGTTGGACATGCCCCACGCGATGATCTACGGTCGCGACGCCTTCCTCGCCAAGGAGCAGTCGCTGAACCGCAGCCTCCAGATGCTGCTCCCGAAGATCCCGAAGACCCTGTACGTCGAGCTGACGCAGCCCGGCGCCATCCGACCGAACGCGGGCTGGGAGGCGTCGCTCCAGAAGCTCGAGACGCACCAGATGTGCGTCGTCGTCCTCTGCCCCGACCCCAGCCTGTACAACTCGTGGTCGACCATGCTGGCGACGCTGCCCGCGTCCGGCGATCCGGACCGCACCACCCGCGATCGCCAGCGCTACTACCGCATGGTGCTGCCCCAGGTGCCCGATCGGCCCAACCTCTCCGCCCACCCGCTCACCTGGACGACGATCAGCCACCTGGTCTGGGACGGCTTCGATCCCCAGGACCTGTCGATCGGCCCCCTGAGCCAGCAGCAGGCGATGCTCGACTGGCTGCACTTCGGCGGCCAGATCCTCATCGTCGCCAGCGGACCGAAGCAGCTCGCGCTTCAGGAGAGCTTCCTCGGCCCCTACCTGCCGGCCGACTCCTCCGGCGCCGTCAGTCCGCTCCTGGAGACGGACCTCGCGGGACTCTCCGAGGCCTATCTTCCGCCCCAGGGCGTCGTCAGCGACCTGCTGCTGGGCAACGTCCCGGTCAGCCAGCCGAAGCGGTACGGGCCGGTCGAGAAGCTGTCCCCCACGGTCGATCGGCCGCTGATGCTCACCGGGCTGAGGCCCCGCGAGGGCGTCGAGGTGGTCGTGCACCCACTGAGCCCGACCGATCCGAGGCCCCTGGCCGTCGAGCGCCGCGTGGGACGTGGGCGCGTCCTGATGCTGGGCGTGAACCCCAATGACCCGGCCCTGGCGGCCTGGCGTGGGCTCGATACGCTGGTCCGTCGGCTCCTGCTGAGGCGTCCCGAGGAGGTGTGGGGCACCAGCGGCAACCGACCGGCCTATCAGCCGCTCTCCGGGCCCGAGTTGACCTGGACCCGCTTCCTCACCCGCGATCTGGGTGCCACGCCGGTCACCTCGGACACCGACCCCAACCAGCCCACGATCCCCGGTGACCTGGTCTTCTCGAACGCCCCGGTCTCGGCCTGGCTCGACAACGGCACGATCCCTTCGACGACCCGCGACACCCTCGAGAAAGCCTCGGGGATCACCATTCCGGGCGCCCCGTTCGTGCTCCGGGTGATCCTGGCGTACCTGATCGCTCTGGTGCCGCTGAACTGGCTGCTCTGCCGCTATGTGCTGCGTCGCAAGGAGCTGGCCTGGGTCCTGGTGCCGTTCCTGTCGTTCGGGTTTGCCTACGCGGTCGAACGTGCCGCGGCCTATGACCTCGGCTTCAATTCGGCCTGCGACGAGATCGACGTCCTGGAGCTTCAGGGCGCCTCGGGCCGGGCGCACCTGAGCCGGTTCGCCTCGCTCTACTCGACGGGCCGGGTGGACTACCGGATCGCTTACCCTCAGGATCCCACCGCGCTGGCCCTGCCCATGCGCTCGTATCAGGCCCTGCGCGGCGAGCAGGCCCAGTTCGCCAGCTTCCAGTCGTCGCCCGTGCCCGCCCTGGCGGACTTCCGGGTGCAGCCTCGCAGTCTGGCCATGTTCCGCTCCGAGGCAATCGTCGACCTGGGCGGCGGGATCGAGCTCGTCGGCGACCCCGTGGGCGGCAAGGTCGTCAACGGCAGCGACCTGGAGCTGCACGACGCGGTGCTGATCGACGTCGAGGGTGCCCGCTACTGGCCGCTGGGCCGCATCGCCCCCTGGCCGAGGACGCCGGAGGCCCAGGCCGGTGCCGGCCACTCGATCGCGCTCGGGGCCCCGCAGCCCTTGCCCGATCCCGCGATCGAGGCCACCTGGCCCGCCGTCGGGACGACGCCCGAGGCCCCGAGCTGGGCCGATCTGGATGGCTACCTGAGGCTGCTCCGGGACTATCGCTGGTCGGCTCCCGAGGAGCGTGGCGAGCTGCGGCTGGTGGCCTGGGTCCGCGAGGTCCACCCCGGTCAGTCGATCGAGCCGGCGGTGGACCGGCATCGTGGCTTCCGCCTGGTCGTGGCCCACCTCCGTTATGGCCTGCCAGACCCCTCGGAGGCGAGCTACTCCCAGAGGCCCGAGGCGCCGGCGGTCGACCCCGAAGAGTCGGCGCCGTGAGCCTGCGGATGGTGTTCCTGCGGCTGTCCCCCGCTCGCTCGCACTGGCGGACGAGGCCTCATTTCCCCGGTTCCCGGATGACGCGCCCATGATCGAGGTCCGCGGGTTCAGCAAGCGCTACGGCGAGTTCGTGGCCGTCGACGACCTGTCGTTCTCGATCGGTCGCGGCGAGATCTTCGGCTTCATCGGGCCCAATGGCGCCGGCAAGAGCACGACCATCCGGTTCCTGGCGACCCTGCTGCGGCCCACGGCCGGCGACGGGTTCGTGGCGGGCCACTCGGTCGTCACCGACCCGATGGCCGTGCGTCGGGTCATCGGGTTCATGCCCGACGACTTCGGTGTTTACGACGGCATGAAGGTCTGGGAGTTCCTCGACTTCTTCGCCGTCGCCTACGAGATCCCGCGGGTCCAGCGCAAGCAGATCATCGGGCAGGTGCTCGAGCTGCTCGACCTGACCCAGAAGCGCGACGACTACGTCAACGGCCTCTCCAAGGGCATGAAGCAGCGGCTCTGCCTGGCGAAGACGCTGGTCCATGACCCGCCGGTGCTGATCCTCGACGAGCCGGCCAGCGGCCTCGACCCCCGGGCCCGCATGGAGATGAAGGCGCTGCTGTCGGAGCTGAAGGGGATGGGCAAGACGATCCTCGTCTCCAGCCACATCCTCTCCGAGCTGGCCGACTTCTGCACCTCGATCGGCATCATCGAGCGCGGCAAGCTGCTCGCCGCCGGCAGCATCGGCGACATCCAGCGCCAGATTCGCCAGCACTGCGTGCTCAAGATCCAGCTCCTGGAGCCCTCCACCGACCGCGCCGCCGCCATCCTCCGCGACGACCCCGGGGTGCGGCAGCTCGAGACCTTCGACCACACGCTAACGTGCGAGTACGAGGGGCCCGAGCAAGATCAGGCGCGATTGCTCACGCGGCTGATCGGCGCCGGCATCGGCGTTCAGTCGTTCGGCGAGGTCGAGCTGAGCCTCGAGGAGGTGTTCATGATGATCACCAAGGGCCACGTCCAGTAATCGTCGCGCGCCTCAGAGCCGATCGATCGCCACGCCCCGGTGCTCCGCACGCACTCGACCCCCGGAACGAGCCATGCTCCGCGACAACCCCGTGCTCGCCCGCGAGCTGCTGGTCAACCTCCGCTCGACGAAGGCGTTCGTGCTCCAGTTCGCCTACGTCGCGTTCCTGGGCACGCTGGTGTACGTCGCCTGGCGGAACCTGGTCAGCAGCGAGGGGGTCAGCGGCCTGACGCAGGTCAGCTCGGGGGCCGCGCAGAGCCTCTTCGAGCTGTTCTTCCTCGGCCAGTTCTTCCTCGTCGCGCTGGTCGCCCCGACGTTCGCGGCGGGCAGCATCACCGGCGAGAAGGAGCGGAAGACGTACGAGATGCTCCTGGCCAGCCCGCTGGAGCCCATGACGATCCTGGTCGGCAAGCTGCTCAGCTCGCTGACGTACTTGGTGCTGCTGATCCTCTCCAGCCTGCCGCTGATGATCCTCTGCTTCCTCCTGGGCGGCATCCTGCTCTCGGAGATCGCGCGGGCGTATCTGATCCTGATCCTGGCCGCCGGCACCTTCGGGCTGATCAGCGTCGCCTGTTCGAGCTACTTCCGCCGCACCAGCTCGGCGCTGGTCGTCAGCTACCTGGTGATCCTGCCGCTGGCCCTGATGTGCGTGGCCCTGACGCGCACCACGAACACGATTGCCCGCGACTTCGTCTCCATCGCCGTGCTGCCCCCGTGGTGCCTGGCCATCTGGACCGTGGTGGCGATCCTCGTGAACCGCCGGCTGCTGCACCCACCGGACGTCGGCAGCGAGGGCAAGGAGGTCGTCGACGAGGAGGAGGAGATGAAGTACGCCATCGGCGTGATCATCGACCGAGACCTCTTCCCCGACAAGCTCTTCGCCCCGCCCAAACGCACCGACCTGATGCCCGACGGCGCCAATCCGGTGCTCGAGAAGGAGCTGCGCAGCGAGATCTTCAGCCAGGGCACCCTCATGCTCCGGCTGGTGATCCAGGTCAGCATGCTGCTCTCGATCCCCCTGATGGCCGTGCAGCTCTTCTTCCGCCCCGAGTGGGCGGGCTACTACGTCTCGTATGTCCTCGTGTTCAACATGCTCGTGGGCCCGGTCTTCTCGGCCGGCAGCATCACCCAGGAGCGCGAGCGCCAGACCCTGAGCCTGCTGCTGACGACCCTGCTGACGCCCGGCCGGATCGTGATCGCCAAGCTCATGGCCGCGCTGCGGGTCTCGACCGTGCTCACGTTCCTGCTGACCGAGCAGATCCTGCTGGCCTATGTCCTGATCCCCGAGCTGCGCAACCGGTTCTGGACGCTGGGGATCTTCCTGGCGATCATCCTGGTCTGCTGCCTGACGACCTCGACCGTCGGCCTGCTCTGCTCGGCCCTGACCCGGCGCACGGCGGCGGCGATGGTCCTGTCCTACTGCATCCTGCTGGTCCTGTTCGCGGGCCCGATCGGGGTGGGCCGGTTCCTCCAGAACTTCTCGAACGTCGAGCAATCGCGGCTGACCGCGCTCACGATCACCAGCCCGTTCGCGGCGGCGATCAGCGTGAGTATCCCGGTCGACACCTCGCTGAGCGCGGGCCCCGTGGCCGTTGACGGCGTGATGGGCGGGATCGCCGTGCCAGGACTGGGCGTCTTGCCGGTCTGGGCGGTGTACCTGGTCGTGAATCCGCTGCTCTGCCTGGTGCTGATTGGCGTCACCTTCGTGGCCTTCCGCTGGCTCTGGTGGCGGGCGGGCGCGGCGGCCTGAGGGGACCCGGGCCGGGTCGGGGCCCTTGATTCGCATTGTCAGGCCGGGGCGAGCCGCTAGAATGCCGCCCGCCCGAGTCTGCGCAGGATGCCGCAACGGGGCGTTGTGGGGGCCAGGGAGGGTCCCGATCCGATGCCACGAATTCCGTCGCTCGTCGCGCTGATCCTGGCCGCGAGCCTCCACCTGGTCGGCCTCGTCCGCTGCGACATCCCGTCGCAGGACGGTCTGGCGTTCATCCGCCAGGCGCAGGCGTACGTTCACCAGCCGTGGGAGACGGTCGTGCGCGACTCCGATCAGCATCCGCTGTATCCGGTCGCGATCGCCCTGCTCCACCCGGCCGTCGAACGCCTGGCCGGCGTCGGACCCGATTCCTGGCGAATTGCCGCTCAAGCGGTCGCCGTCTCCCTGGCGCTGCTGACTCTTGTCCCGCTGGCCGGCCTGACCCGACGCCTGTTCGGATCGCCCGTCGATGCCTGGGCCCTGCTGCTCTGGGTCGCGCTGCCGTTTCCGATGGCTGTCGGCCATGACACCCTGAGCGATGCCCCGGCGCTGTTCTGCCTGGCGATGGCCCTCTGGTGCGGCCAGCGGGCCTGGCAGGAGTCCAGTCGATTCGCGGCCCTGGCCTGCGGCGTCTTCGGCGGCCTGGGTTTTCTGGTCCGACCCGAGGCCGCGGTCGTGCCCCTCATCGTCGCGGCCGTCGCCTTCGGAGATCGCAGCCTGAGCTGGTGGAGCGAGCGCAACCGGCCGCAAATTCCTGCCGATCCTGCCCGAACGCCCGCCCTGAGGGGCCTGTTCCCTGGCCAGTTCGTCTGGGCGGTTGCCCTGCTCGCTCCATTGCTGATCACCGTCGCGGGTTACTCCACGGTGAAGGGCACGATCTCGACCAAGCTTGTCTGGCGCGGATGGTCCGAGCCGATCGCGGCAGCGGGGGCGAAGCCTGTGGGGCACGCTCTGCCGACCGGCCTCGACGCTTCGACCTGGGACTTCTCGCCCAAGGAGGAGGACGACCTGGGCCTGATCCGCTCCAACAGGCAGGCGATCGTCGAGCTCGGGCGAAACTGGGCGGCGGGGCTGGGCTGGGTGCTGGTCCCGCTCGGAGTGCTGGGCTGGGTGCGCGCCCGGCCGCAGTCCCGCACCCTGCTGCTCACGGCATTCCTCGCCTTCGAGGCCCTCATGCTGGTGGCGCACGGGCGCCGGGTGGGGTATCTCTCGGCCCGGCATGCGTTGCCGCTGGTGTTCGGCACCGTGCCCTGGGTCGCGGCCTACGTCCAGACCATGGCGCTGCGAATCGTGGCCTGGCGGACGGCCCGGTCTGCGCTGGGGAATCGCTTGGCCTGGGGGTTGGTGGGTCTGATTCTCCTGGTGGGCGTGTTCGTGCAGCTCCGATTGCCGGCCAGCCACGCCTCGCGGGCCGGGCATCGCGACGCGGGGCGCTGGATCGCCCGGGTCGCCGAGCCCGGCGAGGCCATCCTCGATACCCGGGGCTGGGCCTCGTTCGTCTCCAACTGCCGTGCGTACGACTACTGGCATGTCCGGCAGGCACTCACCGACGCCAGGCTCGGATATGTCGTGGTGGGCGCCGACGAGCTGGAGGCGACCAGCCCCCGGGCCGAGACCTTGCGTGCGATCCTCGACTACAGCAGCTCGCTGGCCGCCACGTTCCCCGCGCCGGCGGGCATCCCCGGCCACGACGTCCTCGTCTACCGTTTCCGCCGCCCGGATTCGTGGGAGGGCCTGACCCGATGAGCCCCAGCCCGGACCCGCACGCGACCCGCTCCCGATCGGACGCCCGCCCCGGCTGGACCTGGGTGGCCGCGCCGTTCCGCGACCAGCTGCCCGAGGACCTCACCGACACGGTCATGTCGCTGCGGACCGACGACCGTTTCCACGCCAAGCAGAACCGCTCGACGGGCCGGTTCCGCTTCGACTCGCCCCGCGGCCCGCTCTCGGTCTACCTCAAGCGACACATCGGGGACCCCGGCCCGTCGCGGGCTTCGGTTCGCTGGTGGCGCCGGACGGGCCGGAGCCCGGCGGCCGTCGAGTGGGCGCACCTGGAGTCGTTGCGCCGCCTGCACATTGCCGTCCCCGCCCCGGTGGCCGTGGGCGAGCGGATCGGTGACGGGACGGCGGTCGACAGCTTCCTGATGGTCGCCGAGCTGGTCGGCCAGAAGGAGCTCAACGAGGCCCTGCCGCTGCTGCGCGACCGGCTGGACCGGGACGCCTTCGAGCGGCTGAAGCGGGCGATCGTCCGCCAGATGGCGGGGGTCGCGGCCCGGCTGCACAACGACCGGCTCTATCACAACGACTTCTATCTGTGCCACTTCTTCGTGACCGTCGACCCGCAGCCCGACGCCTCGGGCGCGGTCACCTTGATCGACCTGCACCGCCTGGCGCGGCACCGCTGGCTGCGGCCGCTGTACCGGTCGAAGGACCTGGGGCAGCTGCTGTACTCGATGGACGGTGTGCCGGGGATCGGTCCCCGGGACGCCTGGCGGTTCTGGGCCGAGTACCGGCGGCAGGCGGGGCTGGGGCGCCGATCGTGGCAGCTCGCCCTGGTGCGATTTCGGGCGGCGCGGTACCGACATCACAGCCGCTGAGGTGGTCCACGGGGCAGGGGGGATGGTGCGGATGCGACTGGCCTTGATCCACCGGCAGATCGACCCCTCGCGCGGCGGGGCCGAGACGTACGTCGTCGACCTGGCCGCCCGGCTGATCGCCGGCGGCCACAGCGTCGACGTCGTCACCAGCGGCTGGGCCGACGGGGCCATCCCGGAGGGCGTGGGCCTCGTCCGCGTCCCGACCGGCGCCCGGACCCGCCTGGGCGCCATCTGGCGGTTCGGGGTCGAGTCGGAGCGCACCCTGCGCGCCCTCGGCGACCGCTACGACTGCACGATCGGCTTCATCAACACATGGCACCAGGACATCCTCATCCCCCAGGGGGGCGTGCACCCGGCCAGCCTGGCCGCCAACGCCCGCCGATTCGGGCCGGTGGCCCGTTCGCTGTATGTACTGAGCAAGCGGGTGAACCCCAAGAGCTGGGGGCTGTACCGGGCCATCGAGCGCCGTCAGTTCGACCCGGCCCGCTCCACCCGCTACGTCGCCGTCAGCCAGATGGTCCGGCGCGACCTGATGCACCACTGGCGGGTCGACCCGGACCGGATCACCGTCGTTCCGAACGCGATCGACCCCGACCGCATGGCCTTGCCCGACGCCGCCGCCGTCCGGAGCGAGTTCCGCCGCGCCCAGGGGCTGGCCGACACGGACACGGCCGGCCTGTTCATCGCCCACAACTTCCGCCTGAAGGGCCTGGCCCCGCTGCTGGAGGCCCTGGCCCGGCGGCGACTGGGTGAGCAGGGCGATCGCTCGCTGCACCTGCTCGTCTGCGGCGGCGGCCAGATCCCGCCGTTCCGGCGGCTCGCCGAGTCGCTGGGCGTGGGGGACGCCGTGCGCTTCCTCGGCCGCGTGCCGGACGTGCGGGTCGCCTACCACGGGGCCGATTTTCACATCCTGCCGACGTACTATGACCCCTGCTCGCTGGTCGTCTTCGAGGCGATGGCGTGCGGCCTGCCCGTGATCACGACCCGCTGCAACGGGGCCGGCGAGCTGATCGTCCCCGGCGAGCACGGCTTCGTGGTTGACCGACCGGACGACGTGGCGGGGCTCGCCGAGGCGCTCGGTCGGATGGCCGACCCGGTCGCCCGTCGCGAGATGGCCTGGCAGGCGACGCGACTCGGTCAGGAGCAGTCAATGGACCGGCATGTGGGCCGTCTGGTCGCGCTCTGCGAGCAGGTGGCCGCGAGTCGGAGGACGGTGCCGGCCCCGGCGGGTCTGGGCCGTGGCGTGCGTGCGGGACAGCCGCTCAATCCCGGCCGCTGAGGCCGGAGTCGGATCGGATCAGGAGGCCCCCGATGAAACAGGCGATCATCCTCGCCGGCGGTCGCGGCACGCGGCTCAAGCCGTTCACGCACGTCTTCCCCAAGCCGCTGATGCCGCTGGGCGAGGACAACCCGATGCCGATCCTCGAGGTCGTGCTCCGGCAGCTCGTGCGCGACGGCTTCGGCGACGTCACGATCATTACCGGCTACCTCACCGAGTACATCGAGACCTTCTGCGGCGACGGCCGCCGCTTCGGCGCCCACATCCGCTACCGCCGCGAGGTCAGCCCGCTCGGCACCGCCGGCGGCCTCACGCTCGTGGATCGGCCCCGCGACCCGGCGCTGATCCTCAACGGCGACATCCTCACGACGCTCGACTTCGGCGCCATGCACCGCGATCACTGCGCCAGCGGCGCAGCGGCCACGATCGCGGTGTTCCCGCGCGAGGTCAAAATTGACTTCGGCGTGCTGGAGTTCGACGAGTCGACCCGCGTGCTGTCCGAGTACCGCGAGAAGCCGGTCTTCAAGTTCGAGGTGAGCATGGGCGTCTACGCCCTCGACCCCTCGGCCTGGGACCTGCTCCAGCCGGGCGAGCCGCTGGGCATGCCCGACCTGCTCGAAGCCCTCCGCACCTCGGGCCGCCCCGTGCGCGGGTTCCGCCAGGAGTGCGAGTGGCTCGACATCGGCCGCCACGACGACTACGCCCTGGCCAACGAGATCTTCCAGGCGCGGCGTGCCGCGTTTCTGGGAACCACCGAACGACCCCGCCTGAAGATCGGGTGAGCCCGCGATGAATCCCCCTGTGCTCGCGTCCGGCCTCGTGCTCCTGGGTTACCTCATCGGGGCCATCCCCACCGCCTACCTGCTGGTCAAGGCCCGCACCGGTCAGGACATCCGCGCGCTCGGCTCGGGCAATGTCGGCGCCACCAACGCCGGCCGCGCTCTCGGGCGGTGGGCCTTCTGGGTCGTGTTCGTCGTCGATCTGCTCAAGGGGCTCGTCCCCACGGCGCTGCTGCCCGCCCTGGCCACGGACCATGCCGGGATGAGCGAGGCGACTCTCCGGGTCCTGGTCGGCGTTGCAACGATCCTGGGACACAACTTCCCGGTCTACCTGGGCTTCCGCGGCGGCAAGGGGGTCGCGACCAGCCTGGGCGCGGTCCTGGCGATCGATCCGGTGGCCGCCGGGGTGGCTGCGCTGGTCTTCGGGCTGGGCCTGGCGGTGACCCGCATCGTCTCGATCTCCTCGATCGTCGGGGCCTTCGCCTTCAGCATCACCCATTTTGCCCGCACCGCGAGGCCCTGGGACCCCGGCCACTGGCCCACGAGCGTCGCCCTGCTGGCCCTGCTCGGGCTGATCCTGTTCCGGCACCGGGCGAACCTGAAGCGGCTGATGGCCGGCACCGAGCCGAAAATCGGGACCCGGGCCTCGGCCGGCTCGCCGCCAAGGGGCTTCGTCCGGCTGGGCCTCGCGGCCGGACTGACGGTGCTGTCCCTGCTGGGTGTCTGGGGTGGAGGCCGGTTGCTCCAGCCGGCCGTGATGGAGTGCGCCGGGCTGCGATTCCAGACCCTCTGCCGGGTCCAGACCGGCCATCAGCGGGCCGAACGGCTCTGCTTCCTAGACGCCGGTCGACAGCTCGCCGTCGCCTGCCCGCGGTACGATCGCGTGGTGCTCTACCACGTCACCGACGTCCCCGCCCTCACCCTCTCCCGGGAACTCCGCGTCGAGGGGAAGCCTGTCGCCCTGGCCGCGACCCGCGACCACCTGATCATCCTCCAGCGCCCGAGCGGGGACGCCAGGCACCTGGAGCCCGGTTTCCTGCAAGTCTACGACTTCCGCACCGAACGGCTGGGCCCCCGCGTGCCGGTGGGCTATGACCCGGACGACGTCGCCTTCGTCGAGGACGGCCGCTGGGCCCTGGTCCTCCTCTCGGGCCGCGCCGAGGGGGAGCACAATCGGCCGGCGCCGTCAGTGATCGCCCTGAACCTGAGCGATCCCGATGCGCCCGAGATCGTGGACGCCCTGACCCTCGACGAGGCGTCCGGCGATCCCTGGCGGCTCCTGCCCGGCGCCGATGGCCGCTCGGCGACGGTTCTGTTCAATGAGGGCAAATCCGCCGGTCGAGTCGATTTCCGCGCAGCCGGCGATCTGGCCTCCACCCATCCCCGACTCACCACCGCCGAGCCCCAGACCGATCTGTCCGGCTCGACCCGGACCGGACCGCCGCCCGAATTGCTGGATCGCGCCAGCGACTGGACCTCGATCGAGGCGATGGCATCCCGCTCGGCCTCGGAGATCGCTCCGGCCGAGACACTCACCTTGCTGGCGCGACGGGGCGGCTCGGTCCTCGAGCTCTACGGCCCCGACTCCGGATCCCCGCTCGGCGTCCTGCCCCTGCGGGGTCCCTTCCGGCTGGGTCAGTCGCAGCCCATGGGTGTCGACTGGAACTCTGACCGCCAACTGGTCGCCGTTGCCGACCGCACCGGCGGGGTCCACCTGATCCAGGTCGTCCCCGGGTCCCGCTGATCCGACTCCCCGGCAGCACGACCGACGATTCCGTTTAATTAAACGGAATGCGGTTGCGGCTGGCGCCCTGGCATATACACTTGAGCCGGGGTGCGGGGCCAGCCGGTCGCCGGGGCGGTGGGACGAGGGCCGGAGGCAACATGCACGTGCCGTGGGACGGGACCGGGGACCGGGATCGGATCGGACGGCGGACGCCCTCCCACCGGCCGTCGGTGGCGGGCGAGGCGGTTGCTGCGGTGGGGCACTGGCGGATCAACGGGCACCCGGCGCGGGTGCTGGTGTGGACCGCGGAGCAGTGGGACCGCCTCGAACGCCGGCCGATCGACGCCCAGTACCTGGCCTGCGGCGTCTGGTGCGCGCTCCGGGTCGACTGAGGTGGGCCGGGCTCAGGCCGTGAAGCTCGGGCCCTGGTCGGTCATCCGGTAGACCAGCGGTTCGTCCCGGCAGTAGCTGCCGCGATGCTTGGCGATGAAGAGCGCCCGCTCCTGCCGGCCGTCGCGGGGGGCCCGGCCCATCAGGATGATCGTGTTCGCGTTCGAGAAGAGGTCGCCCTCGTCGATCGGGAGCCGCTGGAGCTCGTCGAGCAGGACGTGCGGGGTGGTGTACAGGACCAGGCAGCCGACCGCCTCGGAGCGGTACCGGTGGGCCTCGATCTGCGCCAGGTGCTCGCGGTAGAGCTCGCGGAACAGCTCGCGGGCGGCCCAGTCGTCGCTCTTGCGGATGAGGTGATGGTACAGGTATTCGAGCAGCTCGATCTGGATCGAGTCGCTCATGCGGTGGGTCGGCTCGATGCCGTCGAAGACGATCCGGCGGGTGCCGTGCGCCAGGTGGGTGTACAGGAACCCGCCGGCGGTGCGGAGCAGCCGGGCCAGGTCGCTCTTCCAGGCGTGCCACTGGTCGGCGTCGAGGTCGCGGCGGGTCACGCGGCGACCGTCCTTCGGGAGACCGTCGAAGAGCCGGCCGACGCGATTGGCCGTGTCCCAGACCCCGGCCGGCCCGGTCCAGTCCTCGGCGGCCCAGCGGTCGATGTGCCAGCCTAGCTGCTCGGCGGCGTAGGGGATGTGATTCTGGTCGTCGCCCCGGGTCGTGAGGTCGAAGACGATCCCGGGCTGGCCCTCGGCGGCCTGGCCCTGGTGGGCCCAGCGCAGGCCGAGCTGGGTCTTGCCGATTCCGGTGGCGCCGGCGACGACCGTGAGCTTGCCGGGGAGCAGTCCACCGCCGAGCGCCTCGTCGAGGGCGGGCAGTCCGAAGATCAGTCGTGGCGACGCCATGAGTTCGGTTCTGGTGAGTCAGCGGGGCGGGAGTCAATCCGGGCAGACGCGGCCCGATCGGCGAGAGTCTAGCAAGTTCCGAATCGCGCCGCAGGGCCCGGCATGCTGGGTTATGATGAGGGAGTCCCCGGGATGCGAGGCCCGGGACCGCCACGAGTTCGACAACGCCCGATCCGGTCCCTGCGATCGACGGACCCCGACCGATGGCACGCGATGGGGCGTGCCGGGGGGCCTGTAGTCCGTTCCGGAGTTGTGGCGGGTGGGCCGACCACCGGGGAGCAGGTTCGATGCCGACGCGGATTGCCAGTGTCTCGGGGCTCAGAGGGATCATCGGCGACGGCCTGGACCCCGCCGCCGTGGTGGAGTTTGCGGCCGCCTACGCCGGGATCTGCGAGCCGGGCACCGTGCTGGTGGGACATGACGGCCGGCGCACCGCCCCGATGATGGTCCGCGCGGTGGCCGCGGGGCTGGCCGGCGCGGGCCGGCGGGTCGAGGTGCTGGGCGCGGTCCCGACGCCGACCCTGGGCTACTTCGTCCGGGAGACCGGCGCCGCCGGCGGCGTGCAGATTAGCGCCTCGCACAACCCGCCCGAGTACAACGGCCTGAAGTTCTTCCA
This sequence comes from uncultured Isosphaeraceae bacterium, assembly GCA_964624465.1. Classification (GTDB taxonomy): domain Bacteria; phylum Planctomycetota; class Planctomycetia; order Isosphaerales; family Isosphaeraceae; genus CAZUZD01. Next base: position 24,004 of record CAZUZD010000043.1, read on the forward strand.
GCCGGCCGGCATGGTGCTCGGTCCCGACGAGGGCCGCGCCATGCTGGCCCGGTTCGAGGCGAAGGACTTCCCCTGGCAGCCCTGGGACCGCGTCGGCGACGTGGTGGACCCGTCGCCGATCAACACCCTGGAGCATGTCGCCCGGATCCTGCCGCTCGTCGACGTCGAGGCCATCCGCCGGGCCCGGTTCACGGTCGTGCTCGACGCCGGCCATGGCGCCGGTGGACGCCTGGGCACCGCCTTGCTCCGCGAGCTGGGCTGCTCGGTGCGGGTGCTGGGCGGCGAGCCGGACGGGCTCTATGACCACACACCCGAGCCGACCGAGGAGAATCTCCGCGAGCTGGCGGCGGTGATCCCCGCCGTCGGGGCGGCCATCGGGTTTGCCCAGGACCCGGACGCCGACCGGCTGGCCATCATCGACGAGACCGGCCGCTACATCGGCGAGGAGCTGACCCTGGCCCTGGCGCTGCAGCGCCGGCTGGATGCCGAGACGGGCCCGGTCGTCCTGAACCTGTCAACCTCGCGCACCGCGGAGGATCTGGCCCGGGCTGCCGGCTGTGCGACCCACCGGACGCCGGTCGGCGAGTTCCACGTCGTGAACGCCATGCGGCAGCACGGCGCCCTGCTCGGCGGCGAGGGCAACGGCGGCGTGATCGACCCCCGCGTCGGATTCGTCCGGGACAGCCTGGTCGGCATGGCTCTGGTGCTCGACCTGATGGCCGCCCGTCGGCAGCCGCTCTCGACGCTCGTCGACGCCCTGCCGCGGCACACGATGCTCAAGACCAAGTTCCCGGTGCAGGGGGGCGCCTCGGTCGCCTCGCTTTTCGACGCGATCGCCGCCGAGCACGCCGGCGCCATCGCTGACCGCCGCGACGGCCTGCACCTCTCGTGGGACGACGCCTGGGTCCAGGTCCGCGCCAGCAACACCGAGCCCATCGTCCGGGTCATCGCCGAGTCGCGCGATCCGGCACTGGCGCGGAGCCTCGTCGAGTCGATCGCCGGCCGCCTGGGCTGAGGCAGGTCAGATTCGCCGGGCGCCGGGGGCGGGCCGCCAGCCCCCCTCGGTCCCAGGCGGGCCCGGCCGGGTGCTTTTGACTTGGATCGTCACCTGAGTTAGGGTGCTCATTGACCGCCCCGGCCACGATCGGACGGCGCGAGGGCGACGAATATTGCACCCAGGGCGCCAGTCGGGGCGGGACCCCGCCAGGGCGCGACTGGGCCCGACGATCGCGAGGTCCTCCGGCGATGCGCATCGCGATCCTGACCAACGAGTACCCCCCACACGTCTACGGCGGTGCCGGCGTGCATGTCGAGTACCTCACCCGCGAGCTGGCCCGCCTCGACGGCGGGGCGCACGAGATCCGGGTCGTGTGCTTCGGCGAGCAGCACGAGGATCACGGGAACCTCACCGTCCGCGGGATCGGCAGCCCCGCCGTCCCGGAGCCGGAGGACCCTCGCCATCGCAAGTTCCTGGACACCATGCTCCGCGACGTGCTCATGGCCGGCGACCTGGGTTCCCGGTTCGATGTGGTGCACTGCCACACCTGGTACAGCCACCTCGCCGGTTGCCTGGCGCAGCAGCTCGCCCAGGCGAAGCTCGTGCTGACGACCCACTCGCTGGAGCCGCACCGACCCTGGAAGGTCGAGCAGCTCGGCACCGCGTACCAGGCCAGCACCTGGATCGAGCGGACGGCCTATCAGAATGCCGACGGCGTGGTGGCCGTCTCCCGGGCCATGCGGGAGGATGTGCACGACCTCTACGCCGTGCCGCTCGACCGGATCCGCGTGATCGCCAACGGCATCGACCTGGGCCAGTACTGCCCCACGCCCGACCCGGCGGTCCAGGCGAAGTACGGGATCAACCCGGACCTGCCGTTCGCCCTCTTCGTGGGCCGGATCACACGGCAGAAGGGGATCATCCACCTGGTGCGGGCCGCCCGGTGGCTCAACCCGGGGATGCAGCTCGTCCTCTGCGCCGGCGCCCCCGACACGCCGGAGATTGGCCGGGAGATGGAGGCCGAGGTGGCGGCGGCCCGTCGCGAGACCCAGGTGCCGATCCACTGGATCCCCCAGGTCCTGCCCCGGCCGGAGATCATCGCGCTCTACACGATGGCCTCGCTGTTCGTCTGCCCCTCGGTCTACGAGCCGTTCGGGATCATCAACCTGGAGGCGATGGCCTGCCAGACCCCGGTGGTCGCCTCGGCGGTGGGCGGGATCCGCGAGGTCGTGGTCGACGGTGAGACCGGCGTGCTCGTGCCGTTCGAGCCGGTGGGCCCGACGGAGTTCGAGCCCCGCGACCCGGCCCGGTTCGCCCGCGACCTGGCCGGGGTCATCAACCGGCTCCTTGCTGACCCCGGTACACTTCGGGAAATGGGCGAACGCTCCCGACTTCGGGTCGAAGAACACTACAGCTGGACCAGCATCGCCAGGGCCACGCTCGACTTTTACCGCGATCTGTGTGAAGGTACCCAGAGGCCGTCCGCCCCGACAGGGTCCCCATCATGAGCCAGCCCGACCCCCGAACCCCATCCGCGCCCGGCCCCCGGACCGTCCGCACCGGCACCTCCATGCTCGGACTGATCGTGGGCATCGCGGCCCTGACCGCGCACGCCAGCGAGACCGAGCTGGTGCAGGGCATCCAGCGCTACTGCACGGTCTGCTGGCGGAACGCTCGCCTCGACCCGGGCGTCTGGGACGACTGCACCCAGGAGGTCTGCTACCGGCTGGTCGCCAAGGCCCGCTCGGGCGATCTCGACCTGGGCCGGGTCTTCGCCGAGGAGTCGGAGGAGCGTCGCGAGCTGGTCCGGGCCATCGACATGGTCCGCAAGCGGGTGCAGCGCGCCCGCCGGGTCCTGCCGCTGGAGGGCCCGGAGTCGACCCCCACCGATGTCGACCGCCGCGAGCGGGAACGCGAGGAGCTGGCCGAGGTCCTGGAGCGAGCCCGACAGGCCGTGCTCAGCCCGCGCCAGGACCGGATCGTCGAGCTCTGGACCCGGGGCTGGACCGTCCCCCAAATCGCCGAGACGCTGGACATGTCCGCCGCCCGAGTGAGCGACGAGAAGTACAAGGCCATCCGCAA
>CAZUZD010000044.1:0-26749 GCA_964624465.1 uncultured Isosphaeraceae bacterium
GCGTCCGACCCGCCACGCGGGTCGGCGCCGTTGGCCTCATCCGGGCCTGAAGGCGGAAAACACCAGGGGCCGCGGATCGTCACTCCGGTGACGGCCCGCGGCCCTTCGGCGTTTTGCAGTGCCGCTGGATCCTGCTGTCGTGGCCCCGAGACGTTACGACGGCCGGGGGGTCAGTCGGGACCAGATCAGGTACACCGGGATCCCCAGCAACACGATCAGGAACCCCATGCCGGCGGTGGCGGGCAGGAGGTAGAGCAGGTCGGCGATCAGCAGGCCGGCCAGGACGAGGTAGAAGAGCGCCGGCAGCGGATACAGCGGCGTGCGGAACGGGCGCGGCGCGTCGGGCCGCTGGCGCCTCAGGAGCACGACGGCGCCGACCATCAGCATGTAGAACGCCAGGTCGGCCGGCGTGATGTACTCCAGGAGCTGCGAGTACACGTTGCCGTACTTCAGCGTGCCGTTGGCCTCGGTGGTGACGGTCAGCGGCAGCGTGAGCACCACCGACCAGATGCCCTGCGCCACCAGCGCGGCGGCCGGCACGTTCTGGCGGTTGAGCTTGCCGACGTGGTGGAAGAACAGGCCGTCCTGCGCCATGGCGTAATAGACCCGGGCGCCGGCGAGGATCAGGCCGTTCACGCAGCCGAACGTCGAGATCATGATGAACAGCGCCATCAGGATCTCGCCCGTACCGCCGAGCGCCACCTTCATGGCCGCCGTGCCCACGCGGTCCTGGGGCGCGTTCTGGATGCCCTCCAGCGGCAGCGAGAACACGTAGGCAATGTTCGCCATCAGGTACAGCGACACCACCGTGCCGCAGCCCAGCAGCAGCGCCCTCGGCAGGCTCTTGCCCGGGTCGCGGATCTCGCCACCGGTGAAGGTGACGTTGTTCCAGGACGCCTGCGAGAACAGCGGGCCGATCATGGCGCGGCCGAGCAACAGCGCCAGCGCGGCGATCCCGGTCACGCCCAGGCCGGTCTGCGCCGCCTCGGGCGTCCAGCCGTTGTCCCAGGGATTCCACCACGTCGAGGTCCAGGCGGCCGCGTCGCGACGCTGGCCGAGCAGGAGCCCGACGACGATCAGCCCGAACAGGGCCGCGGTCTTGGTGAACGTGAACGAGTTCTGGATCAGGGTCCCCAGCCTGAGTCCGCGCGTGTTCAGCCAGGTCAGCAGCACGATCACGCCGATGCCGACGAGCTGCGTCGTCGAGAGGCTGATCGCATACGAGCCGCCCAGGCGGATCGGCCCGACGAGGTAATGGTCCCCCGAGACCCAGGGGACGAGCACGCCCAGGAACTTGGCGAAGGCGACCGCGACGGCGGCGATGGTGCCGGTCTGCACCACGGCGAACAGCGTCCAGCCGAACAGGAACCCAAGCATCGGCCCGTACGCCTCGCGGAGGAAGACGTACTGGCCGCCGGCCTTCGGTAGCATCGACGCGACCTCGGCGCAGCAGAGGGCGCCGGTCATGGTGAGCAGGCCGGCCAGCACCCAGGCCAGCAGCAGCAAGCCGGGCGAGCCGACGAGCCGGGCGCTCTCGGCCGAGGTGATGAAGATGCCGGAGCCGATCATCGAGCCCACGACGATCATCGCGGCGTCGATCGGGCCCATCCCGCGCACCAGGCCGCCGCCGTTGCCGCCGCCCTCGTCGGTCTCCCGCTCGGGACTGCTCTGGGTGGTACTCACGTGCGCTGGGCCCCGCCGGTTGCTGGTGTGTGGCCGTCGACGCCACCCGGGGCGACCCGGCCGGGACCGGGCCGCCTCGGAGCGTGGCGGGATTCTAACCGATGCGTGGGCGCCTCGGAACGGTGGGCCGGCGGCCCCGCCTGCTCGTCGGGATCAACCGCTCACTGGCTGGTGCCCGCCGCCTTGCCGTCGGCGGGGGCCGGGGCGTCGGCGTTGCCGTTCAGGGTGGCCTGCACGGCCTCGCGGAGCTGGTCCTCGAACTTCGGGCCGCCGCCGACGAACAGCCGGGTGACCTTGCCCTCGCGGTCGATGACCACCGTCTGCGGGATCGCGTTGGCGCCGTACTTCTGCGCGACGATCCCGTCGCGGTCGAGGGCGACCATCGGCTTGAGCTTGAGCCGGTCCAGCAGCGGCTTGATCAGCTCGGGCCCCTCCTGAAGGTTGACCGCGACGAGCAGCACGCCGTCCTTCTCGAACTCGTGGGCGACGCGGTCGACCTGCGGCATGGCCTGGAGGCAGGGGCCGCACCAGGTGGCCCAGAAGTCGAGGATGACGACCTTGCCGCGGGTGTCGGCCAGCTTGAACGGCTTGCCGTCGACGACGTCGAGCTGGAACTCGGGGGCCGGCTTGCCGACCAGGACCGACTCGGTGCCGGCGCTGGCGTCGTCACCGCCCTGGACGTACTTGGGCTCGACGGCGTCCTTGAGCTTCCACTGGTTGTAGGCGAGCTGAGCGGCCGCCTTGTCGATGCCGCTGCCGAGCAGCAGCTCATCGACCTCGCCCAGCCCGACGCGGCACGCTCCCAGCACGTCGCTGCGGCCGACCACGGTATCGCCGTCGACGGCTTGGGCGCGGAAGGTCAGCCGGGTGCCGTCGCGCCGCAGGGCCTGGATGCGGAGCGTACCGTCGGCCGCCGGCTCCGCGGCGGGGGCCGGTCGGGTGCCATCGGCCGCGGCGGGCGGCTCGGGGTGCAGCCAGATGATCTGCGCCAGCCGGTCGCGCGGCACGTCACGCTCGTCGAGCCGGACCTCCAGGCGGAGCTTCTGGTCGTCGAGCCCGACGATCCGGCCGCGGATCAGGTCGCCGGTCTTGGAGCGGATGAGCTGGGTGGGCGGGCTGTTCTTCTGCATGCGCGGCAACGTCAGCAGCCGCTCGCGCTTCGTCTTGCTGAGCCGCACGCCCACCGGCGCCAGCTTGGCCAGCTCGATGGCCTGGACCTGGTCGTGCTTGACGGAGGTGCCGTCCGAGAGGGCGGTCTTGAACGTCACGCCCGTTTCGTCGATGCCGGTGACGGTGCACGGGATGTTGTCGCCGGTGCGCAGGTACAGCGTCTGCGTGGGCGGCGACGCCGGCGGCTGGGTGGGGGAGGTGGGCACGTCGACGCCGGAGAGCCCGCGCACCAGGCGCTGGAAGGCATTGGCCGGCGGGGGCGCCGCCCTCCGGAACGCCGGCGAGCTGGCGTCGGGCTTCGCCGGGGTGGCGGTGCGGAACTGGAACAGGATCCGGCCGGCGGCGTCGGGGCCCAGGGCGACCGGGGCCATCGCCCCGTTGGCCTGCCACGAGAGCGGGCCGCCGGGCTGGCCGGTCGCGGTGGGGACGAGCTTGCCCGAGAGCCGCAGGCCATCGAGCTCGAGCCGTGGCAGCTCGGCGGCGGTCTCCTCGGGTTTCGCGTCGGGCGGGATCAGGACCAGCGAGCGGAGGCCGGCGATCGGCAACCGCAGCGGCGCCTCGCAGTCGGGCTGGGTCAGCTCGATGGTCTCGGCGTCGACCCGCCCCAGCGTGCCGCTGAAGCGGACGCCGTCCTGGTACGACACGCGGGCGGCCCGGGAGGGCGTGGTCGTCGGGCCGATCAGGACCAGCTCGGCCGCCTTCTCCAGCGGGATCCGCACGGTCTCGGAGCCGCCGGTCACGACGAGCTCCCCGGTGGCGGCATCGAGCCGCTCGACCTGGCCGGCGGCAAACGTGCCGTCGGCGCGGCGGACGCGGGCGCTGCCTGCCGGCGGGGGCACGGGGGTCTCGCCGCTCCACTCGGTGACCCGCAGCCGCTCCAGGCTCACGTCGCCGTTGTGGTTGACCAGCCGGACACCCTTGCGCGGCAGGGCGCCGGGCCTGGCGGCGCCCGTCTTGAGGTCGGCCAGGGTCCGGCCGTCGGGGGTGACGATCAGCATCCGGCCCGCCTCCTGATCGAGGTAAGCCAGCAGGTGGGTGCGACCGGGGGTGGCGGGCAGGTCGGCCACCGGAGCCAGGTCGGCGGTCTGCTCGGTCTCGTGCACGGCGACGAGCTTGCCGTTCCAGACCTCGAAGCGGAACGCCCGGCGCACGTTCGAGTCGCCGGCGGCCTCGGCGAGCACCAGGCTGAAGTCGGGCTTGGTCTTCCAGGCCAGCTCAAACTCGACGAGCGCCCGGGCGGGCAGGCCGAGGTCGGCCCGGGCGCTGGCGCCCGGCTTGTCGCTGACCAGGTGGCCGGCCTCCTCGCGCCAGAGGCGGGGCTCGGTCGCCATGTCCCAGCCGCTCAGGCCGTTGGGGCCGAGGTACACCAGGTCGGCGCCGTCTCGCCACCGCACCAGCCGCTGCAGGCCCGAGCGCCGGACGCGGAACTGGCCCAGGCGCTCGCACTTCAGCTCGGCCCAGTCGGCGTCGAGGCCGACCAGATCGGCGTACAGGGCATCGCCGCCCACGAGCTCGACCAGGAACGGCTCGGTGGGCTGCGGCGGCTTGACCGGCGGCCAGTGCACCGCGCCCACGGCCGAGCGGGCGAACTCGATCGGCGTGGCGAACGCCGGCGACCGCCAGCGGATCCGGTCGGTCCCTTCGACGGCCTGCAGGGCGCCCCCCAGGTAGCCGCCGTTGGCCAGGTGCAGGCTCGGCGTCTTGAGCTCGGGGGGCGTGTCCGGGGCCGGCTTCGCCGCGGCGCCCGCGGCGGGCCGGGCCGGCTCGACCACGACGCCCTGGACGACCTGGCCCGGGGCCCGGCCGCCGAGGGCGGTCGTCAGCAGCAGCAGTGCGCAGGCGAGGCAAGGTCGCATGACGGGGGCTCGGCGGTTGGGGCGGGTGCGGGACATCGCGGGGTCACCTCCGCGTGAGTCGGCGAATTCTCAACGCTCGTAGATCGGCAGCAACCGGTAGTTCAACGCCAGCGCCAGCAGCGACATGGAGGTGCTCAGGTCGGGCCCGAACTGGCCGGCGCGGAAGCTGCCGTCGGCCTGCTGGGCCCCCTTGAGCTGCCGCACCAGCAGCTTGTTCCACTTCTCCCAGGCGGTCAGGTCGCCCTGGAACAGCGCCTGGGCCTGGTAGTAGCGGGCGTACTCGGGCCACTGCTGCGTCTGCTGCTCCAGGTTCTTCGTCAGGTTGCCGACGGTGTACTTGAAGTGCGGCAGATCCTTGCGATGCGAGAGCGCGTACACCAGCGCCGCGATCGAGGTGCGGGCGGTCGACTCGCCGAACCCACCCAGCCCCGAGTAGCCCACCTCGCCCGAGTCGGACGTCATCTTGGTGAAGTACGACACCGCCTTGTCGACGGCCTCGTCGGGCACCTCCAGGCCGGCGTTGCGGGCGGCCAGGAGCCCGACCAGCACGGCGCCGCTGACGGAGGTGTCGGCATCGGTCGCGTTGGGCGAGTATCGCCAGGCGCCCAGCGGATTCTTCTTCTGCGAGGTCACCGCCGCCCGCACCGCCAGCTCCAGGGCCTGGCCCAGGGTGCGAGGCGCCTTCTGCCCCGCCCAGAGCGTCCGCTCGTCGACCGCGCCATAGGCCTCGGCCAGCACGAGCATCGAGAACCCGTGGTGGTACATGCTGTCGCCGATGATGCCCGTGTCGGCATTCTGGGCGGTCACCAGCGCCCGCAGGCCACGGCGGAGGTTGTTGCTGTAGATCCCGTAGTTCGGGTCCTCACCCGAAGCCAGGAACGCCAGCAGCGAGAGGCTGGTCACGCCGGGTCCCTGGTCCGACCCGCTCTCGGCCCACTCGCCCTTGTCGGTCTGGTGGGCGGCCAGGTATTGCAGGCCGCGGTCGTACATCTCCCGCACGTCGCGCGGGACAACCTCGCCATAGCGCACGTTCGGCGGCTGGGCCGACGCCGGCGCGGCCAGCCCCATCAGGGCGGCCAGGGCTGCGAGGCCCAGGTGGAGCAGTCGTCCCCGACGTTCGCCACGGCTCATGATCCGCTCCCCTTCGACCCGGGCTCCGGGGCCCGTCGGGCCGGGGCCTCGGGCTTCCGCTCATCCTTCAAGATCTCTTGCAGGCGTTCGAACTGCGGCTCATCGAGGATCGCCCGCAGCTCCGGCTCGGGAACTCTGGCGAGCTCGTCGTAGACGGCGATCCCGAAGTGGGTGGCGCTGTCGCAGAGGTCGGCCTGGCGAGCAGGTGGGATCCGCTCCTTGACCAGCCGGGCGAGCCGACGGGTCTGATCGTCCGAGAGCTTCAGGTTCGCCAGCATGTGCGCCGTGAACTGGTCCAGCCGCTCGCGGAACCGCTGCATTTGCCGCTGCCGCTGGACCGGCTCGTAACCCGGGGCCTGCGAGCGTCCGAGCATCGTCCGGAGCGTCTTCTGGGAGAGCGACGCCGGACTCATCAGCCCCGCATCGAAGTCGTCGTGTACGGCCTTCAGCTCGGCCTGGATGGCGTCCATCGCCGGCCCGTCGAAGCGGCGGTCGGCATAGCGGCGGAGCCGGGCGTCCACGCCATCGAAGAGCATCTTGACGTCGCCGGCGGCGGCCAGCCGGAGCCGGTCGCGCTGGGCGTCGTCGAGCGGGAAGGTGCGCTCCAGCTCCTCGAGCTGTCGGGCCACCCGGCCCTCGTAGCGGGCCCGCACTGTCGCCAGGTTGGCCGTGGTCCCGAACGCCCAGACGTTGAACTGGGTCTCGGTCATCACGAACGAGCCGTCCAGGTCGCCGACTGTCGGGCGCCTGGCGTCGCGGTCGGCGTCGTCGGGCTCCACCGGCGGGATCGGGTCCTGCCCGGCCCGGGGTGTCGCCCCGGCGCGCAACGTGGACGAACCGCCGAGGGCGGTGCACAGCAGCAGCCAGCAAGCCAGGCGGGAGGCCTTGCTCACCGGGAGACCTCCCCGCGCGTCTGCCGGGCCACCGGCGTCGGGCCCAGGTCCCGGAGCGCGGCGGCCCCGGGCGCCACGGCCGGGGCCCCGGGGGGTGGGGCCGGCTCGGCGATCGCGGCGCGGGGCGGCTCATCGGCGAAGTAGCCCCGCTCCCGGTACACGGGGCCGCGCAGCTCGGCCTGCCTGAGCAGCGGCTGCAACGCCCGGACCTGATCGGCGGCGAGGAGGTTCGCGATGTCCGCCTCGGGGAGCTGCGCGAGCTTGTACAGCACCGCCCAGGTATCCGCGTCGCCCTCCTTCTGGAACGGGCGAATCTGGTCGACCATCAGGGCCCCGAGCCGCTCCTGCTGCGCGGGGGAAAGCCTGAGGCTGCGGTCGAGGTCGTCCAGACAGCGCGCCACCTGGACCCGGAACCGGGTCGCCCGACGGCCCAATCGCTCGGGCCCGATCGCGGCCTGTTGCGCCGGGTCGAGCGTCCCGCGCAGGCACTTCTGGAGCAGCGAATCCGCGCCGAAGATCTCAGTTTCGCGCTGGTCCTGGAGCGACTTGAGGTCGTCGGCGAGCGCGTCCATCTGACCGCCGGTGTACTGCCGGCCGACGTGCCGACGCCGACGCTCGGCGACCTGATCGAAGTACCGCTTGATGTCCCCCTCGCCGGCCAGCCGCAGCGTGAAGCGCTGATCGTCGCGCAGCCGTCCATTCCGGGTCAGCTCGTCGACCAGGCTGCCGAGCCGCTCCTCAAGGCCATGACGCACGCTCGCCGGGTCCGTCGTGGACCCGAACGCGAGCAGGTGGAGCTGGGTCTCGGTCATGAGCAGCTCGCCGGGCGCCTCGGTGGCCTCGGGTGTCCCGAGTTCGGCGGCGAGGAAGGCCAGCTCCTCGGGCGGGGTCGGCACCTGACGGGCTCGCGCCGGGCTGTGCAACGGCAGCAGGCCAAGCAGCACGACCGCCAGCCAGAGCGTCTGGGACCGGGACGGGAAACCGGGGTGGTTCAAGGGCGGAGCTCCTGGAGCGAGTCGATGGGCCGGGGCATCGCCTGCTTGAAGCGCTCGGCCAGGTCGAGCGAGGGCTCGGACGGGTCGGGCGGCTCGTCCTCGAAGAGTCCGCGACGGCGGAGGGTGGTGCCGGAGGCCTCCTGCTGCTGGAGGAACAGACGCACCTCCTCCCACTGGTCGTCGTGGAAGAGCGGCTCCAGCTCGGTCGCCGGGATCTGGCCGAGCTTGTAGAGCAGCCCCTGGAGGCACGACTGGTCGACCAGCCGGAACGGGGCCACCCGGTCCCGGATCAGGGCATCGAGCCGGCGGACCTGATCGGCGTCAAGCTCGAAGCGGCCGGCCAGCACCCGGGTGACGTGATTCACCTGCGCCTGGAAGAGCCGGAGCCGCTGCTGGGCCAGCTCGGCGAGGTAGGCCTCGACCGGGCCGCCGAGGCCCATGTCGCGGAGGGTCTTGCAGAACAGCGAACCCTCTTTGAGAAAGCCACGGCTGAACTCGGCCTGCAAGGGCGCCAGGGCCGTGCACAGGTCGGCATACGCGGCCACCTCGAACGTGCGTCCCTGGCAGAGCCGCCGCACCGACTCGACCTGGTCGAAGAACCGCTTCAGGTCGAGGGCCGCCGCGAGCTGCAGCTTCTCGCGCTGGGCGGTGGTCAGGCCCCAGGGCTTGACCAGGCGGTCGAGTTCCAGGGCGAGGTTCGATCGGGTCGTCAGGCGAATCTCGGCCGTCGTGCCCATGACCCGGAAGATCATCCGGTTGAGCCAGAGCTCCTCGACCCGGTAGCTCTGGTCCGTGCCCGCCTCGGGCCCCGGGGCCTCGCCGCGTGCAGGATCCTGGCCCGAACCGGACGAGGCGACCCCGGCCTCTCCACGGGCGCAGGGCCCGGGGCTCGGGATCATCGGTGCCAGCAGGAGGAGGACGAGGCCGCGCATCAGCGGGCTCCCGGACGGGAGGACGCCGCGCGCCGGCGTCGCGCCGATGGCAGGGGACGGAGGCGTCGAATCGTCATCGGGCCGGGTCCTCCGGCTCGTGGCCCTCGTCGGGCTCGGGGGCGTCCTCGGCTTCGCCCTTGGGCTTCGCCGGGACGGGGTCGGCGGTCTCCTCGGGATCGTCGTCGAAGTAGCCCTGCTGCTTGAGGAACTGCTTCAGGTTCTGGGCGTTCTGGACCTGGATCTTGAAGACCTTGAACTGCGACTCGTCCAGCAGCGGCTTGACCTCCGTGTCGGCCAGCTTCGAGAGCTTGTACATCAGGGCGTAGTTGTCGTACTGCCCCGACTTGCGGAACGGTGGGATCCGCTCGCGCATGAGCTTCACGAGCTGCTGGCGCTGCGCGGCCCGGAGCCCCAGCGACCGCCCCAGCTCGGCGGCGAGCTGGTCCACCTTGGCGCGGAACCGGTAGGCCGTCCGCTCGCGCTGAAGGTCCTGGTACCGCTCGGACTGGCCGGTGTCGAGCGTCCGCAGGATCGTCTTCTGGAACAGCGAGTCGCGGGCGAACAGGCCGTTGTTGTAGATCTGCTGGAGCGGTTGCAGCTCCTGGAAGATCTCGCTGATCTTGTTCTGGTCGTACGTCTTGGCGCTGTACTTCCGGCGTTTCTCGTCGATCCGGTCGAAGAAGTGCTTCATGTCCCCCGAGGCGGCCAGTTCCAGCTTGAGCCGCTGGTCATCGGTCAGGTCGCAGATGCGATCGAGGTCGTCCAGCTGGGTCAGCAGCTGCGATTCCAGCTTCGAGCGGGCTCCCTTGCTGTCGGGCAGGTTGCCGAAGACCCAGATGTTGAACTGCTGGTCGGTCATCTGGAACACACCGGCGCGGCCGTTGACCTGGGCCGGCTGCTCCTCCTCCTCCTCGACGGCCACGCCCTCGGCCGCCGGCTCCTGCGCCCGCGCCAGCGACGCCGGCGCGGTCAGCAAGGCGAGCAGGGCCAGCAGGGCGAGGGTCGGGGCCAGCCCGCGTTCGCGGCGATCGACCGGCATGGGGTGCGGCTCCTGGGCGCGGGGGGCGAGTCGAGTCGTGGGGCGATCGGGCAGCGAGCGCGGGTTCAGGATCAGCGGGCGGGCATCACCCGGATGGCCCGCATGACGGCACCTTTCTGGACGCCCGCCGGCGCGGCGGCGGCGGCCGGGCGGCAGACACCGATCGCCCCCATCACGGCGCCCCGGATTGCGGCCTGCACGGCCGAGTCCTCGAGCGGGTCGGGCTCGAGGCCGTCATTGTCGCCGAACGCCCCGCCACCGAACCCGAACATGATCCCCTGGTTCTTCTGCATGGCCGCGAAGGCCTTCTGCTGGCCGGGGTTCAGGTGCGGCGCCAGCACGGTCGCAGGGATATTCGGGAAGTACTGCCGGGCGTATTGCAGGTGCTCCAGGCTCGGGAGCCACTTCGCGTCCCACTTCGCCGTGAGGACCTCCTCGAGTTCCGTGCGCTGCTCGCTGGTGAGGTACAGCTCCTCGTCGAGGATCGCAACCAGGGCCCGGACGGTGACGGTCCGCTGCTCGGCGACACGGGCCTCGACCTCGGCCTTGTAGCGGGCGGCCCGCTCGGCGGACAGCTCGGCCGTGACGACGCCCAGGAGGGCGTTGGCGACGATGTCGCGCGGGTCACGCAGGTACATGACGTTGTTCTGCCGACCCTTGCGCTGCTCGGCCAGCAGGTCGCGGAGCGACGTCTTGACGGCCTTCAGGCCCAGCCGCCCGAGGCGCTGGGCCTCGCCGTCGGTGAGGTTGCAGGTGGTCCGTATCAGGTGCAGCTCGGCGCGGAGCGACGGCCGGGCCTGCTGGAGCCACTGCGCGATCTCGGGATCGGCCAGCTCGGGGTCGCCCGCGTCGGGGCCGCCATCGACGGCGATCGCGACGTCGGCACGGAACTCCACGACCTGGACGGCCCGGCCCCCGACGAGCCCCTGGGCGGCGCGCCGGAAGACCTCGAAGACCCCCTGCGCCCGGGCGGGCGCAGGGGTCAGCGTGGCCATCAGTAGGAGGGCGATCCCCCCGGACCGGTACAGCGGGCGCGTCGCGGCGGGCCGACGCGGGTTGTGGCCACGATCAGGGTGGGGTCGCATGTCGGGTCCTCAGCACTCGGTCCGGAACCGTCCGCCCGGCCGGCGGGCGCCGGGGCGGTCAGCGACCGCCACGGCCCCGCTCCAGGCGGTTGAAGTACTCGTCCAGGCCGGCGCGGTACTCGTCGGGGAGGGTCGGGGCGGTGTCGCCCGTCGCCTGTCCCACGGCGTGATCCTCCCGGACCTCCTTCTCGTTCTGACCGCGGCCGATCAACGCCAGCGCCGAGTCCTGCGTCTGGCCCTTGCCACCGCCGCCGGGGTTGTTGCCGCCGCCGCCGCCCCCCTTGGGGTTGATCCGGCGCGACTGGAGCAGGAGCTCGATCGCCTCGGTCTCGGCGGCGATCGCCGGCCCGTCCGTCTGCGGACGCGCCAGGATGTCGCGGGACTCGGCCATCACGTCCTCGACCCGGTCGAGCAGCCCGAGCTCGAAGCCAAAATTTTCCTCGGCCTCGGGCAGCTCCTTGATCCGGTCGATCACCTTCACGACGCGGTCCCGCAGCGACTCCTGAGTATCCGTCAGGGTCACGGCGCGATTGAAGTGCTCCTCGACCGAGACGGCCGTGCGGGCCTGCTCGGTCACGCGGGTCTCTTCCCGCAGGTTGACTTCACCTTCGAGGACCTTGAGGACTTCCAGCACGATCGAGGGCGGCAAACTGCCGCGCGATTTGCTGCCCGGTCATGTACCGCCCGCGGCCGGTTCGACCAGGTCCTCCGCCCAGCGGTCCAGGTTGTCCGACCAGAACTCGCACTGCGCGATCGACAGGCCGCTCTCCTTCTTGAGGTCGTCGCCGAGCTGGCGGATGCCGCCCACGACGTCGAGCTGCCGCATGTCGTCGAGCACGCTCTTGAATCGCATCAGGCGGCGCCGCTCGTAGTACGACTGGAGGTCGTCCATGATCGTCGACACGTCCTGGCTGCTCTTGGCCTGCTGCGTGCCCAGCTCGTCGAAGACCTGGGCCGGCTTGACCGGCACGCTCACCTCGCCGAACGCCCCGCCGACCTGGTCGGCGACCTTGCCGGCGATCTGGTTCTGGAGCCGCGAGGCCGCCTTGAGCCGCTTGACCAGGGTGCTGCCTTCGAGGTTGCCGAGGACCTTGTTCAGCTCGTCGGCCACCTTGTCAAACTCGGCGAGCAGATCCTCCTGCTTCTGGATCGCCTCGTCCAGCTTCGTCTCGGGCGGCGGCGGAGGCGACGGCTCGTCCTTGCCGCCCTGGGCGATCAGCGTGGTGGAGGGGAGCGTGAGCCGGCTCGACCCGGGGCTCGGCGGCGGGCCCGGCTCGGAGGGCTTGTCCCCCGGTTTGGCCTGCTGCTGGCCCGACTCGACGTCGGCAATCACCGGCACGGCCGGCTTCTCGGGGCCGGGCTTCTGGTCCCCCTCGCCGCCGGGCTGGCCGGCGGCCGCGTTGCGGATCTGGCCGGCCATCGGGCCCGACTTCGGGGGCGGGCCGTTCGACGCCAGCGACTTCGCCTGTGCGGCCTCCTTGAGGAGGTCGGCCACCGTCGGCATGCGGTTGTCGGAGATGTCCTTGAGGATCTGGAGCATCTCGGCCCACTTCTCGAGGTGGCCGACGCCGAACTCGGGGTTCCGCATCGCCTGCTGGACCAGGTCAGCGCCCGACTCGGTCAGGCCGGCCAGGCGACGGCCGTTGGCCTTCTCGGCGGCGGCCTGCGCCTCGATCCGCTTGCGGGTCTCGGGGCGGTCCAGTTCCTCGCCCGAGAGCTCACGGAGCCGCTTGTTGGTCGCCAGCAGCTGCAGCTCCTTGTCGCGGACCTCCAGCGACTGCCGGTGCCACTTGTTGAGCTGCTCGGTGATGTAGATCGCGTGCTGCTCGGCGTTCAGGACGTAGAGCGTGTAGGTCGGCGAGTACACCCGCTCGCGGCCCGGCAGGTAGTCCTCGACGAAGACCCGCACGTTGACCGGCTGGGGCTCGATGCCGAGCGTCTTGGCCGAGAAGGTGCCGGTCAGGTCGAGCGTCTCGCGCTCGGGGGCCCCGGCGGCGAGCAGGCGCTCGCCCTGGGCGGGCTTCGAACCGGCCAGGTCGGCCTCGGCCGCGCCCTGCCACTCCAGGCCCACCCGCTTGACGCCGAAGTCGTCGCCGGCGGTGGCCTTGAAGGCGAGCTGTTCGGAGTCGAGCACGACCTTCTGCCGCGGCAGGCCCTCGACGCCGATCGACGGCGCCTCGTCCTCGCGAGGGTTGACCGTCAGCTTGAAAGTGTCGCGTCCCTCCAGGCCCAGCCGGTCGCGCCAGCGGAACTCGAGCTTGCGGGCCTCGGTCACGGCCACCGACGGCGAGGCGAGGACGGCGCCGTGGGTCGGCTGCTCCTGGCCGTCGACCCAGCCGGCGGCCAGCTCGCGGTTGGCGGTGGCGCTGAAGGTGGCCTGGGCGCCCTTGAGCAGGGCGATCGAGCCGCCACGGATGTCCTTGCGGACGGTGCCGGTGCGCTCGAGGTACCCGGGCAGGGTGATCTCGGTCGCGACGCCGGCGAGCTCGGGCCGCAGCGTCGGCTCGACGCGGGTCGGCAGGGCGGCGTCGCCGACGTGGAGCGTCAGGCCCACGGGGTCGATCTGCGAGGGGATCTCGAAGCGGTAGCCGCCGTCGGCGAGCTTCGCGGTGATCGGCCGCTGCCCGGGGAGGCGGACCTCGGCCTGGGCGGGCTTCCAGAAGCTGCTGGGGGTGAGCTTCGCGTCGAGGGTGAACGTCTCGCCGTGCGGGACGTAGAGGGTGGCCGGCAGCGGGTCGAGCGCGGCGAACGTGTAGCGGGGGATGGCCTTCCAGGGGCTGGCGAACCGGGCCAGCGCGTTGCGGGCGGCGTCGGGGACGAAGGCGAACAGGCCGGCGGCCAGGGCGGCCGGCACGGCGAGGGCCCAGGCCCAGTGGCGGTGGCGGGGGTTG
This sequence comes from uncultured Isosphaeraceae bacterium, assembly GCA_964624465.1. Lineage (GTDB taxonomy): Bacteria > Planctomycetota > Planctomycetia > Isosphaerales > Isosphaeraceae > CAZUZD01. The sequence continues at coordinate 13,676 of CAZUZD010000044.1, forward strand.
GGCACGTCGCGCCCGAAGTCACGGCCGCGGGCGGCCTCGGCGACCTGTGCGATGGCCGCCTCGCAGAGGCTGCGAGAGCGGGCCTGCTCCCCCTCGCTCTGGGCCAGCTCGATGACGCCCAGGAGCTGGTCGCCGATGCGGGGCTGGGTGCGGGCCAGGAGCCTGGCGAGCTGCTCGGGCTTGCGGTTCTGCCAGACCCAGCGCCTCAGGCCCACCGGCACCCAGGCGCACCCCAGCGCCGCGGCGGCGAGCAGGAGCACGCGGGCCCAGGCGGGCGTGTCGACGAACCGGTCGAGCACGAACAGGGCCAGGTAGGCGGCGACCACGCCGCAGAGTGCGGCGCAGACGACCTCGATCGTCTTGATCTGCCAGACTCGCCTGCGGAAACCGGCCAGCTGCTGTCGCAGCGAGTCGGGCAGGCGGAGCGGTTCCCCGGAACGGGCGATCTCCATGCGCACCTCGCGACCGTAAGTGCCACCGACCGGAGCGAAACCCGGGACGCCGCCCGACGGGCGGTCACCCGGCCCAAATTATATGAGACCGACGACCTTGCGTCCCACCCAAAAGGCGCCCATCAGGGCGACCAGGCCGCCCATGACGACCGGGTGGCTCCAGAGCTGCACCCGCCGCACCGACGGCGCGGGCTCGGGCAGCGCGGCCAGCGCCTGCACGATCTCCTCGAGCTTCGACGGCTCGAGCGACCGCCCCTTGGTCACCCGCGCCAGCTCCTCGAGCACCTCCGGCCGCGCCGGCCGGCCGATCGGCTCGGCCGAGACCCCTTGCACGAACAGGCTGGTCTCCAGGGTGGCCCCGGTCTGCCGGCTGGCGAGCGTGACCGCGTGCCGGCCCGCCTCGGTCGCCCGGTACGAGCCGGTGAACATGCCCCACTCCTCGCCGTCGGAGCTCAGCCGCACCGTGTCAGCCTGGCCCGAGGGGGCAACGATCCGGACGGTCACGTCCCCCTGCCGCAGCGGCTCGCCGCTCTTGTCCATCACGTTGGCGTTCAGGGCGATCGTCTGGTTCATCCGCGGCTGGTCGGGAGTGTAGTACAGCCGCATCGATTCGCCCTTGGCCATGTTCCGCTGGTAGGCCATCCAGCGCACCACCTGGCCCCAGAATCGGTAGTGGTATTTGTCCTCGACGCCCTTGCGCCAGCGCCAGGCGCCGTCGGTGCCCATGAACAGGACCTTGCCGGTACCGAAGGTGCGGGTGACGAGCAGGGGCAGTCGGCCGGTCTCGTTGGCCGTCTCCTTGTGCACGGCCAGGACCTCGGTACCCGCCTTGGCCCGCAGGACCGGCGCGTACCACTGGAAGCCGGGGAGCCCTTCCCAGACCTCGGCGTTGTCGTCGGAGGTGTCGGCCAGCTTCGTCAGCAGGCTGCGGCGGCCGGTCTCGGTCAGCTCGAAGTGCTCGGCCGTGCGCGAGCCCCAGCCCGATTGCTGCGACGGGTCGAGCACCACCGGGTACAGGTCCGTCAGCGGCGTCTCCAGCAACGAGAACTGTCGCCCCTGGGCGCCCGGCATGAAGACCAGTCCGCTGGCCTGGAACTCGACGAGGCCGCGGATCAAGCGGCACTGCTCCGGCGTGAGCTGGCCGGAGTCGAGCCCGACGTCGCCCAGGAACACGACGTCGTACTTGCCCAGCTCGTCGAGCCCGGCGGGGAACTCCTTGATGTAGTCCTTGTTGCCGCCGCCCACCTTCCCCAGCTCGGGGTGGAACAGCAGGCACGAGAGCTCGACGCCCGGGTCGCGCGAGAGGGCATTGCGGAGGTACCGGTACTCCCAGCGCGGGAAGGACTCGACGATGAGGACCTTGAGCGTCTCGTCCCGGATCGCGATCGGCGCCGTGAGCGTGTTGTTCTCGGCGGAGAACTCGTCGGCCTGCTTCGGCACGGTGAGCGTGAGGGTGGAGTCGCCGGTCGTCTTCGGCTTCCAGACGATGGCATCGCTGGTGCGGCTCATCGGGGCGACGCGGACCTCGCGCGTGAGTTCCTCGCCGTCGCTGGTCTTGAGCGTGACGGTCGTGACGTACTCGCGCGGCAGGGCGCTGTCGATGGTGAACGGGATCCGCACCGACTTGCCGGCGATGCCGAAGGTGGGCACGTCGAAGTTGATCAGCTCCAGGTCGGGCAGGCGGGTGCGGCTGCCGACGGGGATGGCGAAGATCGGGATGCCCTTGGTGCGGAGGCTGGCGGCAGCCTGCACCGGCGGCTGGCCCTCGTTCCAGTCGCCGTCGGAGGCGACGACGATGGCCCGCAGGTTCGGGAACTTGTCGGTGGCCTGGGCCAGCGGATCGTACAGGTCGGTGCCGTGGCCGGGCTGCGGGGTGGCGATCGGCTCGATGGCGACGTTGACCCGGTCGCGGAGCTTCGCCCAGGCCTCGGGGTTCAGCAGCGGGCCGATCGCCTCGCGGCGGGTGGTGACGCCGCCGGTCGGCGTGTCGGAGCGGGTGGCGTCGCGGGTGTCCATGCTGCCCGAATCGTCGTGCAGCACGGCGATCGTCGGGCGCTGCTCGGGCCGGTACTCCTCGACCCACTCGGGCTGGTTCAGCAGCAGGGCGACCAGCGCGACCAGCGCGAGCCGGAGGAGTTCGAGCAGCCCGACCGAGCGGTTGAAGCCGCTGCGGCGCCAGGCGATGAACGCCAGCACGGCCGTGGCGGCGACCAGGGCCAGCGCGATGGCGACCGACCACGGGGTGGCCAGGAACTGGAGCGAGCGGGTGACGCTCATGAGCCGGTCGCTCCCGGGAAGGACGGGGCCGCCTGGGGCATGCGCCGGGGCAGGCACAGCAGGGCCTCGCCGACGAGCGCCACCAGCATGCAGATCAGGAACACGCGCCAGATCTCCTGGATCAGGGAGCCGAGGCTGCCGGCCTGGTCATCGACCCTCGAGAACGAGAGCCCCTGGAACAGCCCGGCCACGCGGTCGGCGGCCAGCGGGGCGCCGGCGTCCTCGGCCTCGGTCCGGTTCACGGCCAGCAGCCGCTCGCCCGCGCGATACGCCCCGGGCTGGATGGCCGACTCGGTCGAGACGGCGTCGGTCGGGCCGGCCAGCCGCTCCCAGGCGATCGACTCGGCCAGGGTCGCGGCGCCGGCGTCGAGCTGCCGGGTGGTTCCCAGCGAGCCGGCGCCGTCGGCCAGGGCCCGCTGGACCAGGACGTAGAGGCTCACGCCCTCGGTCGCCAGCGTCGAGTCCGCCGGGCTCGGGGTCGTCGTGCACACGTACGCGGCCCCCTTCGGCGTGGCCGCGCGGGCCAGCAGCGGGGCGCCCCCCTTGAGGCCGGCCAGCGGGGTCAGCTCCCCGGTCAGGCCGCACCAGCGGCGCACCTCGACCCGACCGACCGGCAGCGGCAGGCCGCCGCGGCTGTTGGCGAGCAGGTCCTGGTCGTTGCGCCAGTTCTCGACGCCCACCGGCGATTGCGGCTCGGTCCACGTCGTCCAGGTCAGGCCCAGGTAGCTGCCGGCGTCGGCCTCGCGGGGCGGGAACAGGATCAGGCGGCCGCCGCGGTCCAGGAACGCCGTGAGCAGCTCGGCGGCCTCCCCCTTCGGCAACGGCCCCTGCCAGAGCACCAGGGCGACCTCGTCCCAGGTCACGGTCGCGAGCTGATCGGGACCGACCGTCTCGGCCGTGCAGACCAGCGACGACTCGGGCGGCACCTCGGCGGCAAGCTGAAGCACCGACGCGACCTGCGGGTCGTCGGCCACCACGACCGTCTTGCGCACGGGCGGGTCGGAGTAGACGAAGTAGAACTCGTCGTCGGCCGGGTTGTCGTCGGCGGGGATCGACACGCGGCCCCAGCCCCGCTCGGAGCCGGCGGCCAGCGGGATCCGGTGCTCCTTGAGCTCGAACTGGGCGCCGACCAGCTCGACCGGCAGCTCGGAGCGGGCGCCGTCGATCTCGAAGGTCACCGGCACCGTCCGCTTCTCCCCCGCCGCGGCGGGCCCGGCCGCGACCAGGCCGGGGCGGGTGAGCCGCAGGGTGACGAGCAGCTCCTGGCCCTCGGCCGACTTGCGGCGCCGGACCTCGGAGACCCGCACCGCGACGTTCTCGGGGGCCGGCTCGGGATAGGCCAGCAGGTGGAACCGGGTCCCCTGCGGCAGGGCCTGGAAGGCGTCGCGGAGCGCCGGCCAGCGGCCGCTCTCGGGGTCCCAGTCGTTGCTGCGGGTGTCGGAGCAGATCCAGACCTCGGTGCGGCCGGACTTGTTGTCGCGGAGGTAGTCGCGGGCGGTCGTCAGCAGCGCGGGCAGGTCGGCCGAGCTGGCCGCCGGGCCGGTGGCCGGGCTGGCGACCAGGGCGTCGAGCGACTCCAGCTCGCGGGGGACCCCGGTGCCGCTATCGATGAGGACCCAGCGCCCCGAGCCGAGGGTGGCGAGCGTGCTGGCGAGCTGGCGGACGCCGGTGGCCAGCTTCGAGCCGGTGCCGGCGGCGGCGCCCTGGCTGGTGCTGGGGGACCGGTCCAGGATCACGATCGTCGTGTCGGGCGTGCCGCCGGCGGTGAGGCCCAGCCAGCCGCCGGCCAGCGGGCGGCTCACGGCGAAGATCAGGCCGGCGACGGCCGCGGTGCGGCAGGCCAGGATCAGCCACTGCCGGATCCGCGCATAGCCGCGCGACATCTTGTTGGCGGCCAGCAGGAACATCATCGCCGCCCAGCGCACGCTCTGGTAGCGCCGCTGGTTGATCAGGTGGATGATGATCGGCAGCGCCATCAGAGGCAGCGCCAGCAGCAAGGCGGGGTTCAGGAAGCTCATCGCACGCCCTTGGCGCGGGTGCGGCCGATCAGGAACCGGACCATGACCTGCTCGAAGTCGTCGTCGAGCACGACCCGGTGGTAGTCGATCGCCTGCTCGCGCACGACCTGCTGGAGCGAGGCCAGGTACGCCTCCAGGGCCTTGTGATAGCGCTCGGCGATGTCGTTGGGCTCGGCGAAGATGGCGGGCCCGCCCTCCATGTCGAGGAACCGGGTGGGCCGCTTGAACTTGAAGCCGAGCTCCTGGGGGTCGAGCAGGTGGAACACGGCGATGTCGTGGTGGCGGAACCGCAGGTGCTGGAAGGCGTCCTTGAGCTGGTCGGGCGGCACGAACAGGTCGGAGAGGATGACGATCAGGGCCCGCTGGCGGATCGTCTCGGCCAGCTCGTGCAGGGTGGCCGCCAGCCGGGTCTCGCCCCTGGGGGTGACGGCGTCGAGGGCGTCGAAGACCCCGGCCAGGTGCGCGGGGTTGCGGCGGGGCGGGATGTTCTGGACCACGCCGTCGGCGACGCAGGTCAGGCCGACGGCGTCGCCCTGCTGGACGGCGAGGTAGCCGATGGTGCCGGCGATCTGGCGGGCGCGGTCGATCTTGGTGACCGGGCCGGAGCCGTAGTCCATCGAGCCGCTGGTGTCGAGGACGAAGCAGCACCGCAGGTTGGTGTCGGCCTCGAACTCCTTGATGTAGTAGCGGTCGGTGCGGCCGTAGGCCCGCCAATCGAGGCGGCGGATGTCGTCGCCCTCGGCGTACTTGCGGTACTCGGCGAACTCGACGCTCGAGCCGCGGTGCGGGCTCTTGTGCAGGCCGGCGACGCCGCCCTGCATCGGCCGGCGGGCCATGAGCGGGATGCCCGACAGCCGCGACAGCACGCGCTGATCGAGAAAGCTGCGGGGCCGGCGGTCGGCTTGCATGCGATGCGTCTCGACGGAGGGCGGGACCGGACCGGAGGCCGCTGGGCAGGACGGATGGCAGGGGCGCGGGACCGTCGCGGGCGCGGCGCGGCGGTGCCGGCCGGCGCGGGAGACGGGCCCCGAAGACCGCGTCAGTGGTTGACGTCGGTGTCCTGGACCAGGCGCTTGACGATGGTCTTGGCGTCGATGCCCTCGGCCTGGGCGGCGAAGGTGGTGATGAGCCGGTGCGTGAGCACGGGCACGGCCACCTCCTGCACGTCCTCGAGCCGGACCATGTAGCTGCCCTGCAGCGCGGCGCGGGCCTTGGCGCCCAGGATCAGGTACTGCACGGCGCGGGGGCCGGCGCCCCACGAGACCAGCGGCTTGAGCCACGCCGGCGCCGTCGGGTTCTGGGGCCGGGTCTTGCGGGCCAGCTTGGCGGCGTAGGCGTAGATGTGCTCAGGCACCGGGACCCGCCGGACGAGGTCCTGCTGGCGGATGACCTCCTCGGGCGAGAGCAGGTGCGCCAGCCTCGGCAGGGCGCCGCCGGTGGTGCGGCGGGCGATCTCGATCTCCTCGGACTCGCCGGGGTAGTCCAGCTCGATCAGGAACATGAACCGGTCGAGCTGGGCCTCGGGCAGCGGGTAGGTGCCCTCCTGCTCGACGGGGTTCTGCGTGGCCAGCACCAGGAACGGCGGCTCGAGCTTGAACGACTTGCCGAGCACGGTGACGTTGTGCTCCTGCATCGCCTCGAGCATCGCCGCCTGGGTCTTGGCCGGGGCGCGGTTGATCTCGTCGGCCAGCACGATGTTGGCGAACACCGGCCCGTGCACGAACGTGAACTCGCGGCGCCCGGTGCCGGTATCCTGGAGGATGTCGGTGCCGGTGATGTCCATCGGCATCAGGTCGGGCGTGAACTGGATCCGGTTGAACCGCAGCGTCATCGTCTCGGCGAGCTTGGCCACCAGCAGGGTCTTGGCCAGCCCCGGCACGCCCATCAGCAGCGCATGGCCGCGGGCGAACAGGCAGATGGCCAGCCGCTCGATCGTCTCGTCCTGCCCGACGATCACCCGGGCCAGCTCGGTCCGCAGGCCCGTGTACACCTGTCGGAGGCGGTCGATCGCCTGGACGTCGTCCTCACTCAAACGCTCGGTCGAGACGGGGGCGGTGGCCTGCGACATCGATGGTGAGCCTCGCGAGCGTCTGCGGCGGCCGGCCGGCGAATCCCGCCAGGGCGGCCCGAAAAATCCCAGGGATCGCGCCCGACGGAGGCGGCGACCCGGTGCCAGCCACTATGCCCGATCGGTTGCGGCATTTCTAGTGATTTCGGGGACCTTGCCGCCGCGGCGTCGATTAAACTGGACAGTTGTCAGACTCATCCGTCCGGCGGCCGGCGGCACGGGCCTTGCCCGGAAGGGGGACCGGCGGCCCGCGCGCCGGGTCTGGCCGCGGCGGCCGACCCGGCCGGCCGACCCCGACCCGACCGACGGAGGCCCGACCGTGGCGACGGATGGAACGGTGACCGACCCCGCCCCCCCGCAGCAGACCGACGCCCCGCCGGTCGACCCCGAGGTGGCGTACGTCGCCTGGCTCCGGGGGCAGTCGATGCAGGCGGCCGTGCGCGAGATCGCCGCGCGGTTCTCGGGCCGGAGCCGCCAGTGGGCGCACCCCTACGCCCAGCCGCAGCCCCGGGCGGCCACCGAGAAGGCCTCGGTCTGGTTCACCGCCTACCCGGCCTCGGTGATCACCCGCGACGGCGACTCGGTGCTGGCGACCCTCTGCAACCCCGACCTCTGGCGCACCCTGACCGGCATCGGCATCAACGCCATCCACACCGGCCCCACCAAGCTCAGCGGCGGCCTGAGGGGCCGCGAGCACACGCCCACCGTCGACGGCAACTTCGACCGCATCGGCCTGGGTATCGACCCGGCCTTCGGCTCGCAGGCCGACTTCCTCTGCCTGACCCAGACGGCCGCCGACCACGGCGCGGCGGTCATCGACGACATCATCCCCGGCCACACCGGCAAGGGGGCCGACTTCCGCCTGGCAGAGCGTGCCGACGGCGACTACCCCGGCCTCTACCACATGGTCGAGATCCCCCGCGAGGACTGGGGCGTCCTCCCCGACGTCCCCACCGGGGCCGACTCGGTGAACCTCCGCGAGGGGCACGTCGCCACCCTGACCGAGAAGGGGTACATCGTCGGCCGCCTCTACCGGACCATCTTCTTCGAGCCTGGCGTGAAGGAGACCGACTGGAGCGCCACGGCCGTCGTGCGCGGGGTCGACGGCGTCGAACGGCGCTGGGTGTACCTGCACTACTTCAAGGAAGGGCAGCCGACGCTCAACTGGCTGGACCCCTCGTTCGCCGCCGCCCGGCTGGTGCTGGGCGACGCGCTGCACTCGCTGGACGTGCTCAAGGCGAAGATCCTGCGGCTCGACGCCAACGGCTTCCTGGGCATCGAGCGCGGGGCGACGCCCGAGAGCCCGGCGTGGTCGGAGGGGCATCCGCTGTCGGTCACGGGTAACCAGTTCATCGCCGGCATGGTCCGCAAGGCGGGCGGCTTCAGCTTCCAGGAGCTGAACCTGGCCGTCGACGACATCGCCGAGATGGCCCGGGGCGGGCCCGACCTGTCGTACGACTTCATCAGCCGCCCGGCGTACCACCACGCGCTGGTCACCGCCGACACCGAGTTCCTCCGGCTCATGATCCGGATCCAGAACGGCGAGTTCCACCACGCCCGGCCCCGGGGCGAGCCCGAGTCGCCCGCGCCCCGGCTCGACCCGGCCGCGCTGGTCCACGCGCTCCAGAACCACGACGAGCTGACGCTGGAGCTCGTCCACTTCCTCCAGCGCCACCGCGACGACCCGTACCCCTGGCACGGCTCGTACCTGAAGGGCTCGGAGCTCCGCGACGAGATCCGCCGGGTGATGTACGAGCGGCTCACCGACGCCGTCGGCTACAACCTGCGGTTCACCGAGAACGGGGTAGCCTGCACGACCGCCAGCCTGATCACCGCCGTGCTCGGCCTGACCGACCTCGACGCGCTGACCGAGTCCGACGTGGACCGGATCCAGCGCGTGCACCTGCTGCTGGTCATGTTCAACGCCCTCCAGCCCGGCGTCTTCGCGCTCTCCGGCTGGGACCTCGTCGGGGCCCTGCCCCTGCGGCCTGACCAGGTGGCCAGCCACCTGGTCGACGGCGACACCCGCTGGATCCACCGCGGCGCCTACGACCTGATGGGCTCCAACCCCGAGGCCACCGCCTCGACCGCCGGTCTGCCACGCGCGCGGGCCCTCTACGGCGCCTTGCCGGATCAGCTCGGCCGGCCCGACTCCTTCGTGCGGCACCTCCAGCGCATCCTGGGCGTCCGCCAGCAGTACCGGATCTACCAGGCCCACCAGCTGCCGCTGCCAGCCGTCACGCATCGCAGCCTGCTGGTGCTGGTGCACGAGCTGCCCGTCGGGCTCCAGGCCCAGGTCACCGCACTGAATTTCGGGCCCGAGCCGGTCGATGAGATCGTGCAGCTGGAGCACGCCCGCACCGGCGAGGTCGTGAACCTGCTCACCGACCAGCCCGAGGGGACCCTGAACGAGGCCGGCAACCTCCGGGTCCAGCTCGGCCCCTACGAGGGGAAGCCGTACCTGATCCGAGCCCGCTGAATTCCTTCGGAGCGCCCCGATCGCCGCGACCGCCCGGGTCGACAAACTCCGGCGATCGGGTCGATCGGGTTGGACTGGCCGCCGGACCCGACTAAGATAGACGAACGCCAGTCTGTGGCCGCTGCCCCGCCTGCCCCCCGCCCTCGTGGTCGCCCTCCGCTCGACGGCCGCCCGGCACCCCTTGCCGGCGACCCTCGAATCCGACCCCGCAAGGTTCGCCCGCATGACTCGACGATCCCCCTCCTCCCGCGCCTCGGACCGCGTCACCACGCTGGCCCTGCTGCTGGGCCTCGGCCTGGCCCCCGGCGCCCGCGCCGACGACCGATCGGGCGAGCAGATCTACCGCGAGGCCTGCGCGGCCTGCCACGGCCCCCAGGGCGAGGGGGTCAAGCCGGCGTACCCCAAGTCGCTGGCCGGGGACAAGTCGGTCGCCCAGCTCACGAAGCTGATCGCCCGCACCATGCCCGAGGACGACCCCGGCAGCCTGGCCGAGGCCGAGGCCGAGCGGGTGGCGGCCTACCTCCACGACGCCTTCTATTCCCCGCTGGCCCAGGCCCGCAACCGCCCGGCGCGGGTGGAGCAGTCGCGGCTGACCGTCCGGCAGTACCGCAACGCCGTGGCCGACCTGATCGGCAGCTTCCGCGAGCCGGGCCGCCGCGACACCGAGCACCAGGGCCTGACCGGGACCTACTTCAAGGGCCGCAACTTCGGCGGTAAGAGCAAGGTCCTCGATCGCCTCGACGCCCAAATCCGCTTCGACTTCGGCACCGCGGCCCCGGTCGAGGAGGGCATCGAGCCGCACGAGTTCTCGGCCCGGTGGGAGGGCACCCTGCTCGCCCCCGAGACCGGCGAGTATCGCTTCACCGTCCGCACCGAGCATGCCACCCGGCTCTGGGTCAACGAGCGGCAGACGGCCCTGATCGACGCCTGGGTCAAGTCGGGCAGCGACACCGAGCACTCCGGCACGATCACGCTCCTGGGCGGCCGGGCGTACCCGATCAAGCTCGAGTTCTCGAAGGCCAAGCAGGGCGTCAACGACTCGGACAAGCTCATCGGCCCGCCGAAGCCGGTGCCGGCGTCGATCGTCCTGGAGTGGACCCGCCCGGGCCACACCGCCGAACCCGTGCCCTCGCGACTGCTCGCCCCCGGCGACCTGCCGACCCTGTTCGTGACCACGACCCCCTTCCCGCCCGACGATCGCAGCGTGGGGTACGAGCGCGGGACGTCGGTCTCGGAGGACTGGGACCGCGCCACCACCGAGGCGGCCCTGGAGGCGGCCGGCTACGTCGCCGAGCGGCTGCCGCGGCTGGCCGGCGTGAAGGACGACGACCCCGACCGGGTCGCGAAGCTCAAGGCGTTCTGCCGCACGTTCGCCGAGCGGGCCTTCCGGCGTCCGCTGGGCGATGACCTGGCCGCCCTCTACGTCGACCGGCCGTTCGCCGAGACCTCCGACCCGACGCTGGCCACCCGGCGGGTCGTGATGCTGGTGCTCAAGTCGCCCCGGTTCCTGTACCACGACGGCCCGCTGACCGATGCCTACGAGACCGCCTCGCGCCTGGCGTTCGGGCTCTGGGACTCGATCCCCGATGCCCCCCTGCTCCAGGCGGCCGGCTCCGGCCAGCTCGCGACCCGGGAGCAGGTGACGGCCCAGGCCGAGCGGATGCTCGCCGATCCCCGGTCCGCCGCCAAGCTCCGCGCCTTCGTGCTGCACTGGCTCCGGGTCGAAACCCCGCCCGACCTCTCGAAAGATCCGGAGCAATTCGCCGGCTTCGACCCGGCACTCGTCTCCGACCTGCGGACCTCGCTGGAACTGATGCTCGACGAGATCCTCGGCGGCGAGACCGACGACTTCCGCCGCCTGCTCACCGCCGACACCGTCCCCCTCAATGGCCGGCTGGCCGCCTATTACGGGGTCGACCTGCCGCCCGACGCCCCGTTCCAGCCGGTGAAGCTCGACCCCGGCCAGCGCTCGGGGGTGCTCTCGCACCCGTACCTGATGGCCACGTTCGCGTACACCGGGGCCAGCTCGCCGATCCACCGGGGCGTGTTCCTGGCGCGGAGCGTGCTGGGCCGGTCGCTACGGCCCCCCCCGGAGGCCGTGGCGCCGCTGGCCCCGGACCTGCACCCGGACCTCTCGACCCGTGACCGCGTGACGTTGCAGACCAGCCCGACGGCCTGCCTGACCTGCCACAACACGATCAACCCGCTGGGATTCGCCCTGGAACACTTCGACGCCGTCGGCCGCTTCCGCGTCGAGGAGCGGGGCCGGCCGATCGACGCCAGCGGCACCTACACCACCCCCGACGGCAGCGTGGCCCGCTTCGCCGGCGCCCGCGAGCTGGCGGCCTTCCTGGCCGGGAGCGACGAGGTGCAGGGCGCCTTCGTCGAGCAGCTCTTCCACCACCTGGTCAAGCAACCGGTACGGGCCTTCGGGCCGGACACCGCCGCCGACCTGCGGGTCGCCTTCGCCGCCCGGGAGTTCCGGATCCGGCCGCTCATGGTCCGGATCGTGACGACCGCCGCCCTGCCCGACCCCGCGCCCGTCACCGCCTCGACCTCGACCGCCGCCCGCCCCTGATCGGGGCTGCCCGCTCGCCGTCCTCGCCCTCTCCCCGCGCCGCCGAACCGACCCAGGAGCCTGACCGTGGCCCAGCACACCGCCCGTTCCCGCCGCGAGTTCCTCCGAGACCTGGGCCTGAGCGCCGCGATGGTCCCGTTCGTGCTGAACCTGCCCAGCCTCGGGTTCGCCAACCAGGCGCCGGGGCGGCGGAAGCAGCGGCTGATCATCATGTTCAGCCCCAACGGCGTCGTGCCGCCGGCGTTCTGGCCCGACGCCGACGGGCCGCTCACGGAGTTCAAGGCGAGCCTCAAGCCGCTGGAGCCGTACCGCGAGCGAACGATGATCCTGAACGGCGTCTGCGACAAGGTGCGCGGCGACGGCGACAACCACATGCGGGGCATCGGCTGCCTCCTGACGGGCGTCGAGCTGTTCCCCGGCAACATCCAGGGCGGCTCCGACACCCCCGCCGGCTGGGCCAGCGGCCGCTCGATCGACCAGGAGATCCGCGAGTACTTGCAGGCCGACCCGGCGACGAAGACCCGCTTCGGTTCGCTGGAGCTGGGCGTGCTGGTGCCCGAGCGGGCCGACACCTGGACCCGCATGTCGTACGCCGGCCCGAACCGGCCCCTGACCCCGATCGACGACCCGTACCAGACCTTCAACCGGCTCTACGGGCGCACGAAGGACCGCGAGAGCCTCAAGAGCGTGCTCGACGAGCTCGGCGACGACTTCCGCAAGGTCGAGGCGGTCGTGAGCGTCGAGGACCGCAAGCTCCTTGAGGAGCACGCCGCCCTCGTCCGCTCGCTGGAGCAGGAGCTCAACGCCCCCCAGGTCGAGGGCCTGGCGCACGCCGTGCCCGAGCTGGAGCCCGGCGTGAAGGAGGACAACGAGAACCTCCCCAAGATCAGCAAGATGCAGATCGAGATGCTCGTGGGCGCGATGGCGGCCGACTTCACCCGGGTGGCCACGCTGCAGTACACGAACTCCGTCGGCATGGCCCGCATGAAGTGGCTGGGCATCGAGGAGGGGCACCACGAGCTGTCGCACGAGCCGGACAGCAACGAGAAGGCCCAGGAGAAGCTCACGAAGATCAACCACTGGTTCTGCGAGCAGCTCGCCTACCTGACGAAGCGACTGGCCGAGACCCCCGAGCCCGGCGGCGCGGGCTCGCTGCTCAACAACACGCTGATCGTCTGGACCAACGAGCTGGGCAAGGGCAA
>CAZUZD010000045.1:0-26594 GCA_964624465.1 uncultured Isosphaeraceae bacterium
TTCGAGGTCCAGGTCGAGCTGGACATCGAGTACATCGAGCGTCGCTCGATCGGCTACGACCTGGAGCTGATGGCCCGCACCATTCCTGCCGTCCTCACCGGCCGCGGCGCCTACTGAGCCGACCGCGAACCGCAACGGCCCCTCTCGTGGGCTGAACAGAGTAAACGGCATCCCAAGGAGCCGGTGAGGGGAGCGATCCCCCCGCCGGCTCCCTGGCGATTGACTCGGTCGCTGGCGGGTCCCGAATCTGGTGGATCACTCGGAGCGGGTCGGAACGCTGGACTCGGGTGGTACGGAGGGCTTGGGGACCGAACGCCAGGCTCCGGCAACGGCGGTGACGAGGTGGCCGGACTTGGGGTGCTCCGGTTCGATGTCGGCCGGCAGGCCGCGGGACCGGAGTGCGGCGGTGGTCAGGGGGCCGACCGAGCCGACGACGACCCGCGTCGTCAGGGCGTCGCGAAGCGCCGGCTCGATCCCCAGGTTGCCGGCAACCTGGAGGACGTGCTCGACCTGCTGCGAGGCCGTGAACAGGACGGCGACGATCTCACCGGCGATCAGCTCGCGGATCGCGGTCTGCAACGGGCCGAGATCGTCGGGGAGTGCCCAGCGGTAGACCGGCACGCGGATGACCGTGGCTCCCCGCGCCTCGAGGCCGTCGGTGAGCTCGGGGATCGGCTTGCCATACTCCTGGACGGCCACCGTGAGGCCGGCGACCGGGCGGTGCTCGTCGAGCAGGGCCAGCGTCTCGCGATAGGTGTTCGGCTCGGGGACCTGGAGGTCAATCCGCACCCCCAGCTCGCGGAGGGCGACCGCGGGCTTCGGCCCCCGCGCCACCACGGTGGCGGCTCGCAACGCCTCGGCCCACTGAGGGCGAGCCAGCCGCGGTGCGAGCGATTCCGCGAGATAACGCACGCCCACGCCCGTCTCGAAGACGACCACGTCGAATGCCCCGGCGAGCAGCGAGTCGGCGAAGCTGAGAGCAGCCGGATTGTCATCCAGGCGGATCTCGCGCAGGGCGGGGGCGGGGACCGGTACGCCGCCGTGGCGAGCGACCAGATCGGCCAGGTTGCCCGCCATGCGGGCCTCGAAGATCGCGACCCGCTGGCCATCGAAGTTGGACACCTCAAAATCCTCGGCGGGGCCATCGGGGGTCGAAGCCGTGAGGCGCGGGCTCACGCGACGCCCGGAGCGTCGAGTCGGATCGGGGCCAGCGCCCGGTCCGGTTCGACGGAGCGGCCGTCCTCACCGAGGAACGTACCACGCCAGGCTCGGCTCGCAGAAGCCAGGGCCAGGGCTCCTCCCAGGCCACCAATCACCCCGAAGGCCAGGAACCCGGTCGAGAAGCTGCCGGTCGCCTGCTTCAGGGCCCCGAGCACCGTCGGCAGCAGGAAGCCACCCAGGCCGCCGGCGGCGCCGATGATCCCGGTGGTCACGCCGATCTCACGGGGGAACCGCAGCGGCACGAGCTGAAACACCGCGCCATTGCCCATGCCGAGGCACGCCATCCCCAGGAACAGGAAGGCCGTCGCGGCGGCCAGCGGCGGCAGGGTGGCCAGGCCGAGCATCATCAGGCCGGCCCCGACGTAAAGCATGGTGAGCATCCGGATGCCGCCGAAGCGATCGGCCAGGTAACCGCCCAGGGGACGGAGCATCGAGCCGGCGATGACGCACAGGGTCGCGAAGCTGCCCGCCTGGACCCGGGTGAGCCCATACTGGCTCAGGAAGAAGACGTTCAGGAAGCTGGCCAGACCCACGAAGCCGCCAAAGGTGATGCCGTAGAGCAGGCAGAACCACCAGGTGTCCCGCATCCGGAGCACGTCGCCATAGGCCCGCAGCGGCCGGGGTGCCGGCTGGTTCGGACTGTCCTGGGCACAGGCGAAGAACACGCCCAGCGTCGCCAGCAGCGGGATCAGGGCCAGGCCGAAGACCGCGTGCCAGCCCCAGACGGCCGCCAGCCGCGGCCCGAAGAAGGTGGCCAGCGCTGTGCCGCTGTTGCCGGCGCCGGCGATGCCCATTGCCAGGCCCTGGAACTGGGGCGGATACCAACGACTGGCCAGCGGCAGCGCCGCCGCGAAGCTGGCGCCGGCGACCCCCAGCAAAAGCCCGACCAGCAGCAGCTTCGGGAACGTGTCGGCCCAGACCCACCCCAGCACCAGGGGAAGGCAGGTCAGCACCATCCCCAGCAGGGCTGCCCTGCGGGCCCCGATCCGATCGGTGAGCAGCCCGAGCGCCAGCCGGAGCACGGCCCCGCCCAGCAGGGGCACGGCGACCATGAGCCCCTTCTGCGAGTCTGTGAGTCCGAAGTCGGCGACGATCGAGTTGGCCAGGGCGCCCGGCAGCAGCCAGACCATGAAGCTCACGTCGAAGTAGAGGAACGCACTGATCAGGGTCGGTGCGTGGCCCGCGCGTCGGAAGTCCTTCAGGTTCATCGGACCGAGGCTCCAGGAGTCAGGGGGACGCAACAGGGATCACGGACGAGGCTCGGGACCCGGAGCGACGGCGGGCGTCCCGCGTCGAGCTGGGTGGGCGACGGCTCGCGGGCGAGATCAGCCGCAGGGGACCGCGCAGCCCTTGCCGGCGCGGGCCAGCAAGGACAGCTGGACCGCGGGGGGCAGGAGCACGAGGACGTCATCGCCATCGACCCGAACCGGGTAAACCTGGACGCTCAGGCGATCACCACTGAGGCACGCGCCCGTGGCCAGCGAGAACGACTTCTTGTGGAGCGGGCAGGCGACCTTCGGCTCCCCCTGCTGGTCGCCGAGCAGGCCACGCGACAGCACCGACTCCTGCCGATGCGGGCAGGTGTTCTGGCTGGCGTACCATTCCCCGCGAGCCGCGAACCGGTAGACGGCGATCGAGATCGCCCCGTGCCGGATGGTGCGGCCGCCGTCGGGCGGGAAGTCGGCCACCGAGGCGACCCGGATCCAGGACCGGTCGGCCGGCTCGTCCCGCTCGATGGCGGCCGCCGAGGCGGCCAGCGACTCGACCGAAACCACCTCGGCGGGCCAGTCGGCGGGCCGCTTCTGGCCGCGCTCGCTGACGAACTCCAGGCCGGGCTCGGTCGCGTCGGTGTTGGCGAACTGCTGGAAGAACCGCCGCTGCTCCGGGTCGTCGACGACGGCCTTCCACTCGCAGCGGTACGAGTCGACGTGCGCCTGCATCTGACGCTCGAGCTCGTCGGCGATCCCGAGCCGGTCATCGACAATGACGCTGCGCAGGTAGTCGATGCCGCCGTCGAGGCTTTCGAGCCAGGACGAGGTCCGCGTCAGGCGATCGGCGGTGCGGATGTAGAAGATCAGGAAGCGGTCGAGATACCGGAGCGCCGTGGCCTCATCGAGGTCGGCCGCCAGCAGCTCGGCGTGCCGGGGGCGGGCGCCCCCATTGCCGCAGACGTAGAGGTTGTATCCCGTCTCGGTGGCGATCAGGCCGAAGTCCTTGCCCCGGGCCTCGGCGCACTCGCGCACACAGCCGGACACCCCTCCCTTGAGCTTGTGGGGTGCCCGCAGCCCGCGATAGCGCAGCTCGACGCGGATGGCGAAGCCGACCGAGTCTTGCACTCCGAAGCGGCACCACGACGAACCCACGCAGCTCTTGACCGTCCGCAGCGACTTGCCATAGGCGTGCCCGCTCTCGAACCCGGCGGCGATCAGTTCGGCCCAGATGTCGGGCAACTGATGCACGGGGGCGCCGAGCAGGTCGACCCGCTGGCCGCCGGTGATCTTCGTGTACAGGTCGTACTTGCGAGCCACCTGGCCCAGCACGATGAGCTGATCGGGCGTGATCTCGCCGCCAGGCACGCGCGGCACGACCGAGTAGGTGCCACCGCGCTGGATGTTGCCGAGGAAGCGATCGTTGGTGTCCTGTAAGCTCGCGTGCGCCGGGGCCAGGATGTTCTCGTTCCAGAGACTCGCCAGGATCGACGCGACCGCCGGCTTGCACACCTCGCAGCCCTGTCCCTGGCCGTGCGAACGGATCAGGGCGTCAAAGGTCCGGATCTCGCCGACCTGAACGATCTGGAACAGCTCCTGGCGGCTGTAGGCGAAGTGCTCGCAGAGGCGATTCTCGACCCGGGCGCCGGCGGCCTTGAGCTCGGCCTTCAGCAACTCGCCGACGCGGGGCAGACAGCCCCCGCACCCGGTGCCGGCGCCGGTGCAGGTCTTCACCTGGGCCAGCGTGCTGAGCTTCTCGTGGCGGATGGCGGTGCAGACCTGGCGTTCGCTGACGTTGTTGCACGAGCAGACCTGCGCATCGACGATCCCCTCCAGGCTGCTGGACTGGCCGCCGCCGAGCAGGGCCGCGGGGGGCACGGTCAGGGGCTCCGGGCTCTTGAAGAGGCCGAGCAGGGCGCCAAACTCGCGGGCGTCACCCACCAGGACGCCGCCCAGCAGCCGGGAGCCATCGGCGTTGAAGACGAGCTTCTTGTAGACCCCGCCGAACGGGTCCTCGAAGGTGAGCGATCGGGCGCCAGCCGACTCGGCAAAGGCATCGCCGAAGCTGGCGACATCGACGCCCATGAGCTTGAGCTTGGTGGAGAGATCGAACCCCGCGAACGAGCGCCGGCCGCCGGTCAGGGTCGCGGCCGCCACCTCGGCCATCTCGTAGCCGGGGGCGACGAGGCCGTAGGTCAGGCCGCGGTGGGTGGCCACCTCGCCGATGGCGAGGATGCGAGGATCGGAGGTCCGCATCGCATCATCGACGACCACCCCGCCGCGGGGGCCGACCTCGAGCCTACAGGCCCGCGCCAGCTCGTCGCGGGGGCGGATGCCCGCCGAGATCACGACCATGTCCACATCGAGGATGCTGCCGTCGGCGAAAACCAGCCCCTCGACCCGCCCGCGACCGAGGAACTCGCGGGTGCTCTTGCCCAGATGGACCCGGACGTTCATCGCCTCGATCTTCTCGAGCAAGGCCTTCGAGCCCGCCTCGTCGAGCTGCCGGGGCATGAGCCGGGGGGCGAACTCGACGACGTGCGTGTCGAGGCCCAGGTCGCGGACCGCCTTGGCCGCCTCGAGCCCGAGCAGTCCGCCCCCGATGACCGCCGCCGACCGGGCCGTGCCGGCGTGGGCGAGCATCGCCTCCAGGTCGTCGATGGTGCGGTAGACGAAGACGCCGGCCTGGTCCACGCCCGGCACCGACGGCACGAACGGGGCCGAGCCGGTGGCCAGCACGAGGGCATCGTAGTGTAGCTCGCGTCCGCTGGCCGACCGCACCAGGCGCCGATCGCGGTCGATGGCGATGGCGCGATCGCCGAGGTGCAGGGCGACCCCTTGCTCGTCGTACCAGCGCGGGTCCGCCAGCGCCAGGGGGGCGGCGTCGCGGGTCTCGAAGAACTTCGAGAGCTGGACCCGGTCGTAGGCCGGCCGCGACTCCTCGCCGAAGGTCACGATCCGGAACCGGCGCTCGGGGTCGAGCGCCACCAGACGCTCGCAGAACCGATGGCCGACCATGCCGTTGCCGAGCACCGCGACCGTCCTCGTCGTCTGCGCGATCCGGTTCATCGGGGGGCCCTCGGAGGGTGCTGGTTCGAGTGCTTGGCGACGGTGCGAAGCTCGTCGGGGCGTGCGTGCCTGAGGCGTGCCGCGCTCGCCTTGTAGGCGGGCTGGCGAGATTCGGGATCGAAGGCCGCGACCGTGAGCCGGTTGGTGGCCGCATCGTGCATGGGTAGGAACAGGTGACCGACCGGCACGGTGGGCGTCGGGAACGCCCGCACCCGGGCCGACCCGCGACGCGACTCGACGATGGACCAGGCGCCGGCGCCGAGTCCGAGCGCGGCGGCGTCCTCGGGGTGGACCTCGACGTACGGGTCGCTCGGGTGCAGCTTGCGGAGCACGGCCGACTTCCCGGTGCGGGTCTGCGTGTGCCACTGAGCCGCCGAGCCACGGCCGGTCATCAGCAGGAAGGGGTACACCGGATCGACGATCTCGGGCAGCGGCCGGACCGGCTCGAACAGGAACCGGGCCCGGCCGTCGGGGTGAGGAAAGCGACCGTCGGCGAAGAGCCGGCGCTCGGGGGCGGGGTCGGGATCGGTCGCCGGATATGGCCACTGGATGCCGCGCGCCTCATCGATCGCCCGATAGTCGGCAATGCCGCTGATGTCACACGGCCGCCCCGCCGAGAGCTGTTTGAGGATCTCGAAGACGGCCTCGGGCGACGACCAGTCGGCGAACAGGTCGCCGCAACCGTACGCCTCGGCGGCGAGCCGGAAGATCTGGAAATCGGCCAGTGCCTGCCCCGGCGCGCGGTGGACCTTCTTGAGCAGGCCCACCCGGCGCTCGGAGTTGATGAACGTCCCCTCTTTTTCCCCCCAGGCGGCGGCCGGCAGCAGCAGGTCGGCCAGAGTGGCCGTCTCGGTCGAGTGGTACATGTCCTGCACGACCAGGAAGTCCAGCCGGCCCAGCACGTCCCGGAAATCGTCCTGGTTGATCCACGAGTGCGCCGGGTTGGTCCCGACCACCCAGAGGCCCCGGATCGCACCCGAGCGAATCCCCTCGAGGATGCCGTCATACGGGAGGCTCGGGCGGTCGGGGATGCGCTCCACGGGCAGGTCGAGCAGGCCGGCCACCTCGGCGCGATCGGCGGGGCTGGTGAAGTCGCGGCCGCCGAGGAGGTTCGTGGTGTTGGAGAACAGCCGCGAACCCATCGCGTTGCACTGGCCGGTGATCGAGTTCGCCCCGGTCCCGGGCCGGCCGATGCTACCGGTCAGGAGCGCCAGGTTGATCGCGGCCTGCGCCGTCTTGACCCCCTGGTGGCTCTGGTTGACCCCCATGGTCCACCAGAACGAGACTCGTCGGCCCCGCGCGATCCGGTCGGCCGCGTCCCGCACCACGGCCGGGTCGAGGCCCGTGTCGCGGCCCACGCGATCGGGATCGAAGTCGCGCACGAAGCCGGCAAACTCGTCGTAGCCACGGGTGTGGGCGGCGATGAAGTCGTGGTCGATCGCCCCGCGCTCGATCAGCAGGTGCGCCAGGCCGTACAACAGGCTCAGGTCCGACTTGGGCCGCGCCGGCAGGTGCAGCGTGGCGGCCATGGCCGTCTCGGTCCGGCGCGGGTCGACCACCAGGATCTCGGGCCGGTGCGGGTTGCGCGTCACCCGCTGCCAGAGCACTGGGTGCGCCAGACACGGGTTGGCGCCGATGAGGACGATGCAGTCCGACTCCTCGAGGTCAGCGTACGTGTACGGCGGGGCATCGAAGCCGAAGGCCTGCTTGTAGGCGACGACGGCCGAGGCCATGCACTGGCGGGTGTTGCCGTCGCCGTGCACCATCCCCATGCCGAACTTCGCGACGGCGCCCAGCAGCGCCATCTCCTCGGTGGCGATCTGACCCGTGCCCAGGAACGCCACCGACTCCGGCCCGTACACGCCCTGGATCGCCCGGAACCGGCGGGCCATCGTCGTCATGGCCTCATCCCAGCCCACCGGACGGCGGTCGCCCGACGCGTCGCGGAGCAGGGGGGTGACGGCGCGGTCGGGAGCATCGAGGACGGTGAGCGCCTCCCAGCCCTTGGGGCAGGCCATCCCCCGGTTGACCGGATAATCGGTCGTGGGGCTCAGCCCCACCGCCTGGCCGTCGCGAAGGTGGACCGTGAGCCCGCAGCCGGTCGAGCAGAAGCCGCAGACGACTCCCGTCGTGGCGTCGGGCCGCCGGTCGGCGGGGACCTGGCCGAGCCCGAAGCCGCCGGGCTCACGACCCAGCTCCCGGGTGAGCCGGCCGGTGCGGGCCCGGAGCAGATGCGTCAGGCCGTCGAGGATGCTGCGAGGGCTCATGACGGCAGGACTCCCGGCATCCGCGGCTTGGGAGAGGCGGTGAAGAAGAGCGTGCGCTCGACCCACTCGCCGGTGATCAGGAGCCCGAGCGAGAGCACGGCCAGCCCGCCGGCCACCGCCGGCTGGGTCGAGGCGGTGTTGAGGACGATCGCGGGCAGCACCAGCCCGCCCGCGATCCCGAGCCCGTACCGCAGGCTCAGCCACCCGCGCAGTGGTCCCCGGAGCAGGCGGGCGGTCCGGTCGAGGTCGCAGCCCTCGTCATGGCGGCGGAGGTCGCGGCCCTCGAAGCCGAGCTTGGCCGCCATGGCGATGGCCAGCGCCAGGGCGATTGCCGGACCGCCGTTGGCGCGGCCTGACAGGGCGAGGCTGGCCAGGGCCGTGGCCAGCCCGAGCACGAGGGCGGTGCCGGCGAACTTGGTCCCGGAGATCGCCGCATGCCAGAACGGCCGTCGAACGACGTGATAGACCATGACCGAGCAGGCGACGCCGCTCAGGCCCGCCACGACCGTGGCGACCAGCAGGCCGAGCCGTCGTCCGGGCGCGGCGTCGAGGGCAGGACCGATGCCGAGATCGAGGGCAACGTACGTGGCCGCCAGCTTGGCGAAGAGGCCGAGCGTGACGACCTCGCGGCTGAGCCAGGAGTGCCGCAGGCCCAGCACGGCCCGGAAGGCGAACAGGGGCCGACCGAGGTGGGCCAGGCTCGCCCCGAGCCCGATCAAGCCCAGGGCGAGCCCCAGGGCGGGAAGCCAGCGGCCGGCCACACCACCGTCAGCGCCGGCCAGCCGGAACGCCAGCTCGAGCGCGAACGCACCGACCGACAGCTGCGTGAGGACGAGCATGACGCTCAGCGGCGGATGGCCGTGCTCGGGAGTCAGCTCGAAGGGTTCCGCGGCCCGAAAGACGCCGGCATCGAGACCGAGGAAGCGGGTGGTCGGCCGGGTTGCCGCGGGGTCAAACGCCCCCGGCACGAACGCGCCCTGATCGGCACGGCGGTCGACCTCGGCCACATCGACGACCCGGATCTTGATCGCCTCGTGCGGACACGACTGGACGCAGGCCGGGGCCTCGCCGGCCTGGAGCCGATCGCTGCACAGGTCGCACTTGCGGACGATGCCGCGGCTCGGCTGGTACTTCGGCACATCGTACGGACAGGCGAGGGTGCAGTACTGGCAGCCGAAGCACTGGTCATCGAGGTGGCGGACGATCCCGGTGATCGGGTCCTTCTCGTAGGCGTCGACCGGGCAGGCCTTCAGGCAGGCGGGGTCGACGCAGTGGTGACAGGCGGTGGTGAGATGCTGGAGTACGGGCAGCGGGCCCGAGCCGCCGATCAGCAGGCCGACATCGCGCCAGGTCTCCGACTCGTCCAGGCCGTTGAGGCTGTGGCAGGCCGCCACACACGACTTGCAGCCCGAGCAGCTTGCCAGGTCGACCTCGAAGGCGAGCTGCTGTCCCGGCCCCGGCGGGGTCGCCGGCAGCAGGGCCTCGTAGTAGGCCGCCTGGAGCGGCTCGACGGCGGCCTCGTGGAACTGGGCGAACCGCTCGACGGCCGTCAGGTCGGCCTGCTCGGTCAGGAGCGCGTCGAGCCGTGACGACGGCGGCAGACGACGGGCCGCACGCTCCAGCACCGCCAGTGGTCGGGACCCGATCCGGGTCAAACCCTCTCCGACGAATTCCATCTGAGCGCCCCCACGAAGGGTTCGGAGCGACCCGGGCACGGGTCGTCGCGCTCGGATCTGTCCGGGAGAGGGACCGGTCCGACCTCGACTGCGGGCGTTCAGAACGCAGCGAGAATGCCGTGGCCGCCGATCGGGCCCCATTCTGCGGAACCGCGCAGGCCGCGCTCCGACAACCCTTCGCGGAACCGAAGGGTCAAGCCATTCGCCCGGTCGTGAGGCTGACGAAACTCAGGGCACCATCGCCCAGAAGGTAGGCGTCGCGAGCGGCATTGCTCGAGGCGGTCAGCGAGGCTGTGGCGCCGGGGTGGGCGGTCCCTGGCGGTCGTCGCCCTGAGCGATCGTGAGCCGCAGCAGCTCGGGCAGCGAGTTCACGGCGAGCTTCCGCATCAGGCTCGCACGCCGCAGCTCGACGGCGCGCGCCGTGATCCCCAGCCGCGCCGCGATCTCCTTGTTGAGCAGGCCCTGCTGGATGCCCTCCAGGACCTCCTGCTCCTTGGGCGTCAGCGACTGCAGCCGGCCCCGGGTCCCCTGCCGGCTCGCCTGCTGCGCCAGCCGGGCGGCATCCAATCGCAGCGCCCGCTGGATCTTGTCCAGCAGCACCTGGCCGTTGAACGGCTTCTCCAGGAACTCCACGGCCCCCGACTGCATTGCACGCACCGCCATCGGGACATCGGCGTGGGCCGTGATGAACAGCACCGGCGTCGCCAGCCCTCGCGCCACCAGCGCCTCGAAGAGTTCCAGACCGCCGGTGCCGGGCATCCGGACATCGAGCACCAGGCAGGCCGGTCCGTCGATCGTCCCATCCCTGGCGAACGCCTCGGCCGAGTCGTAGGTCCGACACCGCAGGCCGACGGTGTGGAGCAGCCAGCGGAGCGAGTCCCGCATGTCGGGATCGTCATCCACGACGTGGACCGTCGGCTCACCCGGCGTCGGGCCGGACGGCAGGTAGCCGGAATCCGACGGTCGTACGGACGCCCGGTTCCGATTCGGCCCAGATCCGTCCATGATGGGCCTCCACCAGGGTCCGACAGATGGCCAGTCCCATGCCCATCCCCGTGGCACGGGTGCTGAAATGCGCGTCGAAAACCTTCGGCAAGCGCTCGGCCTCGATGCCCGGTCCATTGTCGCTCACGGTGAACTCGACCCCGGTCGGTTCCAGCGGTCGGGTCGAGATAACCAGCGTCGGCTTCTCGGTTTGCGAAGGGACAAGGGACTGCAAGGCATTCTGGGTCAGGTTCACCAGCACCTGCTGAATCTGCACCGGATCACCGACTAACCAAGGCAAGCCCGGTGCCAGTTCCAGGCGCAAGCTCACGGCGGCATCCTGGACGGCGCTGCCGAGGATGGCGACGGCGTCGTGGACGGTGCCGTTGGGATCGAACGATTCCAGCCGCGGCCCCTCGCCCCGGACGAACCGGCGGACCTGATCGAGGATCCGACCGGCCCGCAGCGCCGTCGCCTGGAGCCGGTCCAGCGCCACCCGGACGCCAACCAGATCCGGTTCTGGCCGCTCCAGGGCGATCCGGCAACCCTCGGCGTAGTTGGCCATCGCCCCGAGCGGCTGGTTCAGTTCGTGAGCCAGGGTCGAGGCCAGCTCTCCGACGGCGCTGGTGCGCTGGACGTGGCCGAACTCGTCGAGCAGCCGGCGATGCCGCTCCTGGGCCTGCTCCAGAGCCAGGGTCCGCTCGCGGACCCGACCCTCCAGCTCGTCGCGACCGCGTCGGAGCGCCTCGAACTGGTGCTCGATCAACTGCGCCGCCGGCCGGACGATGAACCGCCCGATCGCCGCCAGGCCAAGCAGGGTCAGGCCGGTCAGCAGCCAGCCAATCGCTCGGGCCGTGGAGACCCTGGCTTGCGCCGCCCGCTCGACCAGCCCGACGACCCGATCCATCCCCTCCAGATAGGCCGACTCATGGGCCAGGATGACTGCCACCTCGTCGGCATCCCCACCCAACGGTCTGACCCGATCAGCGAGCCGCTGGGCTGCGGTGTGCAGCGCTTGATACTCGGGCTCGATCGCGTCGAGGTTTGCGCGGATGGCCGCCGTGTCCGGCCCGAACCAGCCCGTACCCGTCGAATTCCATCGCAACTGTTCGTGGGCGGCCGTCCAGGGCCCGATCAGGGAGCCGATTTCCTTCCGCGCCGCTGGCTCGCCGCGCTCCACCAGCAGCGCCGCCTTGGCCAGGCGCTGGCTGAGCATGCGCTGCCGGCCCGCCACATTGATCCGGGGCGCATCGGTCATTACGTTGATCAGCGAGGGCTGGACCAGCAACTGGTTGCCCAGGATCAGCACCAGAATGATGAGCAGCGCCCGGCGGTACAGCCGCTCGGCCGACACCTCGGGATCGAGTCGATCGACGTGCACTCGGAGTGATCCTGTGCTGGAATCCGCGGGCCCTCTTTCGCCAGGGACGCGATTCTACGCCAATCCGCCAGCGCCAGCAGTCCCGCCCATGGCTCTGTCACCGATGGCCAGCGCCCGGCCCTCGTGATGGCGACGCCGCGGCCGAGGTCGGGGTCGCGACCCTTGAGCACCTCGCCCAACCCACCCCGCGCGATCTCGCCATCGATGCGGGGGCGTCGGCAGGGCGCACGACACCGCAGCTCGAGCAACGGTCGGGGGCGGCAGCGACCATCGTCAGCCCTCCCGGTCGGGGATGGCGGGTCCACGCGCTTGGTATCACGGTTCTTTCGCCGAACCTGTCGCGCGGGGAAATCCTGCCCCCGCCGGTCTGCCTGTGGGGGCCGTGATCCGCTGGCGGAGTTCGTCGTCGCTGGCCGCCGCATCGGGGTCGGCCAGCGTGGCAGCGATCTGCTCGCGGAGGATTGCCCGATACCGCTGTCGGAGTCGCTGGAGGACCGCCTGGAGCGCGCCCTCGGTCGTGCCGACCCGCAGGGTCTCGGTCCAGGGCCGATCGCAGGCGGCTCGGGCGTCGAGTTCCAGCACGTTGGCCAACACACCCTCGGCACTGAAGCTGCCGGTGGACAGCCGCAGCAGCGGGTCGACTCGCACTGCTCCAGAAGCCGCCGGCGCTCGCCCACACCGTCCTCGAACCGCACGTCGTGCGAGGCGTGGAGTCCGTCACGCGATCATCATGGCGCAGGACCAGCCACGGCCGGGACATCGCGGCGGGCCGCCGGTGCCTCGAGCGGGTCTGACGGGGTCGCGACCTGCCGGCAGCGGGGATGCGACGTGATCGGCATCCGGACCGGACGCCTCCAAGCACGTTGCCGCGGCTCGGCCGCACCGATCTCGTCGGATTGATCGTTTGCGATCAAGAGGACGACCGGCCACGGCCGTGAACGACGAGCCGCTCCGGGCCGGGCACGGCCTTGACCCAACCGCCGAAAACCCTAAGCTGACAAGGATCATCCCGGCCAACTCCTTTGGGCAGGCATTTGCGGACGTTCTGCACGTACATCCTCATCGCTCTCCTGGTGGCGTGCCCGGCCCTGTGCCAGGCTACTGAGGCGCCGTGCTGCCCCGGGCACGAGACCGAAGCGTGCTCGGACAGTCCCGAGCCCCCGGCTCCGGGCGCGCCCGGGGAAGCTGACTTCGAGAGCTGCCTCTGTAGCGGGACGGCCCTCAAGGCCGACGACTCGAACGCCAGGCATGTGCTCCCGCACCCGGCGGCCCTCCGGCCCGTGAGCTTCGAGTCGCGGCTGCGCCCGGTTCTCAAGGTCCCGTCGCACGGCTCGCTGCCCGCGAATCCGGACGACTGGCTCGGGCGCGTCCGACTGCACGCCCTGCTGGCCGTGTTCCGCTGTTGAGTGCTCGCTCCGCGTGACCGGCGCGGCCATGACGCGCGGGGACCGCCCCGTGACGCTCCGGCCGTTCGAGATCACACGCGCCAACCCGAGCCTCGAAACAGCCGCGTGACGCCCACGCTCGTGCGTGGCCGGTCCACGCACGGACCACGAACATCCGAGGAAGCCATGAAGAAAGCGCTCCCAGCCGCTGTCGCCGCCGTCGGAATCATCGCCATCACCGGGGTCGCCCTGGCCGTCCTGCGTCCTGATCTCTTGCCCGCCTGGGCGAAGCCCCCGGCGCAGGCGCAGGGGGCCGATTCGGGCCTCTTCTGCGACGAGCACGGCGTGCCCGAGAAGTTCTGCACGATCTGTCACCCGGAGCTCAAGAACACGCTGCTGCTCTGTCCCGAGCACGGGAACATCCCCGAGGACATCTGCACCCTCTGCCACCCCGACGTGAAGCAGAAGCACGAGATCGAGACGTGCGAGCACGACCTCCCCAGGCACTTCTGCTTCAAGTGCCAGGCCGAGAAGGGGGACGACCAGACGTCGGCCAACCTGATCAACGACGGCTATTGCGCCGAGTTTGGCGAGCAGGGGCCCGACGGGTTGGCCCGGTGCAAGCTTCTGCCGATCGTGCGGCTTGCGTCGGCGGAGCTTGCGTCCGACGTGGGCCTGAAGACGGTGGTCGTGGCCGAGCAGGAGCACGTTCACGAGCTCTTCGCCAACGCCGAGACGGACTACGACGCCAACCGCTTCGCCGAGATCCACCCGCGCGTCTCGGGCTTTCTCCGGGAAGCCCGCTTTGACCTGGGCCAGGCGGCCAGCGGGGGCGCGGTGCTGGCGGTCGTCGATTCGTCCGAGGTCAGCAACGCCAAGGCCCAGTACATCGTGGCCCACTCGGCCCACGAGCTGGCCAGGGATACGTACGCGCGCACCAGCGCCCTCGAGGCCACGCAGGCCGTCGCCGCCAAGCAGGTGACGGCCGACCGGGCCGCCTTGCACCAGGCCCAGGCCAGCCTCCTGAACGCCGAGCAGAAGCTCCGGAACTTCCGGTTCGACGACACCGACCTCGCCCGCATCCGCGCCGAGAACGACACGCGGCCCCTCCTGGAGATCACCACACCGCTCGGCGGTACGGTCGTCTTTCGCCACGCCGTGCTCGGGGAGGCCGTCGAGCCCACCACCAAGCTCTACAGCGTGGCCGACCTCACGACCGTCTGGCTCTGGATCGACGTCTACGAGCGCGACGTTGCCAAGGTCAAGCCGGGCCAGAAGGTGACCTTCACGGTCATGGGCAGCGGGCCCGAGGACGCCCCTGACGCCCGCGAGGGCCGGGTCACCTGGGTGGGTTCGGAGGTGGACCAGACGACGCGGACGACGAGGGTCCGGGCCGAGCTGCCCAACCCCGGCGGGATGCTCCGGGCCCACCAGTTCGGCAAGGCTCGCATCGAGGTTGGCACGCCCCACACGGCCATCACGGTCGCGAAGCGCGCCGTCCAGAAGTACGAGAACGTGGACCTCGTCTTCGTGACCGAGGCGCCGGGCGTTTACCGGCCCCAGCGGATCCGGGCGCGGCCCGTCGGCCGCGGCGAGTCGCTCGAGGTGAGCTGGGGTCTGAAGCCCGGTCAGCAGGTCGTGACCGACGGCTCCTATCTGCTCAAGACCGAGATCATGAAGGGCTCGATCGGGGCCGGGTGCTGCGACTGACCCCGCACCCGGAGCCCTCGCCATGTTGAACACCGTCATCGACCTCAGCCTGAAGAACCGTTTCGTGGTCCTGCTGCTCTCCGTGCTCCTCATCGTGGTGGGGGTTCGCTCGGCCCGGCAGCTCCCGATCGACGCCTTCCCGGACACGACCCCGGTCCAGGTCCAGATCAACACGGTCGCCCCCGAGCTCTCCCCCGAGGAGGCCGAGCGGCTGATCACGTTCCCCGTCGAGTCCGCGATCGGGGGCCTGAAGGGCCTGAGCGAGGTCCGATCGGTCTCGAAGTTCGGCTTCTCCCAGGTGGTGGCCCTCTTCGAGGACGGCACCGATATCTACTTCGCCCGGCAGCAGATCAACGAACGCCTCGGCGAGGTCCAGCTCCCCCAGGGCATCGAGCGGCCCGCGATGGGCCCGGTCGCCACGGGGCTGGGCGAGGTCTACCACTACCTGCTCACGAGCCAGGACCCCGACATCGACCTGACCGAGCTCAGGACCCTCCAGGACTGGGTGATCCGGCCGCGGCTGCGCCGGGTGCCTGGCGTCGCCGAGATCAACGCCTGGGGCGGCTACGAGCAGCAGTTCGAGGCCCGCGTCGACCCGGACCGGCTCGCCTAGCACGGACGGACGCTCGATGAGGTTCTGGAGGCGTTGCGGATCAACAACCAGAACGCCGGCGGCGGCTCCGTCGTGCGCGCCGGCGAGGCGAGCCTCGTGCTCGGGGTGGGTCGCCGGACCACGACCGAGGAGATCGCCGACATCGTCATCACGAGCCAGGGCGGGGTCCCGATTCGCGTTCGCGACGTGGCCGAGGTCGCGATCGGCCACGCCATCCGCCGTGGCGGTGTGACCGCCCAGGGCCGTGGCGAGGCGGTCCTGGGGCTCGCCTTCATGCGGATGGGCGAGAACTCGCGCGCGGTCACCCAGGCCCTCGACCGGGCAATGGAGCAGGTGCGGCGGACCCTACCTCCAGGCGTGGAGGTCGAGGTCGTCTATACGCGAACCAGCCTCGTCGACTCGGTCCTGAAGACCGTCAACACGAACCTCCTCGAGGGGGCCGTCCTCGTCATCGCGGTCCTCTTCGCGTTTCTCGGCAGCCTCCGGGCCGGGCTCATCGTGGCGTCGGCCATCCCGCTCTCGATGCTCTTCGCCGTGACGCTCATGGAGCGAGTCGGCATCGCCGGCAGCCTCATGAGCCTCGGCGCCATCGACTTCGGGCTCGTGGTCGACAGCTCGGTGGTGATGGTCGAGAACTGCGTGCGTCGCCTCGCCCACGACCGCACCGGCCGACCCAGGCTCGCCATCATCCGCGACGCCGCCGTCGAGGTGCGAAAGCCCACCCTGTTCGGTGAGCTGATCATCATGATCGTCTACCTCCCGATCCTGACGCTCGAAGGCGTCGAGGGGAAGCTGTTCCGGCCGATGGCCCTGACGGTCCTCTTCGCCCTCTCGGCGTCGCTCGTCCTGTCGCTCACGCTCATGCCGGTGCTGGCATCGCTCGGCCTCCCGAGGACGATCCGCGAGCAACCGACTGTCGTGGACCGCGCCGCCCACCGGCTCTTCGGGCCGCTGCTGCGGTTCGGGTTGAACCATCCGATCGCCACGCTCCTGTTCGTCGGGCTTCTCACGGTCGTCACGAGCATCATGGGTCTGCGCCTCGGCTCGGAGTTCGTGCCCCGCCTGAACGAGGGCGCGATCGTCATCAACACCGTCCGGCTGGCGGGCGTGAGCCTCGAGGAGTCGCTCCGGTACGGCACCCGGATCGAGGGCCATCTCAAGCGGAAGTTCCCCGACGAGATCGAGGACATCTGGACCCGGACCGGGACGGCCGAGGTGGCCACCGACCCGATGGGCCTGGAGCTCTCGGACGTGTTCATCACGCTCAGCGACCGCGGCCGCTGGACGCGCGCGAAGACCCAGGAGGAGCTCGTCGCGCAGATGGCCGCCGAGACGAAGGTGCTCCCCGGCATGCGGGCCGTCTACACGCAGCCCATCGAGATGCGGATCAACGAGATGGTGGCCGGGATCCGGGCCGACCTGGGCGTGAAGCTCTACGGCGAAGACCTGGAGATCTTGAAGGCCCGGGCCGTCGAGGTCGAGACGGTGCTGCGAGCCACGGCAGGCGCCGCCGACGTGACGACCGAGCAGGTGACGGGCCTGCCGGTCCTGAGGCTGGTCCTCGACACCGAGGCCCTCGCCCGCTACGGCGTGTCGAGCGCGGTGGTCCTGGGCGCCGTGAAGGCCGTGGGCGGTATCGCGGTGGGCGAGGTCCTCGAACCCACGCGCCGCTTTCCCCTGGTCGTGCGCCTGCCCGATGAGTTCCGGTCCGACCCGGATGCGTTGGAGCGCATCCTGATCCCCACCGCGAGCGGCCAGCGCCTGCCGCTCACCCTGCTCGCCCAGTTCGAGGAATCCGAAGGCCCCTCGACCATCCAGCGCGACTGGGGCCAGCGTCGCATCATCATCCAGGCCAACGTCCGGGGTCGCGATCTCGGGTCGTTCGTCGCGGACGCCCAGCGGCGCATCAACGCCGGCGTGACGCTCCCGTCGGGCTACTCGATCGAATGGGGCGGCCAGTTCGAGAATCTCCAGCGCGCCGAGCGGAGACTCTCCGTCGTGGTGCCCCTGGCCCTCGCCCTGATCCTGAGCCTCCTGTACCTCACGTTCCACTCGCTCCGCGACGCCCTCATGATCTTCAGTGGCGTCCTGTTCGCCCGCGTCGGTGGCATCATCGGGCTCTATGTCATGGGGCTCCCGTTCACCATCTCGGCCGGAGTGGGCTTCGTCGCGCTGGCCGGGGCGTCGATGCTCGAAGGGCTCATCCTCGTCAGCGCCATCCGGGACCGGATCGCGCGCGGCATGCCCCGGCGCGCGGCCATCGAGGAGGCGCGGCTCGCCCGCCTCCGGCCCGTGCTCATGACCGGCACGGTCGCGGCCCTGGGCTTCGTGCCCATGATGCTCGCCACCGGCATCGGCGCCGAGGTGCAGAAGCCCCTGGCGACGGTCGTCGTCTTCGGCATGGCGTGCGACACCTTCCTCACGATGCTCGCCCTGCCCGTGCTCTATCTCCTCTTCGGCAAGGGTCCGACCATCCGGGCCGCCGGGATGGAGCGAGAGGACCTCGCGGTCAACGATCGATCCGGCCGAAGGACCGCCGAAAATGCGTCCGGGTGACTCCAGGCCCTCGGGAAGGCTCGTCACCAGCCACCCGGCCTGCTCGGGGCCATGCTCCGAGCCCTGGTCACGGTGATCGAGAGCGAACACCCGGCTTCGGGACGATCGGAGGCATCGAACACCGCCCGGACCTCGGCGATCAGAGCCGGGCGGCCGGTTCCGCGACTGGCCGGCAGGTGGTTCGAGGTGACCCCGACGACCCGACCGACGATCGAGGGGGCACGCGGTGGTTTCCTCGCACGGTGCCAGGATCGGTCGGAATTGCACCTTCGATTCTGCCGCACCGAGGGCCAGGAGCCGCCGGGTTTTACTTGCCGAAGTCGTGCTGGGTCTGGCTCGGCAGGAAGAAAGCTTGACAGGTTGAGGGAATATTCACTCGAATTGTGAATTCGGAAATTTCAGAATCGGTCCCGCCCACTGGTTCTTGCTCTCGCATTGGGACAGTGTCGTTCCGTCAGACGATTCGCCGCAACTGGTACGGACGAGAACACTCCGAGGGCTGCGTGGGCGATCGGTGGTCGTTCGCTGATCACACCGGAAGTCGGGACATGAGGTTCCGGTTTCGATACCGCTGGGCCCCGCACCGGGCCGTCTTCGTTTGCTCCCCCTCACTTGCAGCCCAACTTCTGCGAAGCGCTCGCGAGCCCGATGCGGCGCACGGCCGATGCGCCGTCACGAGGGGATGGTCCGTCAGCACCCAGCAGGACACCTTCGATGAGTCGTCGCCCCGCTCTCGCCCCTCGTCGTCGTTCCAGGCAGCTCCGGCGGTTGGTTCTCGAGGAACTGGAGCGTCGCGTGGTGCTGGACGGGCCTGGCGGCGCGGCAGTCGTCTCGGCCTTCGTGGCGCCGGCGGTGAGTGGCAGCGACTGGATCACCACGTTCAGCCAGCCCCGACCCGACTACACAAATCCGAAACTCGCGCACAAGCTGGGTAACCTCCTGTTCGTCTCCGCCGACCCGTGGACCGCCTCCCCCGACGGCAAGAGTTTCGTCTTCGGTCAGACCGCCGACGACTGGACGGCCATCGGACTCGAGACCCCGGGCCGGCCGTTCAAGCCCCAGCTGCTGGCGCGTGGGGTCGTCACCGTCACGCCCGACCCGGGCCAGGCGGACCCATTCGGTTGGTCGGTCGGCTTGTACGTGATCCGCAACGACACGACCGGTGGCGGCGACACGATCAAGGGGGCGTACCAGCTCGTGTCGGGGGCCGGCACGATCTTCGCCGACAGCCTGGCGGGCGTGCCGGGGAGCGAGGCGGACCCCGCTGGCGCCAGCTTCGTCGCCGCGGCCCCGATTGGCATGGTCGCCGAGGGGACCGGCTCGGGGCTCACCGCCGCGTTCACCCCGAACGCCATGACGCTCACCGATGAGGCGCCCGTCAGCCGCTCGCTGCTGACCTTCCAGGGGACCCAATCCGTCGCCTACCGGGGCACCGGCTTCCGGTTCGGCCTCGGCGGCAGCCTCGGCAATGCGGGCAAGGCGCTCACCATCGACGAGACCGGCTCGCTCTCGCTCCTCGACCACGTCACGAACACCGACAGCGTGACCGTCACCGTGGGACTCGGTGGCGATCGCCAGTTCTCCGTCGAGTCATTCGAAGAGGTCCTCTTCACCTACGTCCGCACCAGGACCCCGCACAACCTCGCTGTCGGCGACGCGTTCACGTTCGAGGGGCTGGTCAACCCGAAGAACGTGCAGAACGGCGTCACGTACTACGTGTGGAACGTACCGAACGACCAGGAATTCGAGTTCTCCACCAAGCCCGACGGGGTCCCCGTGGGCGGGGCGACGGCCGACGCAGGAACGGGCAGCGTCGTGGCGGCGGGCAAGATCCAGCTGGGGCCGCTCGCGGTGTCGGGCGATGCCCAGGTCACCCTCGCGTTCAAGGGTGGCGCCCCGGGGAGTCTGCCTGACCCGAAGCACGGCTGGGACATCCAGATCCGCGGCCAGGTCGACGGCGTGTTCGCCGCCGGTGACGCGGTCTCGGGCACGTTCCAGGTGCTGCTCGGCTCGTCCGACGGCACCGTCCCCGGGTTCGAGATCTCGCAGGACAGCGCGGGGGTCGTCACGATCCCGAACTGGGCGTTCGTGCTCGGCGGCGACATCAAGGTCGGCAAGGGGGACTCCCCGTTCGTCGACGTCACCGTGGCGAACCTGGCCGTGGCCCACGTGGTCGACCCGGCCACGAAGGTGGGCACCCTGAAGGTCAGCGGCGACGCAGCGCTGGCCGTTGCCGGGTGGAATACGTCGTTCGACGCGAAGCTCGGCGACGGCACCACCCACGACGGACTGGTCCTCACCGACGACGGCCAGGGTCACTATCGCGTGGCGAGCTTCTGGGCTCTGGTGGGGGTCAACCGCGACACCGGGACGCGGCCGGCCGACAATGTCACGTTCGCCGACACGCTCAAGCTCCACGACTTCAGCCTGACGCTCCAGGGTGCGTTCCTGGCCGACGGCACACTCCAGCAGGTGAACGTCACCGGCAACGCCTCGCTCGCCGTGGGCGATCAGACCCCTGACCCGAATGGCCGGTGGTCTGCGGGCGTCTCGCTGGTGGGCGTGCAGCTCTCGCAGGGAGGGGTGATCGTCACCGAGCACGGGCTGACCTTCCCGGACGTGACGGACGTACGGCTCACCGCGTCAGGCACCTTCCAGATCGGCCCGCTCCAGCTCGCTGCGCAGAACCTGGTGCTCCGCTACCACGGCGAGGGAGCGAACAACCCCGAGAACCACTTCCTGATCGGCGGCACGATCACGCTGCCGCAGCTCAAGGGGGTGTCGGTCACGCTCGGCGAGGGGGGGGATGGGGACGGTCTGAAGGTCTTCACCACGACCGGACACTGGGAGCTCGACGGCTTCAAGCTGGTCATCCCCGAGATCATCGCCGGCCCGATCGAGCTCGACGACGTGACGATCGGGTTCTGGGAGAAAAGCCTGCAGGACTGGAACCTGCTGGTCGGTGGGACGCTCGTGGTGCTCAAGGAGGGGTCGTTCCAGGGCACGCGGATCACGGTGAAGCTGGACCTGGGCGAGCACGACGGCACCTTCATCGTGCAGGGGTTCGCCGTCGACCTCCGCGGGCTCGACCCGGGCATTCCGATCCTCGACACCGGCGGCTTCATCACCGACATTGGGCTCGACGCCGAGAACCTCGACAAGAGCAACGTCTCGATCGACGCCGTGATCGGCGCCGCGTTCGGCGAGAGCGTCCAGGTCGGGGGGAACAGCTACGCGCTGGTCCAGGTGACGGCCGAGGGGAAGTATGCCCCCGGCGACATCGACATCACGGGGTCGATGATCCTGGCCGGCGGGCTCGCCTCGGGGTCGGCCTCGCTCGACGCCAACTACGCCATCGGCCGCTACCAGCTCGACGTGGATGTGAAGTTCTACGCCGACTTCCTCGACGGCCACATCCGCGCGCTGGTCACCCCGAGCAAGGTTGACGCCCTGGCCACGCTCAACATGAACGTGCCCGACTTCGTCCCCGTCATCGGCGGTTACAACCTGGGCCAGGTCGGCGCGGCGCTGGAGCTGACGACCGAGCGACCGACGATCGCGATCATCCAGGCCGGTCTTGTCACCACGGCGGACCGGCAGTACCTGAGGATCGGCGACCCCTTCAAGTTCACGTACCTGGCGGCCCCGGACCCGGCGGGCTTCGACACGACGCAGCTGTATTACGTCACCAGCGTCAACGATGCGGGGACCCAGTTCTCCTTCTCGGCGAGCCCCGGCGGCGTGACCGTGGGCGGGCTCAACGCCAGCGGGGGACAGATCAACCCCGGGCCCCAGGTGGTCGCGGGCTGGGCGAAGTTCTTGCTCTGGGAGATCGGCGTCGAGTACGACTTCCTCGCGGGCAAGTTCTCGGTGCTCGGGGCCGACGCGATCCAGCAACTCGTCAACGACACGCCCGCCAAGGTCGATCAGCAGGATTACACGGTCAACTCGACGTTCACGCCGCCCGCGCCCGGCGCCACGGCCCTGCGGCAGGACCTGAGCACGGCGTCCTCCGGCACCTTCCAGTTCGCGATCACCGGCAGCGACAGCACGACCGCGCTTTATGCGACGGTCAACGGCGAGACGAAGGTCGTCTGGAATGGCCGGTCGACCGACGGGTCGGTCGTCGACGTCGGCGGGGTGCGGTTCAGCTACGCCGGCTCCCTGTCCCGGCCCGGGAACGTGATCCTCCAGGCCAGCCCGGTGCCCGGCGGGGGGGGCTTCGACCCGTACCAGCCCCTGCCGCTCCAGCCGGTCACGTTCACGCTCACGAGCGACACGCCCCAACCGGACCGGTCGAACGACCCGGACGATCCGAAGCAGGGCTGGCACGCGACGTTTGCTTCCCCCCCGCCTGCCGTGCAGGGGCTGAGCGTGTTGACCGCGCCCACGGACGCGCTCGGCCGACCCCTGTCGGCGGCCGATCCGAACCAGGTCACCCTCTCGTTCCAGTACCGCACGACCGACCCCAAGGCCACCCTCTTCAACTTCTTCTACGACTTCGACCAGACCGGGGCCGACGGCCGGCGTTTCCTCACCGTGCGCGCATCGGACCTGCCGACCGCCACGGTTGCCGACGCCCAGGGCTTCCGGAGCGCGACCGTCACGTTCGACCTGAACGGTCTGCCCGACTTCCCGGTGTATCCGTACATCGTGGTCACCGACGGCGTCCATTCCCCGACCACGCCCCTGTACGCCAGCAGGTCGGTGCTGCCGCAGCCCCAGCTCATCGCGCAGATCGACGTCGACAACCCGTCGAGCGTGCCGGCCGTGTCGGCCAACGACCTGCCGAACTGGCTGATCACGGCGGCCCCGGTGACCCGGAGCCTCGTCACCTCGGTCGCGGCCGCCTCCACGACCGACCCCACCTCGGTCGTCACGACCGCGGCCCCGCACAATCTCGCCACCAACCAGGCGTTCGTCTTCCAGCAACTGGCGGGCGCCACCGCCGGACTGGTCGACGGCGTGACCTACTACGTCAGAACCGTGCCCAGCCCCACGACGTTCACCTTCACGACGGCCCCGTCGCAGCCCGCCGTCTCGGGCCAGACCGCGGCGGGCGCGGTGGCGTTCGTCGTCGACACCGCCGCGAAGCCGATCTCGCTGCTGACCGATGCCAACGGCCACGCCAACTTCTACCAGCTCCCGCTCGATGCGTGGTACCGCGTGAAGGTCTGGGAGAAGCAGCCGGGCTTCGTCCCCGTGGACACCCCACTCCAGCAGGCGGGCGATGACGGCTCGCTCACGACCTTCATCTATCTCACCCAGGACAACAAGAATCAGGTCTTCACCTACGAGAAGTCCGGCCTGATCCAGGGCCGGGTGCTCCGCGACCTCGGCGCCACGGGCACGCGCACGCTGGCCGACCCGGGCATCGCGGGCGTGACCGTCTACCTCGACGACGACCAGAACGGCCGTTTCGACTCCACCGACCCGCACGTCGTCACGGGCGCCGACGGCGTCTTCCGCTTCCTCCACACGTTTCCGACCCCCGCTTCCGGCTACGACACGACCGTCCGCTACGAATTGCCCGACGGCCTGAGCGTGAGTGGCACGCAGACCTACGCCATCTCGATCGACCCGGGCAACCCGTGGTCGGTCAACGACAATTTCCTGCTGATTCGCCCGGTGACGCTCTCCGGCGTCGTATACGTCGACGTGAACGGCAACGGCGTGCAGGACGTCGGCGAGCCGGGCCTGCCAGGACAGCTGGTGACCATCTCGGGTGCGGGCTCGGCCGTGGCCAAGACCGACGCTCAGGGCTACTGGGCGACGCAATTTGACGCCCCGGGTGTCTCTCAGATCGCGGTGCAGTTGGCGTCCGGGGCGCGGCTCACGAATGCGACCACCGCCTACAGCATCGATACGACCCAGCGAACCGACTTCGGCGGCCTCTCGTTCGGTCTGCAGGGCGTGGCGCCGCCAGCGGGCACGGGCCTCAGCGGCGTGCTGTTCAGCGACCTCAACGCGAACGGGATCCACGACCCCGGCGAGCCGGGCCTGCCGGGCTATACCGTGGAGCTGACCGGCGTCGGGGGTCGCCAGGCCACCGCCAGCGGGTCGCTGTCGGCTCCCGGCGAGTTCCACTTCGACTCCGCCGCCGACTTCAGCTTCCTGCGGACGCTCCTGCCCGGCAACGCCACCGGCACGACGCCGCTCGACGGTCCGGCGCAGTTCGTGCCGGCCCCCGACCTGGGGACGCTGGGCGTCGCCCCGGGCGCCTCGGCCAGCATTCGTGTCGGCGCCCTGCAAGGCGACCCGACGCTCGCCGACGTCGCCGTGTTCACCGGCGACCGGGTCATCCTCCGCCTCGCGCACGCCGACGGGTCCGCGACGGTCAGCACGCTGAGCACCGGCCTGGCGCCGGCGGCCACGCCCGGCTCGAATGTCCTGATCCTCGCCGACGTCAACGGCGACCATCTCATCGACATGGTGGCCGCGGCCCGGGGCGGGGTCGTGGTCCTCCTCAGCGACGGCTTCGGACGGTTCAAGCCGGCGGTGCCCGTCCTGGCCTCCCCGCTCGCCGGCCAGGATGCCCTGCTCGCCGTCGACCTGGCTGCGAGCCCCCCCATCTTCTACGCGGCGGCGGCCTCGAAGGCCGGTACGAATGTGTTCTCGTTTACCTGGGACGCGGCGGCCCGCCGGCCGTCGGATCCATCGGTTGTGATGGCGGCTCCGCCGCTGGCCGACCTCGCTGCCGGCGACTTCAACGGTGACGGCATCACCGACCTGGCCCGGTTCGCGCAGGACCACACCCTGGCGATCGACCTCGGCCCGGCGTTCACGTCCCGCTTCGTGTCGGCTCCCGCGCCGGCCCCGGCCTCGCGGCTGGTCGTGAGTCGCCTGTTCGGCGGCGCCAGCAGCACCATCACCTATGTCGGAACAGCCGACGCGACGCACGCCACGGTGGTGGTGGCCGCGCTCCTCAACGGCACGACGACGGTCCGCCCGTCGGCCCCGTTCGCCACGCCGGGCGGGTTCGCTGCGGCCATGCCGGTCTCGCTCCGCGAGGGCGGCAGCCTGGTGCAGGACGTCCTGGTGAGCGACGCCGGCGGGCTGACGCTGTTCACGAACCCGACCGCGCAGTTCGGTCCGACCTTTGCCCTGGTGGAGGGCACCCGGTTCGGATCCTCGACGGCCGTCGCCTCCGACGCGTCGGTCGTGACGAACCCTTCGAACCCCCCGACCGCGTCGACGTCCGGCCCCGCGCCCTCGTTCGATCCCACGACGACGGTCCTGATCGACACCACCGGCCTGACTGTTACGGGCGATGGCGATAACGACCCGCACGCCCTCTTCGGTCAGCCCTTCCGGGCGCGGGCGAACGACGGCGTCGCGGAATTCATCGTGCCGGGCGACCTGAGCATCCCCGCGGTGCGGATCGTCGTGGTCGGCACAGCGGCGTTCCGGCTCGTCGTCGGAGGCGATGTAGCCGTGGCGGAGGGGACCGTCCTCGACGCGTCGGCCGGCAACTCCGAACCGATCCTCGCTGACCCGGGTTTCGAGCAGCCGGTGGTCGGTGCAGGCCAGTTCGTTTACAGCCCAGGTGGCTCGAGCTGGACGTTCGGGAACGACAGCCGCGCCGGCATCTCGGGCAACGGCAGTGGGTTCACCGCGGGCAACGCGCCGGCCCCGGAAGGCGTCCAGGTCGGCATCCTCCAGCAGAAGGGCACGATCACGCAGCAGCTCACCGGCCTGCCTGCCGGCACCTACCAGGTCCGCTTCCTGGCGGCCCAGCGGGGCAACAACGGGGGCTCCCACCAGGACTTCCAGGTCGTGATCGACGCCGGTACGGGCCAGGAGCAGATCGTCGCGACCGTGGTCCCAGTCAGCACCTCATACCAGACGTTTGTCACCTCCGCGTTCACGGTGGTGGCCGGCACGCACACGATCACCTTCCGGGGGCTCGACAGCGCCGGGGGCGACAACACCGCCTTCCTGGACGCCGTCACCCTGATCCGGCCAACCCCCGGAGGCGGTGCGGGTGCGATGGGCCTGAGCGGAGGGTCGGGAGGCGTGGGCGGTGGCGGCGGCAGCGGCGGTGCCCCGGGCGGTGGCGGCGGCGGCTCCGGGAACGGATTTCAGAGCGGCGGCGGCGGCGGCAACGGTCTCGCCGGCGGTAACGGCCAGCCGGGCACCGACGGCGGCCCCGGGACTGGCGGACTGAGCGGCTCGGCCGCCCTGAACAACGCGCAGGGGGGTGGCAGCGGCGGGGGTGCGGGGCAGGTCGGAAGCCACGGCGGTCCGACCTCGAACTCGCAGGTCGGTACGGCCGGCGGCGGTGGAATCTGGGGCCTGAACAGTTCACTGTGGGCCGGCGGCGGCGGCGGCCCGGCCCCCGCTGCGCCAGGCGGCCAGAGCGGCCAGCCGGGCCAGGCCGGCCGAGCAGGCACGGGTGGCACCAACCTCGTCACCGACCTTGTGCTCAGCGGCGGTGGGGGTGGTGGCGCTGGTGGTGGCGGCGGTGGCGGCGGGGCCGGCGGCGGTGGACCCGGCGGTGGCGGTGGCGGCGGTGGCGGCGGTG